>JAHEAO010000043.1 GCA_024642725.1 Paracoccaceae bacterium | reverse complement strand
GGGAAATTTCGCCGAGGACATCGCAAATGCTTTCAACGCGACGTTGAACAGACTGGGATTCCAAAAGGATAGCCGTTGTGGCTATGCGATCGGCCTCAGCTATCCGCCCGACTGGGGTGAACGAACCATATCGTTCCGGCGCGGAGACCGGACGGAACTCAAGCCCGGAATGACGTTTCACTTCATGCCAGCACTTTGGCTTGATGACGGCGGTCTCGAGATCACCGAACCCATCTTGATCACCGAGACCGGCGCGGAGTGTCTTTGCGCAACACCGCGAAAGCTGTTCGTGAAATAGCCGTCCTATTCCGCGGGCGCAAATCCTTCGATCAGTTGTCGCAGGCCAAAGGCGCATCCGGCGAAGATCGAGGCCATGGTCACAGGGGCGGAATAGGCAAGAATGGAAAAGGCCGAGATGCCCTGGCCAATGGTGCAGCCGAAGGCGACGACGGCTCCGACACCCATCAATGCGCCGCCGACAATCTGGCGGCGCAATTCCCGCGGATCTTCGCATGCCTCCCAACGGAAATGCCCCTTGATCAGGCTGCCGATGAAGGCCCCGAGAAGAACCCCCGCGACCGAACCGACGCCGAAATTCAGGTTATTGCCGGAGGAGGTCATCAGGTAGATGATCATGTCTCCCAGCGGCGCTGAATAAGTGTGACTTTCAACCGGCACCGGATCGAAGCCATGCGCCGCAACCCATTGCGTTCCGGCCCAGCCCGAAGTCACTGCAAGGCCCACCATCGCGCCCCAGAATATGGTCTTCGGGCTGCTCCACATTTCGCGTGTCGCAAGCGCCGCAGCGACGATCAGCAAACCGATGGTCAAGCCGACCACAGGAACGCGCATGCTCAAAACATCTGCAATCAGGTGCGCCAGCCCGGGCAGGGCGCCATCCACAGGCGGAGCCGGAAAAGCCATGACCCGCAACGATGCAAGGGGCCCGGAAAGCGTCACATAGGCCGAGATCCCCATCACCAGCACGATCACGAAGGACCGCAAGTCCCCCCCGCCCAGACGGGCCAGGGCGCCAAAACCGCAATTGCCGGCCAGCGCCATGCCATAGCCGAAAACCAAACCGCCAAAGACTGCGGCAAAAGGATTGAAAGCGAAGGAAAGATAGCTTGTCTGACCGGCGTCAAGCAGCCCAACGCCGATCAGCAAGAAGCTTCCCAGCACTGCCACGCCGATCGCCAATACCCACATCCGCATGCGCACGGAACTGCCCTGATACAAAAGGTCTTCGATCGCGCCGAGAGTGCAGAAACGCCCAAGTCGCGCAGCAAGCCCAAGCACAAGCCCACCAAACATCCCGACAAGGGCTACCAGCGTGGTGTCGGCGATGCTATCGAACATCGACGAATCCTCCCCCTAATCGAAGTGCAGGCCTAGGCCGAGCGCTTCGGCTCGATCGTGCAGAACAGCTCGTAGATTACTTCAAGGATGCGCTTCGGCCGGTCGTCGGTCAAGGAATAGTAGATTGTCTTGCCATCGCGCCTCGGTGTCACAAGACCTTCCAGTCGCAGCCGTGCAAGTTGTTGAGATACCGCAGCTTGGCGGGCCGACAGCAATTCTTCCAGTTCGGTTACTGACTTTTCCCCCGTGACCAGGTGGCAAAGGATCATCAGTCGCCCCTCATGGCTGAGCGCCTTGAGCATGTTGGAGGCGTCACAGGCATTGTTCATCATCATGTCCATGTCCTCATCAGACATATTGGCCGAAAGAACCGGCAAAGCCATGTTGGATCCTCACATGCTAAAAAGCGATTTCATCCTCAATAGCCGCAATTCCAGCCTCGGCGCAATCATCATCCAAATCCGGGCCCGGTGCGCCAGAAATACCGATACCCCCGACGAGCGACCCGTCTCCGGAAATGACCATCTTGCCGCCGCCAAGCGGCAACGCCTCGGAAATAAATCGGATTCCGGCAGAAATCGTTTCGGGACGCGTAGTCAGATCCAGATCAATCGTGTCGGCGCGAAAGCTGACCGCAGTCCAGGCCTTGCGCTGCGACGTTTCGAATACATGCACTCCGGCAAAACGGTCGCGCAGGAAGACCTGAGGCACTCCGAACCTGTCAACAACGGTCACCCCAACCTGATAGCCGGCCTCCCGGCAACTGATCATCGCAGCCTCGGCCATCTTCAGCGCAAGTTCTGGCCTGAGGACTTGAAAGGTAACGAATGCACCATCGTCCTGTGCGGTGGCTGTCGTAGAAAGCGCGGCCGCGGCAATCGCAGAATAGGTCATCAATCGCATTAGGAAGCTCCCTTGAAGTCGGTGTTCTGTTTCAGCAGCATCCCCAGAAGTCCCCAGAAGAAATCTTCACCGGGATACCCTTCGATCCGTGCCAGTTCGACGCCATTTTCCATCAAGAGGAAAGTTGGTGTGAAAACCACACTGCGGGAATATGTCAGATCATCGGGCTTCGCGCGAAGGTCGACCCGGCGCAAAGGCGCGGCCTGTCCTTCGGGCGTCAAGGGATAGATGGCAGAAACCTCATGGTCCCATTTCGCGCACCATGCGCAGCCGGGCTGTTCGACCATGACGAGTTCGGCGGCCCAGACGGAATGCGCCAAAAAGCAAAACATAATTGCGATGATAAGTCTTTTGGCCATGTTAGAACCGATTGACCTTTGGTTAACACTCAATTTAAATTGAATATGTGAATAAATCAAGAAAGGCTTGCCGATGCTGGAGGTTTCTTTCTTAGGCGCCTTTCTCGCGGGGCTTATTGCTTTCGTGTCGCCCTGCATTTTGCCGATGGTGCCGTTCTACTTCAGCTACATGGCCGGCATTTCGATGTCGGAGCTTCGAAGCGACGGAGAGATTTCGCCCGGCGCACAGCGACGCCTTGTCGTTTCGGCGCTCTTCTTCGCGCTGGGCGTTACAACCATTTTCATGCTGATGGGCCTTGGCGCGACAGCACTGGGTCAGGCCTTCGCGCAATGGAAGCAACCGCTGTCCTACGTTGCCGCCGCGGTCATCTTCGTTTTCGGTCTGCATTTCCTCGGGGTATTCCGAATCGGTTTCCTGATGCGCGAGGCGCGGCTGGAAAGCAAATCCGACCCATCCACAGTAGTGGGGGCCTATCTGATGGGATTGGCCTTTGGCTTCGGCTGGACAGCTTGCGTCGGTCCGGTTCTGGCGTCGATCCTGATGATAGCAAGCGGCATGGGGGATCTGTTGCAGGGCGCCTTGCTGCTCGCGGCGTTCGGTCTTGGTATGACGGCGCCTTTCGTGATCGCGGCCTTTTTTGCAAAGCCGTTCCTGGGCTTCATGCAGCGCCATCGCAGCAAGATGGCCTATGTCGAAAGGATCATGGGCGTGATGCTGATCGTGTTCGCGGTCCTGATCGCCACGAATTCGGTGAACTACATTGGCCAATGGCTGCTTGAGACTTTTCCATTCTTTGGCCGGCTCGGATAGGGAGGTACTTATGAGATTTCTGACGGCACTTTTCGCGCTTGTCCTGCTGGCAGCCCCGCTCTCGGCGGAGACGACCATGGGAGATGACGGCCTGCACAAGACGGAATGGATGCACGACACGTTCAAGGACCTGCGCGAAGATCTCTCCGAGGCAAATGCCGAAGGAAAGCGCCTGGCGCTGGTGATCGAACAGCGTGGCTGCATCTATTGCACCAAGATGCATGAAGAGGTCTGGCCCGACCCTGAAATCAACACGATGCTGAACGAAGATTTCTTCTTTGTTCAGATTAACATGTTTGGCGATGTCGAAGTCACGGATTTCGACGGTGAAGTGCTGACCGAGAAGGAAATGGTGATGAAATGGGGCGTGATGTTCACGCCAACCGTTCTTTTCCTGCCCGAAGAAGTGCCGGAAGGGGTGACGGCGCCAAGGGCGGCCGTCGGCCTTGTGCCCGGCGCGCTTTCAAGAGGCATGACACTGGATATGCTGACGTGGGTCCACGACCGTATCTATGAAAATGGTGAGAATTTCCAAAAGTACCATGCACGGATGCTGGAGCAGAGGTAGCCGGATCGATCGGGGGCACGGGACTCGTCTTGCGGCTCTGCAATCCTGTGTGATGCAAGGTGCAGGCCGGGTTGGAATGGGTGCTCAATATACGATCATTCAAATTTTTGAATTTGTGGTTGCGCGACTCCGTCGCGGTGCGCTACCGTATACGGACCAGTTCACGGGAGGGAACATGAAGCGGACAACTCTTATCTTGGCTTCGATGCTGATTTCCGGCACCGCTTGGGCGGATACAGCATATGAAGCCGTGGCCTTTGTCGATGGCGCCGTGGCCGAATCGCTGACCGGCACGCCGGGCGATGCGGCTGAAGGCCGGAAGGTGATGGAATCAAAAGCACTGGGCAATTGCGTGACCTGCCATCAGGTCACGGCTATGGCCGACGTGCCGTTCCATGGTGAAATCGGCCCATCGCTTGATGGCGCTGCAGATCGTTGGGATGAAGCTCAGCTGCGTGGCATCATAGCGAATGCGAAGATGACATTCGAGGGATCCATGATGCCGTCTTTCTACAAGACGACAGGATTTATCAGGCCGGGCGACGCATTCACCGGCAAGGCCGCAACCGAACCTCTGGCGCCGTTGCTGACGGGCCAGCAGATCGAAGACGTGGTCGCATACCTGCTGACGCTCAAAGAGTGACAGTGGAACAGATGGTTTCGAGGAGAAAAGCATGAAACTCACACGACGTGACGCTTTGGCTTTGGGGCTTGGCGCAACAGCGGCATCTTTCTTGCCGTTCCGCGCGATGGCCGCAGCAGACGAAGCAATCGCCGCCTTTACCGGCGGTGCAGCGGTCGGTGCCGACGGCATCACCATTACGGCTCCGGAGATTGCTGAGAACGGCAACACCGTTCCGATTTCCGTGGATGCACCGGGTGCGGTGTCAATCGCTGTCTTTGCCGCCGGCAACCCGACGCCGGGCGTAGCAACCTTCAATTTCGGCCCTCTGGCTGGCTCGCAGGTTGCCTCGACCCGTATTCGTCTGGCGGGCACGCAGGACGTGGTTGCCGTGGCCAAGATGGCCGATGGATCTTTTGTGCAAGCGTCGTCGACGGTCAAGGTGACCATCGGCGGATGCGGCGGCTGATTTAGGAGAGCTGAAAAATGGCAGCAGATGCAAAACCCCGCGTGAAGGTTCCGAAATCGGCAGCAGCCGGTGAGGTCATCACGATCAAGACGCTGATCAGCCACATCATGGAGTCGGGCCAGCGCAAGGATAAGGACGGGAACAAGATTCCGCGTTCGATCATCAATCGCTTCACCTGTGACTTCAACGGTCAGAACGTGATCGATATCACGCTGGAGCCGGCGATCTCGACCAATCCTTATTTCGAGTTCGACGCCACCGTTCCGGAAGCCGGTGAGTTCAAATTCACTTGGTATGACGACGACGGGTCCGTTTACGAGGACAGCAAGCCGATTTCGGTCGGTTGATTGGCGCGGTTCTCAGGGAGGAGACAATAATGAATGCGAATGCAATCAAGGCGATGCTGACTTCGGCGGCCGTCGTTGCGCTGTCATGCGGTGCGGCAGTCGCCGAGCAGGAGCCAGCGCCAGGTGTTCTGGTCATCAATGGCGACATTGAGATCACGACTGAAGTAAAGGCGCCGGACTATATCGACGGTCTCGATATGGCCTATTCGGGCTGGCGGTTCCGCGCGTCGGAAACACAGGCGTTCGAACTGGACGATTTCGATAATCCTGGGATGATCTTTGTGGAAGAAGCCCAAGTCGTCTGGGACACTGTCGATGGCAGCGAAGGCAAGTCCTGCGCCTCTTGCCATGATGGCCCCGAAAGCATGAAGGGCGTCCGTGCGGTCTATCCGAAGTGGAACGAAGCCGCTGGCAAGGTCACAACGATCGAGGACGAGATCAACAATTGCCGGACGACCCGTATGGGCGCCGAGGCCTGGGACTATAACAGCGACACGATCAGGTCGATGAATGGTCTGATCACGCTGCAGTCGCGCGGCATGCCGGTCAATGTTGCTGTAGACGGGCCGGCCAAGGAAACCTGGGAAAAGGGCAAGGAGTTGTACTATGCCCGGACCGGTCAACTTGAGCTGAGCTGCGCCAATTGCCATGAGGACCACTACGGTGACCTGATCAGGGCTGAAGTTCTCAGCCAGGGCCAGATCAACGGCTTCCCGGTTTATCGCCTGAAAGACAGCGTTCTGACTGGCGTGCACAACCGCTTCAAAGGCTGTGTTCGCGATACTCGTGCAGAAACCTACAGCCCGGGCAGCGACGAATTCCGTGCCCTGGAGCTCTACGTTTCTTCCCGCGGCAATGGTCTGTCGGTCGAAGGGCCGTCCGTCCGTAACTGATTAGTTGCCCCGCGCCGGGAGACTGGCGCGGGGTTTCTGTTTCTAAACATATGCAAATAAACGCATGTTAATCCTGCCTAGGGGGCACTTATGATCTCTCGTCGCGATTTTCTTCAGGTCGGAATGGCTGCCTCGGCGCTTTACGGTGCGGGCGGCTTTGGCAACTGGTCCCGGCTCGCCGCGCAGCAGGCTTTGACGCAGGATCAGCTGCTTCAGTTTGATACCACCGGCAATGTGACCCTGATGCATATCACGGATGTTCACGCGCAGTTGAAGCCGGTTTGGTTTCGCGAACCTGAGATTAACCTGGGCGTCGGCGGAGCCAAGGGCTTGCCGCCGCATGTCACGGGTGCGGCATTCCGGGCGATGTTCGGCATCGAAGATGGATCCGCGGATGCCTATGCGCTGACCTATGACGACTTCACAGCACTCGCCCAAGAGTACGGACGGATGGGCGGCCTTGATCGGGTTGCCACTGTCCTGAAGGCGATACGTGCTGACCGGCCCGACGCCCTGCTTCTGGATGGCGGCGACACTTGGCAGGGGTCGTATTCTGCCCTTCAGTCGAATGGTCAGGACATGGTCAACGTCATGAACGCTCTCGGTGTCGAGGCGATGACCAGCCACTGGGAATTCACGCTTGGCATCGACCGGGTGACAGAGATTGTCGAAAGCCTGCCGTTCCCCTTCCTTGGCGCGAACATTTTTGACGCCGAATGGAATGAACCGGCTTACGAGCCTTACAAGATGTTCGAGCGGGGCGGTGTGCAGGTTGCCGTGATCGGTCAGGCTTTCCCCTACATGCCGATTGCGAACCCGGGCTGGATGTTCCCCGGTCTGTCGTTCGGCGTGCGGCAGGAACGTATCGCCGAAGTTGTGCAAGAGGTCCGCGACAACGGCGCGGAATGCGTCGTTCTCTTGTCGCACAACGGCTTCGACGTCGACCGCAAACTGGCTGCGGATGTTGATGGGATCGACATCATCCTGACAGGCCATACCCATGACGCGATTCCCGAGCCGGTACTGGTAAACAAGACGCATCTGATTGCCTCGGGCAGCCACGGCAAGTTTATCAGCCGGATCGATCTTGATGTGCAGGGGGGAGAGGTGAAGGAGGTCAAGCACAAGCTGATCCCGATCTTCTCGGACGTCATCACCCCCGACCCGGATGTGGCGGCACTGATCGATGCCGAACGCGCGCCCCATGAGGCGGCGATGTCCGAAGTCATTGGCAAGACGGATTCTCTGCTTTACCGGCGCGGCAATTTTAATGGCACTTGGGACGACCTGATTTGCAATGCCCTGATCGAAGAGCGCGAGGCGGATATCGCTCTGTCACCGGGCTTCCGCTGGGGCGCGTCGGTGCTGCCGGGGCAGGACATCACTCGCGAAGATATCTTCAACGCAACCGCAATGAGCTATCCGAACGCCTATAGGTCCGAGATGACCGGCGAAACGCTGCACCTGATCCTGGAAGATGTTGCCGACAACCTCTTCAACCCGGACCCCTATTACCAGCAGGGCGGCGACATGGTGCGCGTGGGCGGTATGGGCTACCGGATCGATGTGACCAAGCCACAGGGCGAACGGATCACCGAAATGACCCTTCTGAAGAGTGGTGAACTGCTGGACCCGGCCAAGACCTATGTGGTCGCGGGTTGGGCAAGTGTGAACGAGGGCACCGAAGGTCCGCCGATCTGGGATGTCGTGGAAAACCACATTAAGCGGCAAGGCACTGTATCGGTCGAGCCAAATAAATCCGTGAATGTCGTTAACGGCTGAAGAAACTGGAGGAGCAGAGGAAGATGTCCGAGACCAGTAAGAATTCGCGCCGCAGCTTCTTGAAGGGCGCTGCTGCGGCGGGGGTGGGGGCCGTCGCTGCGGCAACCACCGCGCGGGCACAAGGCACGCCCGATCCGCTGATCACCGAGGTGCAGCCGTGGGCAACGGGGCTTGGCGATGGTGTTGACGCGACGCCCTATGGCCTGCCTATAGAATACGAAGCCGATGTGGTGCGCCGCAATGTGCCTTGGCTGACCGCCGATCCGATTTCGTCGATTAACTTCACGCCAATCCATGCACTCGATGGCACGATCACGCCGCAGGGTTGCGCCTTCGAACGTCACCATTCGGGGGCAATTGATCTGCGCAAGGAAGACTACCGCCTGATGATCAACGGTCTCGTCGATCAGCCGCTGGTCTTCACCTACGAGGATCTGGAGCGATTTGCCCGGATCAACCGTGTCTTCTTCTGCGAATGCGCAGCCAATACCGGCATGGAATGGGCCGGTGCCCAGTTGAACGGCGCGCAATTCACCCATGGCATGATCCACAACATGGAATATTCCGGGGTGCCGCTCCGTACCTTGCTGGAGGAAGCCGGGGTCAAGCCGGAAGGCAAATGGGTCTATGTAGAAGGTGCGGATGCATCCTCGAATGGTCGCTCGATTCCGCTGGAAAAGGCACTGGACGATGTGCTGGTCGCATTCAAGGCGAATGGTGAAGCGCTTCGCAAGGAACATGGCTATCCAGTCCGCCTCGTGGTGCCGGGTTGGGAAGGCAACATGTGGATCAAATGGCTGCGCCGGATCGAAGTGATGGAGGGTCCGGTGGAAAGCCGCGAGGAAACCTCAAAATACACCGATACCCTCGCCAATGGCACCAGCCGCAAATGGACATGGGTAATGGACGCCAAGTCCATCGTGACTTCGCCCAGCCCGCAGGCCCCGATCAAACATGGTCCCGGACCGCTGGTGATCACCGGGCTCGCGTGGTCTGGTCGCGGTGCGATCAAACGGGTCGATGTTTCCAAGGACGGTGGCAAGACTTGGGAAACCGCGCGCCTTGCGAACCCCGGTCAGCCGATGGCGCTGACACGTTTCTACCTGGACACGAGCTGGGACGGCAAAGAGATGCTGCTGCAGGCCCGCGCTATGGATGAAACCGGCTACGTCCAGCCGACCAAGAAAATGCTGCGCGAAGTGCGCGGCGAAAACTCCGTCTATCACAACAATTGCATTCAGACTTGGTGGGTCAAGGAAACCGGAGAGGCCGAGAATGTCGAAGTATCCTAACCTTCTGTTCGCTGGCACTGCGCTTTTCGCATTTCTGGCCAATCCTGTGATGGCCGACAAGTTGGGCTTGGGGCGTCCGGCATTGCCTGAAGAAATCGCCGCCTGGAATCTCGATGTGTCCCCAGATGGGACCGGACTGCCGGTCGGCTCGGGATCCGTCGAAGATGGCGAGATGGTATTTTCGGACAACTGCGCCTCGTGTCATGGCGAATTTGCCGAAGGCGTGGACAACTGGCCCAAGCTGGCCGGCGGCAAGGACACGCTCGACCGCAAAGACCCGGTCAAGACCGTAGGCTCGTACTGGCCCTACCTGTCGACGACATGGGACTATGTGCACCGCTCGATGCCATTTGGCGCAGCGCAGACGATGTCGGCTGACGACACCTATGCGATCGTTGCCTATATTCTCTATTCCAACGATCTCGTGGAGGACGACTTCGTTCTGTCGAACGAGAATTTCCTGGAAGTCGAAATGCCCAACGCAGACGGGTTCATCGTAGACGACCGGGAAACAGCCGAGGCAGCGTTCTGGGGTGAGCCTTGCATGGAAAACTGCAAGGAGTCGGTCGAAATCACCATGCATGCCTCCGTTCTTGATGTGACGCCCGATACCGTTGACGATGCAGCACCTGCAGAGCAGCCGGCGGCAGAGGAAGTGGCGGCAGCGGAACCGGCTTCATCGGAGCCCGCAGCAGAACCAGCAACAGAGCCCGCGGCAGAACCAGCAGCAGAGCCCGCGGCAGATATTGATCCGGCGCTGATTGCCGCTGGTGAAAAAGTCTTCAAGAAGTGCAAGGCGTGTCACCAGATTGGTGAAGGCGCGGAGAACAAGGTTGGCCCCGAGCTGAACTCGGTAATTGGCCGGACCGCAGGTACTGTCGAGGGGTTCAAATATTCCGATCCCATGATTGCGGCGGGTGAGGGCGGTCTGGTCTGGACCGATGCGACCTTAGCCGAGTTTCTGGCCAACCCTCGCAAATCCATGAAGGGAACCAAGATGTCGTTTTCCGGACTCAAGAAAGAAGAAGACCAGAAAGCAATCGCGGCCTATCTCGGGTCCTTCTCGAATTGATCTCCCTGGCCGGGATTCCGGCCGACTTTAAGGCGGCCCGTCAATTTGGGCCGCCATTTTTCATTATTTCCTGTCCGGCCAATCGTCGTGCTATCATCACCAAAACGGAGGTGTTTTTATGCTGACAAGACGGGTGATACTCGCTTTCGCTGCCGCAGTCATGGCGTTGCCGGTCTGGTCCGAAGCGCGGATGGGCGACGACGGGCTGCACAAGCAGGATTGGTTTCTCGACAGTTTTCTGGAACTGCCCGATGATCTGGCCGAGGCCGATGCGCAAGGCAAATACCTCATGGTCCTGATTGAACAGGCGGGCTGTCCCTATTGCGCCGCGCTGCACAATGAGAATTTCGCACGATCAGAAATCGTGGACTACATCAATGCTCACTACCTCGTGGTTCAGCTTGATCTGTGGGGCGCGCGGGAAATTGTCGATTTCGATGGCGAGGCCCTCGAAGAGCGCGATCTGGCGCAGAAGTGGGGCGTGAATTTTACTCCGACGACATTGATCTTTACGATGGAAGATGGGACGCCTGCGGATTTCCTCGAGGCCGAAGCGTTCCGTCTGCCCGGCCTCTTGAAACCGTTCCATTACCTGTCTTCCTTGGAATATGTCGTCAGCGGC
Source organism: Paracoccaceae bacterium (assembly GCA_024642725.1). GTDB lineage: Bacteria > Pseudomonadota > Alphaproteobacteria > Rhodobacterales > Rhodobacteraceae > JAHEAO01. The sequence goes on along the minus strand of JAHEAO010000043.1, from coordinate 14,562 downwards.
GAAAACAAGAAACAGCCGTTCCAGCGGTTTTTGCAGGACAAGTTCAAGGCGCTGGAAGCACAAGGAATATCTCCGGATGTCTGGTAGGTTCCGCCGTCCAGCGCACCCGCTGCAGACCCAATCCGCAACCTTTGATTTGCGTCAATGTGCAGGACGCCGACCGTCCTAGTTTGAATTGTGATTATGGGAGGATGAAAATGAAGAACTGGTTCCTTGCTGCCGCGACCATCGCAGCTTTGGCGGCTCCGGTATTTGCCCAAGACGCAACTGTCTATGATTTCGATGGCTCTTTCGATGACGCGACCTTTGCCGTTGAAGGCACGATCGTGGGGCGCGGCCTGGTGATCGACTATGTGAGCCATACCGGCGAGATGCTGGCGCGGACTGGTGCCGATGTCGGCAGCGACGTCAAGATTTTCGACGCGGCGGATATATTCCTGTTTTGCTCGGCGGTTCTGTCACGCAAGATGATGGAGGCTGACCGTGGCAATATCGCCCACTGTCCCTATTCGATCTTCGTGACGGACGTGGACGGCACCGTGCAGATTGGCTATCGCAATTTTCCTGAAGGTCCGATGCAAGAGGTGCAACAATTGCTAGACAGCATCGTGCAGGAAGCAGCCGGGCTTTAGCCGCAAGCCGTCAAAAACAGCATTCACGCGGGGTAGGCGCATGTCGGTGGACTGGTTATCTCGGTTCGAAGGGCTGAATGCATTGGAACCCGCGCTGCGCGACAGGCTGGTCGAGCGGTCCAGAATGATCTCGGTGCCCAAGGGCGAGCGGGTCTTCGGTTCTGGGAAACGCCCGGAAAATTTGCTGATGCTGATTTCGGGAACCGTCCGGGTTCAACAGACGTCCGATACAGGACGAGAGATTGTGCTCTACCGTGTCCATGCCGGTGAAAGTTGCGTGCTGACCACGGCAAGCTTGCTGGCACATGAAGCCTATGCTGCCGAAGGCGTCGCCGAGACCGACGTAAAGGCGGTTGCGATCCCACGTGCGGTCTTCGACGAGCTTATCGCGACATCCAAGCATTTCCGCGATTTCGTATTCGCCGCTTACAGTCGCAGGATAACCGATCTGTTCTACGTTATTGACGAGATTGCTTTTCGCCGTGTCGATATCAGGTTGGCGCAGAAGCTTATTGAATTGCAGAGCAATGGTAAGGCGTTACAGGCCACGCATCAGCAGCTTGCGGCGGAACTGGGCACTGCAAGGGAAGTGATTTCCCGGCAGTTGCAGGAATTTCAGCGGCGCGGCTGGGTAGAGCTTGCGCGTGGCGAAGTCAGGTTGACCGATGCCACCGCCCTGCGGAATCTTTCAACATCTTCGTGAATTTGAATATTTATGTGACTTTCTCACAGAAAGGACCAATATGATGGCCTATCTAGGAAAAGCGCGAACAGGGGAATCAAGCCATGACGCTTAATGTTGGAAGTATCGACCGCATCTTGCGCGGCCTTGCCGGGGTCATCTTGATCCTTTTGCCATTCGTATCCGGTTTCGGCGCGGGTTCTACGTTCTTGACATGGGGTTCTGTGGCAATCGGAGCCATTCTTGTGCTGACCGCAGTCTTTGGATTCTGCCCGCTCTACCGGATCGTCGGCGCCAGCACAAAGCGGACCTGAGTCATGACCGAATTCACGCCATGGGCGTCGTTGATCGGCGGCATTCTGATCGGTTTTGCGTCGGTGCTTCTGATGGCCTTCCAGGGCCGCATTCTTGGTGCGACAGGTATTCTTGCAGGGGTCATCAGCCCGTCCTCTTCCAGCGACTGGGCGTGGAGGGCGGCGCTGCTCGCGGGGATGGTTTCCGCGCCTTTGGTTTATCTGGGCGCATCAGGCGATTGGCCCGAGATCGTTACCCCGGTATCGAACCCAATGCTGATCCTTGGCGGGTTGATCGTGGGCGTTGGCGTCACCTTTGGGTCCGGCTGCACCTCGGGGCACGGTGTTTGCGGTCTCGCAAGGCTCTCGCCACGCTCGATCGTGGCCACGCTGACATTCATGCTGACCACCGGTATCACCGTTTATGTGATCCGGCATGTGATCGGGGTGTAGCATGAAAATTGTCGTGATCTATTTCATCGGGTTGATATTCGGTCTTGGCATCTCGATTTCCGGAATGGCAAACCCGTCCAAGGTTCTGAATTTCTTCGATATCGCGGGCACATGGGATCCCAGCCTTGCCTTTGTCATGGGCGGCGCGGTCATCGTCGCGGGTATCGGCTACCAGCTGGTTTTCCGGCGTTCGCGTCCGGTGTTTGAACCGGCGTTCAATGTCCCGACCAGTCGTGTCATCGACACCAAGTTGGTTGCGGGCTCAGCCGTATTTGGGGTCGGATGGGGGATCGCGGGCTTCTGCCCGGGCGCAGCCTTACCCGTCGTGGGCACCGGGCGCAGCGACGTGCTGATTTTCTTCGTCGCTCTGATGGCCGGCATCTTGATCGCCCGGGCCCTCATTCAACGCAATTTTGGTGCAGCCCCGTCGGGGCGCGTCAAGAGCAACTGAACAAAAGGAAAGGAGCCTTGCAATGGCGGATTATCCTGTTGATCTGACTGTGAAACCGGAAGTTGTGAAATTCTTCGATGAAGACAGCAACACCTTCACCTATGTGGTCAAGGATCCGGTCTCTGATGCCTGTGCGATTGTCGATTCGGTGATGGATATCGACTATGCGGCGGGGCGGATTGCCTATGATCATGCAGATGAGGTCATCTCGTATGTCAAGGAGAAGGGCCTGAACGTTGAGTGGCTGATCGAAACGCATGTTCATGCAGATCACCTTTCAGCTGCGCCCTACATTCAGGAACGGGTCGGGGGCAAGATCGGCATCGGCCGTAACATCACCATTGTTCAGGATACCTTTGGCAAGGTCTTCAATGAAGGTACAGAGTTCCAGCGCGACGGCTCGCAATTCGATCGGCTGTTTGACGATGGCGATAGCTACATGATCGGCGGGATGAAGGTCTTTACGATCCATACCCCCGGCCACACGCCGGCTTGCATGACGCATGTCATCGGCAACGCCGCCTTTGTCGGCGATACCTTGTTCATGCCTGATGGGGGGTCTGCCCGCGCCGATTTTCCCGGAGGTGACGCGGGAGTTTTGTACGACTCCATTCAGAAAGTTCTGGCGCTGCCAAACGAGATGCGCCTGTTCATGTGCCATGACTATGGCCCCAATGGCCGCGATATTCAGTGGGAAACGACCGTGGCGGAAGAAAAGTCGCACAATATTCATGTCGGCGGTGGCAAGTCTCGTGCAGATTTTATCAAGTTTCGAAACGCGCGTGACGCACAGCTTGATATGCCGCGTCTGATCATTCCGTCCTTGCAGGTCAACATGCGTGCTGGTGAAATGCCTCCTGCAGACAAGGACGGCCGGACCTTCCTCAAGGTGCCGGTGAATGCTCTATAACAAGCAGAAAGACGCGCGAATGGACCTCAGAAAAATCACGGACGATGTCTCGGTGGCCGGGCAGATCACACCGAATGATCTGCCAGACCTTATGGCGATGGGTTTCAAGAGCCTGATCTGCAACCGGCCCGACGGTGAATCGGTTGGCCAGCCGGAATACGTGGACGTCGAGGCCGCAGCCAAGGCACTTGGGTTAGAAACCCGCTACATTCCGATCTATCCGGGCATGATGGGAGATGAAGAAATCATTGCCTTCAAGGCTGCGCTCAAAGATCTTCCGCATCCCGTCCTCGCCTATTGCCGAAGCGGCGCGCGCTCCACGACGCTCTTTCAGGCATCGCAAGTTTACCTGCCTTAAGACCTTTTGCGCCGTCCCATTATTTGGGCGTATCATTTTAAAGAAAGCTGGATCGCTATGGACATAAAGGCACAGGCCCGTGCCATGGTTCGGTATTTGCCGATCCTCGACTGGGGTAAGCGGTATAACAAGGATGCGCTGACCAGCGATCTTGTCGCAGCGATCATCGTGACGATCATGCTGATCCCGCAGTCGCTTGCCTATGCACTTCTGGCGGGGCTGCCCGCGCAGATGGGTCTTTATGCCTCGATCCTGCCATTGGTCGCCTATGCGGTTTTCGGCACCAGCCGTGCACTGGCAGTCGGTCCCGTGGCTGTCGTTTCCCTGATGACCGCCGCCGCGATTGGTAATCTCGGTCTGACTTCGCCTGCTGAAATCGCCGCCGCCGCGATCACTCTCGCTTTTCTCTCTGGCGTGGTGCTGCTGGCGATGGGTCTTTTCCGATTGGGCTTTCTCGCCAACTTCCTGAGCCATCCCGTAATCGCGGGCTTCATCACCGCCTCGGGCATCCTTATAGCGACGAGCCAGCTCAAACACATTCTCGGGGTATCCGCCTCCGGTCATAATCTCGTTGACATGCTGCACTCCCTTGCGTCGCATCTGCTGGACATCAACCTGCCGACGCTTGCCATCGGAGTTGCGGCTACTGCCTTCCTGTTTTGGGTTCGCAAGGGGTTGAAGCCACGGCTTCTGGCGCTTGGGATCGCCCCTCGGCTCTCTGATATCCTGACCAAGGCCGGTCCGGTTGCTGCCGTGGCCGTCACCACCTTCATCACCTGGGGCCTTGGTCTTGCGGATTGGGGCGTGAAGATTGTCGGGGACATTCCACGCGGCCTGCCGCCTCTGACGTTGCCAAGTTTCGACCTCGGCGTCTGGAGCGGCTTGATCGGTTCCGCTGTACTCATTTCGATCATCGGATTTGTCGAAAGTGTATCGGTCGCACAGACCCTTGCTGCGAAGAAGCGCCAGCGTATCGACCCTGATCAGGAACTCATCGGTCTTGGCGCCTCCAACATTGCCGCTGCCATTTCTGGCGGCTACCCCGTGACAGGTGGGTTCGCCCGTTCCGTCGTGAATTTCGACGCCGGTGCGGAAACGCCGGCGGCGGGCGCGTTTACCGCGATAGGCATCGCCCTGGCTGCCCTTGCGCTGACCCCGCTGATCTATTTCCTGCCGGTAGCGACACTTGCGGCAACGATCATCGTCGCTGTCCTGTCGCTTGTCGATTTCAGCATCCTGAAGCGCAGTTGGTCTTATTCGCGCGCCGATTTCTCGGCGGTCGCTGTGACGATCCTGCTGACACTTGGTTTTGGCGTCGAGATCGGGGTATCTGCCGGGGTCTTGTTGTCAATCTTCCTCTATCTCTACCGGTCGTCGCGGCCGCATATCGCGGAGGTTGGGCTTGTTCCTGGCACTGAACATTTTCGGAACATCAACCGTCACAAGGTACTGACCGATCCGAAGCTGCTGACCATCCGCATTGATGAAAACCTCTATTTCGCGAATGCTCGTTATCTTGAGGATTACCTGCAAAACCGTGTTGCCGTGGATTGTGGTTTGACGGATGTGGTCCTGATGTGTTCCGCGGTGAACCAGATTGACCTCAGCGCGCTTGAGAGCCTAGAGGCGATCAATCATCGGCTTCAAAGCATGGGTATCCGGTTGCACCTGTCGGAGGTCAAAGGACCGGTCATGGATCGCCTGCAACGCTCGCACTTCCTTGATGAACTGACGGGGCAGGTGTTCTTGTCGCAATATGCAGCTATGAAGGCACTGGCCCCGGTGGGCGCGGCGGCATAGGTGGCAATCGGCACTTGAATGCAGTTCAAGTCTGCAAAACCATTATCGCAAATGGAGGCAAGAGATGCAGATCAACAAGACTATTACGGCCGTCGTTACAGGCGGTGCATCTGGCCTTGGCGCCGCTGTTTCAGAGGCGCTGGCGGCGGCGGGAGCCAATGTCTGCATCTTCGACTGGAATGGTGCCTTGGGCCGCAGACAGGCCGAGCATCTGAACGGCAGTTTCGCTGAGGTCGATGTCAGCGATCCGGCCAGCGTCGCTGCGGGTCTGGCGTCGCTCAAGGGCCTTCCGCCCTTGCGCGTGCTGGTGAACTGTGCCGGGATCGGTCCTGCGGCCAAAACGGTTTCGCGCGGCGAACCACATGACCCGGCTGTCTTCCAGAAAGTGATCGGCGTCAACCTGATTGGCAGTTTCAACTGCGCGAGCCAGGCCGCCGCGATCATGGCCGGACAGGATGCGGTAGGTCCGGATGGTGAACGTGGCGTGATCGTGAACACTGCTTCCGTTGCGGCCTATGAAGGGCAGGTGGGGCAGGTGGCCTATGCCGCGTCCAAGGGGGGCATTGTCAGCATGACATTGCCAATGGCGCGCGATCTGGCGCAATCGGGTATCAGGGTCTGTTCCATCGCGCCGGGACTCTTCCTGACGCCGCTGCTGGAAGGCCTTCCGCAGGACGTGCAGGAGTCGCTCGGTGCACAGGTGCCTTTCCCGGCACGTCTCGGCGATCCGGCGGAATTCGCGGCTCTTGCGCGTCATATTGTCGAAAACCCGATGCTGAACGGGGAGGTCATTCGACTTGATGGTGCGATCCGTATGGCGCCTCGCTAACCGGCTTTCTTTTTGAAAGGGTCAGGGAGGAGCTTAGTAGATCAGCCACACCAGCGCCAAGCTGATCGGGGGAAACGCTGCCAGCACTGCAACCCTTATAAGATCGGTCAGAACAAACGGAAAGACGCCCCGGAACGTCTGCCCGATCGGAATGTCCTTGGCCATTGAGTTGATCACAAACAGGTTCATCCCCACGGGAGGCGTGATCAGCCCGACCTCGACGACGATCAGGACGAGGATGCCGAACCAAAGGCCGAAATCCTCACTCGACATGCCAAAATCCAGAACCATCATGATCGGAAAGAAGATGGGCACCGTCAGCAGGATCATCGACAGGCTGTCCATAATGCAGCCGAAGGCCAGATACAGCAGCAGCACGACCGTCAATATGATCCACGGTGACAGTTCCAGTGCGCCAATCCATTCGGCGGTGTGCTGGGGCACCTGAGTCAGAGCAAGAAATCCGTTGAAGATCGCCGCACCCAAGACGATCATAAAGATCATGGCAGTGGAATTTGCTGTTGCAAGAACGGCTTGCCCGACCTTTTTAAGGTTCAACCCGCCGGAGAAAAATGCAATCAGCGCGGTCCCCGCCGCACCGACGGCGGCAGCTTCGGTAGGAGTGAATACCCCGCCATATATACCGCCGACAACCGCAAGAAAGATCATCAAGACGGGCCAGACGGCGCCTAGCGCCCGAAATCTCGCAGCATAGGGCAGCCGCTCTTGTACACCGCCCGCGTTGGCGACCACGCGGACATAGATCGCGATGCAGATCATATAGCTGAGGGCCGCCAGAATCCCCGGCACGAAAGCTGCGACGAATAGCTTGGCGATATTCTGCTCTGTGAGGATCGCGTAGATCACCAGAATGACGGAGGGCGGGATCAGGATGCCAAGCGTACCGCCGGCCGCCAGCGTGCCGGTGGCCAGTGGTCCGGAATAGCCGTAGCGGCGCAATTCGGGCAGGGCGACTTGTCCCATCGTGGCCGCGGTCGCCAGAGATGACCCGCAGATCGCGCCAAACCCAGCGCATGCGCCGATCGCCGACATCGCGACGCCGCCCTTACGATGGCCCAGCCATGCCTCGGCGGCCTTGAAAAGCGCAGCCGACATTCCGCTCAGCGTAGCGAACTGTCCCATGAGCAGGAACAGCGGCACGATCGAAAGTGAGTAGCTGGAGAAGGTCCCGTAGACGAGATGTTTCATCTGGCTCATCATCATCGCCGTTGATCCGGTAATCGCATAATTGCCCAGAAATCCCACGGTCAGCATGGCGAGGCCAATTGGCAGGCGCAGGAAAATCAGCACAAGCAGCACCGGGAATGACCAAAGTCCGATCTCGAAATTCGACATTAGGACGCTCCGGCAAAGGCGCGGCCAGAGCGCCAAACGCAGTATAGGCTGACGATCACGAAGACGGCCGCTCCGACCAATGCCGCTGCATAGGCAATCCAGACCGGAAACTGCAGGATGAAAGTCGTTTCGGTGTAGCCCCTTTTGTCCAGCATCCCTTGCCAGAGCCTCCAACCGATCAGCGTTGCGGCAATGAACATCAGTAGATCAGAGATCAATTCTATGAAGGCGTTCAGCTGCTTTCCGAAATACGGCTGGAACAAGTCGACTGTTGCATGGCCGCGCTTCAGTTGGCACCAAGGCAGAAAGGCAAAAATAGCAAAGCCTATACCGATTTCTACAAGTTCGAAGTCTCCGGGTATTGGCCCGAACCCGGTTGCCAGTCTGTCCAGCGATCGCCCAGCAATCGAGACGCAAGTCATCACCACAACGGCCAGCAGGACCAGCCCCCCGGCATAAGCAGTCCATCGCGCCAGCGTTTCTATGAAATGATCCAGTGCCCTGTTCACTGCCTTCGGCCAGCCAGGCCGCCCCCGTCATACTTCGGGCCGAAAGCTGTGCTCCCGGCCCGGATCTATTGCTTTACATTGCGGCGCGGCGCAAGGCCATTGGCTTTGCGCGATCAGCCGCCGTTTTCTGCGATCAGGGCTTTTGCGCGCTCAATCAGGGCCTGTCCGTCGATCCCGTTCCCGCCCATCTCGGCGATCCAACGGTCGACCACGGGTTGCGACGCCGCCTTCCAGCGGGCGGTTTCGGCCTCGTCCAGAACGACGATTGTATTGCCTGCAGCCTCAGCAATAGCGCGACCCGGAGCATCCGCATCTTTCATGATCTGTGCAGCGGTCTTTGCAAGAGCAGCACCCGATCTTTCGTCAAGGATCGCCCGCAGATCGTCGGGCAGGGCGTCATAGGATGCGCGGTTCATCACAAGCACAAATGTGGCGGTATAAAGCGCCTCTTTGCCCGAGAATTCCGTATGACTGTGAACGAGCTCCGCCAACTTGATCGACGGCGTAATTTCCCAGGGAATGACCGTTCCATTAATAACACCTTTTGACAGCGATTCAGGTATCGCGGGAAGCGGCATGCCGACCGGGGTGGCACCCAATTCTCCAAGAAGATCGTTGATGATCCGGGTTGGCCCGCGCATTTGCTTGCCGGTCATATCTTCCAGCTTGGTCACGCCGTCGGCTGTATGAATGATCCCGGGCCCATGAACCCAGGACGTCAGAACCTTTACGTTCGCAAACTCGCTTTGTTGGAAATCTTCCTCGATCATCTGCTGGTAGGCCAAAGAGGTTGCGACCGGATCCGTCATCATGAATGGCAGTTCGAAGACTTCGCTGTGCGGAAAGCGCCCCGGCGTATATCCAGTCAGCGTCAGGGCGATGTCGACAACGCCGTCAATGGCTTGGTCCATCAACTCGGGCGGTCGGCCGCCAAGCGCCATTGCGTCAAAGATTTCGACCTTGATACGCCCATTCGACGCCGCTTCCAGATCGGCAGCCCAGGGCCTCAGCAGCTTCGACGGCAGCGAAGCAACCGGCGCCATGAAATGGTGCACTCGGAGGGTAACCTCCTGTGCGGCCGCCGGGCCGCTAGCGATAGCCAACGAGCCGATCGCCATTGCGCCGCCAGCCAAGAAATTCAGTATGTTTCGTCTTTGCATCTATTCCTCCCGTTGCGCCGGCCGCCATCCGAAAACGGGGCCAGACCTAAGCTTAACCAATAGCATCCCAGTTTGATAGACAACGCAAACGTAAGGACGAAATTCGATCACCCGAAAGGCTTGCCCGTTGCGAAGTCTACCCGGTCGGTCAAAATTGGCAGTCTGGATGGCCAGTCGACGGTAATCAGGATTTATGACTAGAACTCGGGGCGTTCCAGCATCTGCATTGGCGGCATGGTCGGGGCTTTTATGCGCTGAATCGCGGCGCGGGCCAGAAAGCTTCCGGCAGTTGCAACATCTTCATGCACGGTCAGAATTGACGGTCTAAACCTTCGCAGAAAAGGAATGGCTTCCTTCGCGTAGATATCAAGTTCCGCACCGATCGTTCTTCCCAGTTCTTCGGCGGTTGAGGCTACCGTCATTGCTGCAGTCGTGGAGCCGCAAAGAACCCCGTCGGTGTCTGGGTGGGTTTGCAGGTGTTGTGTCACGGCGGCGCTGATTTCAGCGGAGGCACTGTCAGAAGTCGCGCCGTCCAGAATCCGCAGATCAAGCCCGAGTTCTCGCGAACGTTGTTGGGCACCGGCGATCATATCGCGGGCATAATTCTGGGCTTGCGGCGGGGCCACGATGAGAATTTTGTGCCGATCACGAGCTGCCATCTGCTCGATTCCTATTTCTGCAAACCGGGTGTTGTCGAAATCGTAATAGGCATGGCTGGCGCACCAGTCAGTGCGCCCATGGGTCACAAATGGAAAGCTGCGCCGCATAAGGTAGGCGACCCGGGTGTCCTCGGGCCGGGTTTGGTTCAGAATAACGGCATCGGCCGAACCGGTTTCGACAATGTAGCGGATCGGGATCATCGGATCTTCTGTCGGAAAATAGGGCGTCACGATCATGTGGTATGGCGTGTCGCGCAATTCCCCAGCAAGCGACGAGATCAGCCGGGCGGTGTGATTCATCATGTCATGATCGGTCGACAAGACCAGGGATATGACATTTGTCTTTCCGGTCCGCAGCCTGACACCTGCCCTGTTTGGCCGGTATCCGATCTCGTCCGCGACTTCGCGCACACGTCGTTTGGTCTCTGCGCCGATGTCCGGCGCATCGTGGAGCGCCCGGGAAATAGTGGCGACAGCCAGCCCGGTCAGGCGAGAAATCGTCTTGAGCGTCGGCCGCTCGCCTGGGGGCAAGGGAAGGTCATCAGGCGAAGGAGGGCGCGAATCACTCATCCAGGAACATACCGAAATGGCGCATCACAACGGCATCCGTCAGCCCGGAAAACGGGTCGGAAGAGGGACGTAAATTTCGACCGTTCATGGTTAAACCCCGGAAATCGTTAGCGCTAACCAGCGGGCAAGATTTTTCTCTTTGTCACGTCGATGCCTGCTGACATACTCTTTTGTATAGGCTGGCCTGCTCAACAAATCCAGCTTGCAACAAAAAACTAAAACGATTTAGGTAGCCCTATAACGTTTCAGAAATCCACGGGAGGATGAATGATATGAGATCTTTGGGAATACTGCTTGGGGCCACGGCCCTTGTCGCCGCGACGTCCGCGGGAGCGACAGAGCTGGAGGTGACGCATTGGTGGACATCGGGCGGTGAAGCTGCCGCAGTGTCTGAGCTTGCCAAGGCATTCAACGCCAGCGGCGATGTTTGGGTGGATGGCGCAATCGCTGGTTCCGGCGGCGTGGCGCGCCCCATCATGATTTCGCGCATCATTGGTGGCGACCCCATGGGCGCCACCCAGTTCAACCACGGTCGTCAAGCCGAGGAACTGGTCGAAGCGGGGTTGATGCAGGATCTCACGGATGTCGCGGACGCCCAGGGCTGGAAGGACATCATTCACCCGTCTTCGCTGCTCGAAGCCTGTACGCTCGATGGCAAGATCTATTGCGCCCCGGTCAATATCCATTCCTGGCAGTGGCTGTGGCTGTCGAACGCCGCCTTTGAAAAGGCAGGAGTGGCCGTTCCTACCAACTGGGACGAATTTGTTGCCGCTGCCCCGGCGCTTGAGGCACAAGGTATCATCCCGCTCGCCGTGGGGCAGCAGTCTTGGCAGACCTCAGGTGCGTTCAACGTGCTCATGGTGTCGCTGGCTGGCAAGGACATCTTCCTTCAGGTCTACGATGAAAAGAATGCCGAGGTCGCTGCAGGCCCGGACGTGGCCCGGGTCTTCAAGGCTGCAGATGATGCGCGCAAGATGTCGGCCAAGTCGAGTGTCCAGGACTGGAACCAGGCCACTAATCTCGTGATCACCGGCCAGGCTGGCGGACAAATCATGGGTGACTGGGCGCAAGGCGAGTTCCAGGTTGCAAACCAGGTCGCCGGTGAGGACTATACTTGCCTTCCGGGTCTTGGCGTGAACGAGATCATTTCGACCGGTGGCGATGCATTCTATTTCCCCAAGCTCAACGATGCGGAAAAGACAGAGGCGCAAAAACGGCTTGCGGCGCTTCTTGTCACTCCTGAAGTGCAGGTTGGGTTCAACCTGAAGAAGGGGTCCTTGCCTATCCGAGGCGACGTTGATCTTGCGGCTGCCAACGACTGCATGAAGAAGGGGTTGGACATTCTGGCAAAAGGCAATGTCATTCCTGATCCGAACCAGCTGATGTCTCCTGACTCGATTGGCCAAATCAACGATCTGTTCGTCGAGTTCTTCAACGACGCGTCGATTACGCCGGAAGACGCTCAGGCGCGTTTTGCCGAGATCGTTGGCAACGCCGACTAATCTGACATTCGGGGCCGGGCCGGTCGAGGGACCGGCCCCGGAACGTTCATTCGATCATGGGGGGTGTCGGTGTGGCGACGTCTGACCGGCCAATCAATTTGTTTCGGAACATGACTGCGAAAGTCGCGGCCATCCCGATGATTCTCACGGTGCTTTTCGTCTTTGTCGGCGGGACGGTCTGGACGGTCACCTACTCCTTCACCAGTTCCAAGCTCTTGCCAAAACTCAAATTCGTCGGGCTGGACCAATATGAAAGGTTGTGGTCGACAAACCGGTGGATCATCTCGATCGAAAATCTCTTCATCTACGGGATATGTTCCCTGATCTTCAGTTTTGTGATTGGGTTTGTTCTGGCTGCGTTGATGGATCAGAAGATCCGTTTCGAAAATACATTCCGGACCATCATCCTTTACCCATTCGCGCTCAGTTTCATCGTGACCGGCCTCGTCTGGCAATGGATCCTCAACCCCGAGTTCGGTGTTCAGAATATTGTCCGAAGCCTTGGCTGGACGGGTTTTGTGTTCGACCCGCTCTATAATGCCGATATCGTCATCTACGGCATCTTGATCGCCGGCCTTTGGCAGGGCACTGGGCTGATCATGGTCCTGATGCTGGCGGGGTTGAGGGGAATCGACGAAGATGTCTGGAAAGCCGCCCGGGTCGATGGCATTCCGGCGTGGAAGACCTATCTTTTCATCGTCATTCCAATGATGCGCCCGGTTTTCGTAACCACGCTGGTTATCATCGCAAGCGGTATCGTCCGGGTATACGATCTCGTTGTCGCACAGACTTCGGGCGGTCCCGGCATCGCCTCGGAAGTGCCTGCGAAATATGTCTATGACTACATGTTTCAGTCGCAGAATCTGGGGCAGGGCTTTGCTGCCTCTACGATGATGCTGCTCGCCGTGGCGATTGTCGTCATCCCTTGGGCCTATCTCGAATTCGGGGGGCGGAAACGTGGCTGACGTGCTCACAGCAAGCCGAGACGCGCAGGCAGCGCGTTTCGAAGGTCCGCATGGGCCAAGGCCGCGCAACGCGTTTTCGCGCAGGAACATCTTTATCTACGGCACGCTCATCTTGGTGGCTCTTTACTACCTGCTCCCGCTTTACGTGATGGTCGTTACCTCTTTGAAGGGAATGCCGGAAATACGGATGGGCAATATCTTCTCGCCGCCGATCGAGGTCACGTTCGAGCCTTGGGTCAAAGCTTGGGCTGAGGCCTGCACCGGTTTGAACTGCGACGGCCTTTCACGTGGTTTCTGGAACTCCGTTCGCATCACGGTGCCATCGGTGGCAGTTTCGATCGCCATAGCGTCCGTCAACGGCTATGCGTTGGCGAACTGGAAGTTCAAGGGCGCGGACATCTTCTTTACGATCCTGATCGTCGGAGCTTTCATCCCTTACCAGGTGATGATCTATCCGATTGTCATCCTCTTGCGCGAGATCGGGTTGTATGGATCGCTGACCGGTCTTGTGATCGTCCATTCAATCTTTGGGATGCCAATCCTGACGCTCCTTTTCCGAAACTACTTTGCCTCCGTCCCGGAAGAGTTGTTCAAGGCCGCGCGGGTTGACGGGGCGGGTTTCTGGGGCATCTATTTTCAGATCATGCTGCCGATGTCGCTGCCGATCTTCGTAGTGGCGATGATCCTGCAGGTCACCGGTATCTGGAATGACTTCCTGTTTGGTGTGATTTACACCAAGCCCGATCTCTACCCGATGACGGTTCAACTGAACAACATCGTAAATTCGGTGCAGGGCGTCAAAGAATACAATGTCAACATGGCGGCCACCCTTCTCACCGGGCTCGTGCCACTCGTTATCTACTTCGTCTCCGGCAAACTCTTCGTTCGCGGCATTGCTGCCGGCGCCGTGAAAGGCTGACTCAACCACATGGAAAACTCCAGCGTCTCTATCCGCCATCTCGACCTGAACTTCGGTGCCGTAAAGGTATTGCGCGACCTCAACATCGAAATTGGCGAGGGGGAGTTCCTCGTCCTGCTCGGAGCGTCCGGATGCGGGAAGTCGACGCTTCTGAACTGTATTGCAGGGCTTCTGGACGTCTCTGGCGGTCAGATATTCATAAAGGGTAAGAATGTGACATGGGCCGAGCCATCGCAGCGGGGCATCGGCATGGTGTTCCAGTCCTATGCGCTTTACCCCCAGATGACCGTCAAAGGAAATCTCTCCTTTGGTCTCAAGAACGCGGGCCTGCCCAAGGTCGAAATCGAAGAGCGGGTCGCCCGTGCCGCCTCTATCCTGCAGATAGAGCCATTGTTGGACCGCAAGCCGGGCGCATTGTCGGGTGGGCAGAGGCAACGCGTTGCCATCGGTCGCGCGCTGGTCAGGGATGTCGATGTTTTCCTGTTCGATGAGCCCTTGTCCAACCTCGATGCCA
>JAHEAO010000111.1 GCA_024642725.1 Paracoccaceae bacterium | reverse complement strand
ATTACGAATGACGTGCTCTACCAGCTGAGCTACAGCGGCCAATGTGGCGGGTCTTTAGCACCCAATTCCGGGGGTGTGTAGCCCTATTTTTCCGTCTTTTCCGAGGCCGGCACGACGATCACATCCTCATTCGCTTCGATGACCTCATCTTCGTCATCCGCGATATCTGCTTGCGGTTCCGCTTGCTTGCCGACGATCAGTGGCAGCATTTCCGTCGAGGCGGGCATCGCGACCTCGCCTTCGGTCGGGAGGCGCCAAGTCAAGGTGTCGAAGCCGCCGCAGTTATGGCAGACCGGACCCCAGTTCGTATGGACGCTTTGGCAATTGTCGCAAACCCACTGCGGACCGCGCGAGGCGGTCAGGGCGCGGGTCAGCCAGCCGCGAACGACGCTGTCTTCGCTGCCTTCGCCACGTTCGATTGCGGCCATAAGGGTCAGCGACCGCGCCGTAGGGTTCTTTTCGACCAGATTGCTGATCGCAGCGCGGGCTTGTGCGAATTCCTCGGCGGCGATGTGGAGTTCTGCCAGAAGCATCCGGGTTTCCGGATCATCGGGGTTCTGCTTGGTCAGCGCACGGAACCTTTTGATCCGGGCCGCGGGCGGTTCCTGCGGTTCGATGCTGGCAAAGGCCGCCGCGAGATCAGGATGTGGCCGCGCACCCCAGGCTTTGGTCAGGACGCGGGCGGCGTATTTCGGTTTGCCCTCGGTGATGTAGCCTTGCGCCGCCATGACCGCGGCGGGGATCAGATCGGGCGATGCCCGGTTCGCGGCGATCGCGGCTTCGCGCGCTTCGATGGCGCTGCCTTCACGAAACACGTCCCGCGCTTCGGAGAGCGCAAGAACCGCGTCGCGGCGCTTGTAGACGTCGCGCGGAAGGACGCCTTGGCGAAGTTTCTCGCCCAGCGTCTTGCGCGCGCCGCTCCAGTCTTCGTTCTCGGCTTGCAGCCGCAGCAGGATGTCGCCGGTTTCCTCATGTTTGGGTTTCAGCGCGAAAGCACGCTCGGCCAGTTTCATCGCGGTTTCGGTGTCACCGTCGGCCAGCTTCTGCTTCATGATGCCGCGCACTCCGACAAAGCGGGTCCGGTCGTCCGACAGCAGGCGCTTGTAAACCTCTTCGGCCTTCTTGCGGTCGCCGGACATTTCGGCTGCCTGCGCGGTGATCAGGTTCGTCAATTCCGGTCGGCCCAGGTATCTTTCAGCTTTCGCGGCTTTCGACATCGCCAGACGCGCCTCACCCGACGCCAGCGCCATCATGCCGTCAGACAGCGCTTCGAACCCGCGCCGTTCGCGATTGCGGTCGAAGTAGCGCGATATCGCGGTTTCATCGCCGTTAAGGAATTTCAGGATGGCAACGACCAGGCTGAAGACCTTGAGAAGCAGCCAGATCGCGACGACAAGCGCCATGGCCGCGATGACGGCTTGCAGCGGACCGAGGTTGAATTCGGTATTCGCGATAGAGATGCGCACGCCGCCGGTGGATTCCGTCAGGTAGACCGCACCCAGCGTCAGTGCCGCGACGGAACCGAGGAAGAGGACGATCTTGATAAGCGACCAGAGCATGTTCGGCGTCCTCAGTTGTTCAGGGTTTCAGACAAGGCGGCGACGGCGGAAACCGCATCCTGACGAAGTCGCGCGGTCGTCATCCAAGCCGCCATGCTTTCGGCGCCGGCGGCAGTTAGCCCGCCAAGTTCGGACAGCACAACCGACAGATCGCCGTCGCGCAGCGCGGCTTCGGCGCGCGACAGGATCGCGTCGGGATCGGTGCCTTCCTTGGGTTCAAGCGACCGGGTTCCCAGCTGCCGGCGCAAGAATGCGGTCAGCTTGTCGACCTCGCCGCTTTCGGCCTGCGCCCGGATCGACGCGTCCAGCGCAGCCCGCGCTGCGGCGGGGAAGCTTTGCTGCAGATCGCCGAGACTCGGCACGCCCTGTGCGGCTTGACTTGCCAACGCGACCGGAACATCGACCCCGGCACCCGCGAGCGCATCGACGACATCCGGATAGGGTGATCCGCTGTCAATCGCGGCCTGCAGACGGGCAACGGTTGCCCGGCTCATTGCGGCCTTAGCCTGTGCTGCGGCCGCTTCTTCCAGCGTCGAAACATTGCTTTGAGCAGCTTCGATCCGCTTGAGTTCAGCCTCGAACATCGCGCGCATTGCGGCGAGTTGCTGTTGATAGGCGGCGACGGCGTCCTTGTCGGCGCCGGCATCCGAGATCGGCCGGTTTTCCAGATCTGTCAGGCGCTGGGCGAACGCAGACTGGCTTTCGGTCAGGCTGGCAAGGGATTGCCGCAGTTCATCCTGCGCGGTTTGCAGAGTGGCAAGCCCGGACAGGTCCGATGCCAGCTTGTCGGCGCCGGATTGAAGCGCCTGAACCTGCGCCGAGACGGTTTCGAGTTGTTCTGTCTGGCCGCTGACCTGCTGTGTCAGGTCTTCGATGCCGGAAGACCGGCCCGAAAAGGGCCAGGCGTCATTTCCGAGATATTGCGACGCGCCGAACCCGATGGCAGCGGCGGCGGCGCCACCCAGAAGCATGGTGAAAAATCCGGGGCCGGACTTCTGCGGCGCGGCCACCGGCGGCGGGGCGGGGCGGGTCTTTTCGTGACTTTCGGCTGCAACGGTTTCGGCCGTATCCTCGACCTCGGGGGGATCGGCGCGTTCGGGTTCGTCCAGTTCCACGGGTGTTGCATCCTCGGTATCCGCCTGCGGCTCCTCCGGGACGCCGACCTGATCGGCTTCTTCAAGAATCACGGCGTCTTGAACCTGGTCGGCTTCCGGCCATGTGGTGTCATCCGTTTCCTGCTGAGGTTCCGTCGAAGAACTCTCTGTCTGGGTCTTGGATTTCCTTGTGCGCGCCACGAAACCACTACCTCTCGAATCTAAAAAATGCGGCGGCAACAGCCCCCATTTCTCAGCCTATAGGTCAGGCCTGCCGCTCTCAAGCCACTCAGCGGATATGCCGCAGTATTTCCTGCCGCATCGCTTCGGCTGTCGGGGCGCGCGCCACGGCTTGCCGCAATGGCTTTGGTCCGGTCCAGGCCTGAAGCGCTGCGGCGCTGATGCCGATCAGGACGAGGCCGGCACGCGCACCCTGACACATCTGACCCAGAAGCGCCGCGGTGCGGGGCGAAAAGAGCGGCACGATCACCACACCGGTTTCGTCGAGAATGGCCAGAGCCTCGGCGCTGAGCGGGCAGGCCTTCTGATCGTAGACGACAACTGTATCAGTCTCTATTTCGGCACTTTTCAGCCGCTTGGCCACGTCACCACGACTGTGCGCACCATGCAGATGCAACAACGGTCCAACCGGCCGGTCGGCAAGAATCGACGCAACAAGATCGTCGGCAGATCCGGCGGCGGCCCTGAGAGTCATGCCGAATTCGGCCCCCACATCGGCTGTCCGTTCGCCCACAGCATATCCTGTCAAACCCTTCAGATCCGAATTCGCGGCGGCGGCGCGAATGCCGTTTTCCGAGGTGAAGATCAGGCCGTCATAGGTTCGCACATCCGCCGCAAACGGCAGATGCACGATCTCGAGAACCGGAGAGATTACCAGTTTTGCCCCGGTAAGACCTTCGGCAAAGCGCAACGATTGTGCCCTTGGCCGGGTCAGCAGGATGGTGGGCGCGGGATCGGGCAAGGCGGACCTCGGGCAGTTGTGCGGGACGCGCCCCGGTGTTACCTGCCGCAGGACACCCGCGCAACAGGCCTGTAATGAGCAAGACGCTGACGATACTCGGATTGGAAAGCAGTTGTGACGACACGGCTGCCGCTGTCGTGCGCCATACGCCGGGCGCAGGCGCGCAGATCCTTTCCAGCATCGTTGCCGGGCAGACAGAATTGCATGCTGATTTCGGCGGCGTCGTTCCCGAACTGGCGGCGCGCGCGCATACCGAGAAGCTGGACCATTGCGTCGAGGCGGCGCTGGAACAGGCCAGTGTCGACCTGAAACAGATTGACGCGATTGCGGTGACTGCGGGACCGGGGCTGATCGGTGGCGTTCTGGCCGGCGTCATGTGCGCCAAGGGACTGGCGGCGGCGACGGGGTTGCCGCTGATCGGGGTCAATCATCTGGCGGGCCACGCCCTTACGCCGCGGCTGACCGATAATCTGGCGTTTCCCTATCTCGTGCTTCTGGTGTCTGGCGGCCATTGCCAGTTTCTGATCGTGAATGGGCCTGACAGCTTCCGGCGGCTCGGCGGCACGATAGATGATGCGCCCGGCGAAGCCTTCGACAAGACTGCCAAATTGCTGGGACTGCCTCAGCCGGGCGGGCCTGCGGTCGAGGCCGAGGCGAGGACGGGCGATGCGGGCCGGTTCGCTTTTCCGCGTCCATTGCTTGACCGACCCGGATGCGACCTGTCGTTTTCGGGCCTGAAGACCGCTCTGTTGCGGGAACGCGACCGGCTGGTGGCGGCCTGCGGCGGGCTGCACCTGTCGGATCGCGCCGATCTCTGCGCCGGATTTCAGGCCGCCGTCGCAGATGTGCTGGCCGAGAAATCGCGTCGGGCGCTGTCCGAATACCTGTCTCTGGAACCGGATGAGCCATGTTTCACCGTCGCGGGCGGAGTCGCGGCCAATATGTCGATCAGGTCCTTGTTAGAGACTGTTTCGGAAGATGCGGGTGTGCGTTTCGTCGCGCCGCCGCTGGCGCTGTGCACCGACAATGCCGCGATGATCGCCTGGGCCGGGATCGAACGGCTCCGGCTTGGATTGGTCGATGACATGACGCTATCCGCGCGACCTCGCTGGCCGCTTGACACGACCAGCCCGGCCCTGCTGGGATCGGGAAAGAAGGGGGCGAAGGCATGACGGAAATCGCAGTCTACGGAGCAGGCGCTTTCGGCACGGCTTTGGCCATTTCGCTGGCCCGGGACGGGCGCGAGGTTTCACTCATCGCCCGCGACCAGACCCATGCATCGGATATGGCCAAGATGCGGGAGAACGCCGCCCGGCTGCCGGGATTTGTGTTTCCGGAAAGCCTGCGCCCAACGGCAAACCCCGAGACGACGGCCGGGATCTGCCTGATCTCGGTGCCGACGCAATCGCTTGCGGATTTCATGTCGGCCAATGCCGAGGCGCTGTCCGGGCGTCATCTCGTCGCCTGTTGCAAGGGGGTCGATCTGAAGAGCGGCCACGGCCCGACCCGCGTCATCGCCGATGCTGTGCCGAGCGGCAATGCCGCAATTCTTTCCGGACCCAGTTTCGCAGTCGATATCGCGTCCGGGCTGCCGACCGCCCTGACCATTGCCGCTGGCGGGGCCGACGAAGCGCTGATGTTGCAGCATGCGCTGTCAACGGCGAACCTGCGGCTCTACCGATCCACCGATGTCACCGGCGTCGAACTTGGTGGTGCACTGAAGAATATCGTCGCGATTGCCGCAGGCGTCGCGATCGGCGCCGGTCTGGGTGAAAGCGCGCGGGCGTCGGTCGTCACCCGGGGCTTTGCCGAAATGCGCCGGCTGGCCGAAACGATGGGCGCAGCGCCGGACACGATGACCGGGCTGTCCGGTTTTGGCGATCTTCTGCTGACCTGCACATCCGAGAAATCGCGGAACTACACCTACGGCTTGGCTATTGGACGTGACCTGCCCCGCCCGCAAGGCGTGACGGTTGAGGGCGCCTCGACTGCAAAAGCAGTCTCTATCTTGGCCAAATCGCGGAAAATTGAAACGCCGCTGACCGATGTCGTGGCAGCTCTCGTCAGTGAGAGATTGTCGGTCGCACGGGCAATCGATCTGTTGTTGTCGCGGCCCCTGAAAGAGGAATGAACATGCAGTACTGGCTTTTCAAATCGGAAGCGTTGACCTGGAGCTGGGATCAGCAGGTCGCGAAAGGCGAGGCGGGCGAACAATGGGACGGCGTGCGCAATTATCAGGCCCGCAACAACATGCGGCTGATGAAGCTGGGCGACCGCGGGTTCTTTTATCACTCGCAGGATGAAAAGGCCGTTGTCGGTGTTGTAGAGGTTTGCGCCGAAGCTCATCCGGACAGCACGACCGACGACCCGCGCTGGGAATGCGTGGACATCAAGGCGGTCGGGCCGATGCCCAAGCCGGTGACGCTGGCGATGTGCAAGGCCGATCCGCGGCTGGCGGACATGGTGCTGGTCAACAACACGCGGTTGTCGGTGCAGCCGGTGACCGAGGCAGAATGGAAGATCGTCTGCGAGCTTGGCGGTCTGTGAACCCCTTTGTGTTTTCGGGCAAGTCGCGCATATTCGCCCGATAACCACAACACGGAGAGACCAATGCAGTTCATATCGGTTCTGGTGGCAGCCGCTGGTGCCTACGCTTTTGGCGCGTTCTGGTACATGAAGAATGCCAAGGCCTGGGTGAAGGCCGCAGGCATCGAATGCGATGAAAATGGCAAGCCGGTAAACGGGTCGAATCCGGCGCCGTTCATCGTCAGCGCGATCATGGTCATCATCGTTGCCGGAATGATGCGGCACATCTTTCAGATGGCAGAGCTAGACACGATTCTTGAAGGATTCATGGGTGGCAGCGGACTGGGCCTGTTCATCGTGGCCCCGTGGATTGTCACGAACTATGCCTATTCGATGCGGCCCATCATGCTGACTCTGATCGACGGCGGCTACGCCGTCATCGGTTGCACGATCATCGGTGTGCTTCTGGCCTTGTTCTGATCTGAAAAAATGGAGGGTCCCGACCCCATCGGAACCCTCCACCACCCCACGTGCTCCCTCAGGCACCCACGTGTTCGAATAAGGGTCCGACCGTCCTGGTCCGA
>JAHEAO010000110.1 GCA_024642725.1 Paracoccaceae bacterium | reverse complement strand
CGAGCGTCACCAAAAATTCATGTTTTGGCAAGACTTAACTCGAATGCCCGGCGCTTTGTTCTTCGTCTGCGACCTCGCTGGCCCATTCCTGCGCTGCCTCAAGTGTGACCGCCGAGGCACTTGGCGACACGCCTACATAGACGCCGCGATCCTGGCCGGGGCGCGTCTTGCGGCGAGTCATGCGGTACGCGGCATAGCCAGACAGCGCCAGCATGAGGCCGGCGATGAAAAGCCAGAACCCCTCCGGTCCCATCTTCGACATGATCCAGCCAACCGTAATTGGCCCAGTAACTGCGCCGATACCGTTGATGAACAGAAGGCCGCCGGATGCTGCGGCCATGTCTTCACGCTGCAGAAAGTCGTTCGTATAGGCCAATAGAAGCGAATAGAGCGGGTTCGATACGCCTCCAACCAGAAAGGCGACGACGAGGAGGACCTTGAAGTTCGCGTCAAAGAACAAACCGATAATCCCCGCGACACCGCCGAGCAATGCTATGGCGCAAATCAACAGGCGGCGATCCATTCGGTCCGAGAGCCAACCGATAGGATACTGCATGATGAGCGCGCCAACATAGACGGAGGATACGAAAATAGATATCTGCTTCACTGTCAGGCCAGCTTCGGTGCCATAAACGGCAGACATGCCGAATTGTGCAGCAAAGACACCTCCCAGAAGGAAAATCCCGACGCAACCAAGCGGGGAGATTCTGTACAACTGGCGCAAGGTCATCGGCTTGGTCGTTTCGAAAGCCGGCGTTGGGTTGACTGACAGAAGGATCGGCGCAAAGGAAATCGAAACCAAGACCGAAGGAATGACAAACAGGACAAAGCCTGACGGGTCGCCAAATGCCAAAAGAGCCTGGGCAGAAATAATTCCGACCATCTGCACCATCAGGTAAAGCGAAAGCGCCTTACCGCGGTTTTCGTTGGTTGCGGCGTTGTTCAGCCAGCTTTCTGCGGTCACATAAACGGCGGAAAAACAAAAACCAATGCCAACGCGAAGGATGGACCAGGCAATAGGGTCCGTAAACACGGGATAAAGGATCAAAATCGCCGATATGAAGGAGCCGAGCGCCGCGAATACCCGAATATGCCCAACCCTCCGGATCAATTCCGGCGCCATCCTTGAGCCACCTAGAAATCCCAGAAAATAGGCGGCCATAACGATTGACATCGAGAACGTCGAGAAGCCTTCGATCCCGCCACGGATCCCCAGAAGCGTCCCCTGCAGGCCGTTGCCGACCATGAGCAGCATAATGCCCAGAAGAAGCGACCAAGACGAGCGCAGCACGGCAATCATAGTTTTCTCCTGACGCTCTTTTCACAGAGCCTAGCAATTCAGGTCCGGGAGGATTGCTGCATTGCGACTCAATTCGGCCTCTAGTCGTCGCCCGGTATCAAAAGCGAGGCGTCGCCGTAAGAGAAAAAGCGATAACCTCCGGCAATTGCATGGGCGTAGATTTCACCAATGCGGTCGGCCCCCATAAGTGCCGATACCAGCATCATCAATGTTGACTTCGGCAAGTGAAAATTGGTCATCAGAGCATCGGCGACCCTGAACCGGTAACCGGGCTTGATGAAGATATCCGTTTCACCTCTCCAGGGGCCCACCTTTCCGTCTTCGCCGGCGGCACTTTCGATCAGGCGCAAAGCCGTCGTGCCCACGGGGATAACGCGGTGGCCTTCTGCGTGCGTCCGGTTGATTTCGGCCGCAGCATCTTCTGTGACCTCGCCCCATTCCGCATGCATTTTGTGCTGACTGATGTCATCGACCTTGACCGGCAAGAATGTCCCCGCCCCAACGTGCAGGGTGACATGAGTGAATGAAATGCCCTTGCCACGCAGCCTATCGAGAAGGTCAGCATCGAAATGCAATGAGGCCGTCGGCGCGGCAACGGCACCGACAGCCCGTGCCCATACCGTTTGGTAGTCTTCCTTGTCTTGCGAATCCGCCGCCCGTTTGGCCGCTATGTAGGGCGGCAAAGGCATGGCCCCGGCCGCTGCAAGCGCGGCATCGAAAGCCGCCCCTCCAAGGTCGAAATCCAAAACCGCGACACCATCGCTGCGTCCGATCACCTTCGCTGAAAGCTCGGTCGAGAAGACGACCACCTCACCGTCCCGAACCTTCTTCAGCGGCTTCAACAAAGCGCGCCACGGACCGTCCGGCAAGGGCTGCAAAAGCGTTACTTCAACCCGAGCCGCGGTTTGACCCTCGGCGCCGTTCCGTAGCCGGGTGCCGGTCAAGCGGGCGGGAATGACCTTGGTGTCGTTGAGTACCAGCCTGTCGCCAGGCACCAAGAAGTCGGGAAGGTCAATCGCCTTGGCATCCACGATGCTGTCTGGACCCGCCACAAGCAGCCGCGAAGCGCTTCGTGGCTTTGCAGGCCGTACCGCGATCAACTCTTCAGGCAGGTCGAAGTCGAAATCGGATAGTCTCATCATTTCTCTGTCGGTGGTTGTTGTCGAAAGATCTCCCGGAACATGCCCGGTGTCAGAATCGACAAGGGGTTGACGCTGACCTGCGGCTCTTCTGCCAAGCCCCTGAGCCGGAACACGAACCCGAAGACACCTTCGCCGCGGCGAGAGAAGACCTGCCCAATTCCATTCAGGAAGTAAACCGGGGAAAGAACACCCTGCATGTCCATACGCCTTGTGCCCAGATCGTACGTCCCTTCGAGTGAAACACCCAGTGACGGACCGGTAGCGCTTGATCGGTTCAGGATGACAGAGGTCGGGGAAAGTCGAAAATCCGCATCGACGTTGCTAAAGGCAATTCCCGGTCCATTCATCTGATCCAGCAAGCCGACAATGGAAATTGCGGAAAGGAGTTCGGTTAGCGCCGGCGCGTTCGCAACACGAATATTGGTCACATTCAGGTTGCCCGCATAGACCCCGCGCTCGGGTCGGGGGCGCAAGGTAAGGTTCATGCCTCCTCCGACCCCGTTCTTGAACACCCCGGCATCGCGAAGCACGTTGCCCGCGTCTTGGCTCTTGATACGGATCGCGAGTCCGTTGTTGACAGGCACGAGTTGCCCCGCAATGGCCGCGCCCCCGTTCACCTTCCCTGAGAACTCGCCGCCGTATCCCAAGGAGCCGTCGAGGCTGGCTGTCATTTGCGTCAGCTTGATGCCTTCCGAAATGATCAGTTCGTCAAGTGCAAGCTGAACTGGACCGCCGCCGGACTGTTCGCCGCTCGATCCAAAGCTGGCGTTGCGAATGTCGATCATCCCACTCGCGACGGTTAAGGCAGGCACCTGCCCCGGCCCGCGTCCGGTCAATGTCAGCGGCGCGTCAAACCAATTTCCAGCAGTGACTTTTTCGAACGAGATTTCCTTCATGAGGCCATTTTCAGTGAATGTGACTTTCCCACCTGCCGCATTTAGATCCGGTGCCGACAGTTCCAGTCGCTTCACGGTCGGACCCGTTCCGAATGTTCCCGCGATGCTGAAGTTTCCAGCAACATCTGCCGCCTTGGACCAACCAAGGGCGGCTATCGTCAGGCCAAGACCTTTGAGGTCGGAGACGAGGCTGACGAGAGGTGGCTTTCCCGTTTCAAGATCTATCTCGAGAGTCCCGATCCCCTTTCCGGAAACCGAACCCGCCGGCAACCCGACCTGAAATTCATCGAGAAGCACTTGGGACAACTCCACGTCGCCGGTGACCTTGCTCTTTCCCGCCTGCAGGGGATCATTGCTATGGTGCCAGGTCAGGTTCATTGAGGCGGCGCCTATCTGCATCGGGCCGCCGACTTCCACCTTTTCGGGCGTGGCTTTCAGCTCGAGAGTTCGGGATGAAAGCACGCGATTCCTGATCAACCGGTCCGAGGCAAAATTCTTAAGGTCCGCTGATACTTCATAGTCAACGTCTTGTGGTTTGAGGCCGGGACGCGCTTGAAACCCGAAAGACCCCCGGAACTCCACGTCGCCATCGGCGAAGTCGACCGGCTGGCTGGAGTTTCGTAAGGCGCTGAAAGGCGGTTCGTTGAGCAGGGACAGCGCTGCGGTGATCGACGACGCCCCCTTGAGATCAACCACCGCATTAGGGGGTTTCTGCCGGGTGTTGGCGACGTGGTAACTCGTACCCGCAAGATCAATGCTGCCCCCCAAGTGGCCGGCAACCGCACCTTTTTCGAGCGCCACCGTGAAAGAAAAATCGTTAAAACTCCCATAGCCGCTGGCACCCGTCAACACCGGCATCGTTTTGATGTAGCGGACCGTGGCATCGCTGAATTCAAAGGTCATTCCGATCAGGGGCGGTGAATCTGGCTTGATCCGCACAGCCGCTGCCGCGTTCCGTATCTGTCCATATCTCACGTTCTCGCTGACCCATTTGCGGCTCTTGGACGCAATCTGCATCGGCCAGAGCGCAAGCAGACTTTCTTGAGTCATTCTTTCGAGATTCGCGTCGATGGATGCAATCCATCCCTGCTTCGCCGCGGCGACCGAACCCTTCGCCTGGATTTTTTCATCTCCATTTCCGAGCACGAGTTGGCCAATTTCCACTTGAAATGGAGAAAGCTTCATCCGGAAATCGACGGCACCCTCCGAAAACCCGACTGCTTCCGCGAACAGGCCTTCCGGTTTCAACTCAAGCATGTTGAGGTTGAATTGCCCCAGCATCGTCGATGGCCAAGTGTCTACGAAATCCCGCAGATAAGCCTGTCCGCTGACAGAGGCGCTTCCGGCGTCGGAAACCACGGAGACATCGGAGAACCTGATGCGCTCGAGCGCAGGATCGTAGCGGAAATATGCTTTGCCGGACTCAAAGCCAACTGGCTTAATGTCTTCCGTCGGACGCAGGGCGCCGGCTGCAACTTCAAGAGAACCGGCAAGAGCGGTCAGTGAACCGGTCCCACCAAAATCGGCCCGGACCGCACCAGAAATGGGGGCGTCCAGAATGCCCAGGAATGTCAGGGCCGGGGTCTGAAGTGCGATATCAGAGGCCGCCGCGTTCTTGAATGTCGCGCCGACGGAGGCAGATGAATCCCGCTTGTCCGAATGCCCCCCAACGACGACCTCGGCGAGGTCCTCCGTGCCATTGAACACTTCGAACGCTATCGAGAAATCGAGTGTGTCGGCCTCCTGTTGGATCTGCAGCCTGCCCCCCGTCACCTGCCAGAAGCGCCCGGAGCGTGCATCCTCCACGGTAATGGTCAGGTCCCATGCGTCGACCAGATGCGTGCCGGCAAGCGGTGTCGATTGAAACAGTCTGTCGATGGCATCCAATAGGTCTGCCATGGTGCCCGTCGTCCGGTTCCCGGCTCCGAATGAAACATCGAATTTGCCATCTGTCCGCCGAAACATGGAGACTTGTGCGCCGTTTAACCGAAGCGCCTCGGGCTGGAACTCGCCCCTTAGAAGGGAAGCAACCGAAAACCGGGCGCCAATGTCGTTCAGCCGCGCGATCTCGGCCCCTCGCGCGTCGTAAATGCCCACATCGCGCAGGAGAATGCGCGGCACGCCGCGTTCGTTGACTTCAAGCGCCAGACGGCCCAATGAGATCTTGCCGTTCGGAAGGCTGGAATTCACGCGGGCCGCAACTTGCTCGGTCAACCAAACCGGGGCAATGAGTGACCGGCCGGTGACGGACATCCCCGCCAACCCCAGCATACCCATAAGAAAAGCGATGCTAAGCAACATCCAAAGGCCAAATCGTCTGCGGCGACGGTGGCGCTTGCGGGGCTTAATTGGTGGGGCTTCGGTTTCGTCACTCATCAGCCTGTCGCCCAGAGCCTCTCTTCGATGGCGATTGCGTGCGCGATCCGTGTTCTGCCCCTTCTTCCTCGGCCCCTGAACCGGCAAATCCGCAGACCGCCCTGCGTCAGGAGCCGGAAACACTCATGGCTGAGAAAACATCTTATACTCCGCTGATCAAATAATTCACGACCAGGGGATCAAATATTCCTGCGCGCCAGGCGAACCCGATCCACCTTTCCAAGGATGCGGACCGGGTTCGCCCTCTGGCATCACTCTGATGGGCTCCAGCCTTCTGCCGGATCAAAGCTGTCGATCGCATTGCCGGCGTCCAGCGAATCTTCTCCAAGATCTGCTTCATAGACCACGCCGTTCTCGCCGACCATGAAGCTCATGATCCCCGACTGACCGTAGTCCGCAGGATAGGCGAGAAATGCGTAACCCGCGACCATGTTACCGTCGACTAAATAATCGAAGGCACCGCCCGGGGCGGCCGCACCCTGTTTCTGCAGAACCCTGAAGTAATAGCCAAGGTATGGCTCCGGCGCCTCATCGGTTCCGTCAAAATTGTAACCATCGGCAGACGCACGCGCTATAAAAGGCCCGATAGGGCTTGGCAACGTGCCAGGTTCGTCGGGCCAGTAGAGTCCGTCCCTATTTCCCGGGCTGCTGAGAATGCTGGCCGCGAATTCCATGACGCCATCATCGTCATAGTCCGTTTGCCGGTACGCCGCTTGAAT
Organism: Paracoccaceae bacterium; assembly: GCA_024642725.1. Taxonomy (GTDB): domain Bacteria; phylum Pseudomonadota; class Alphaproteobacteria; order Rhodobacterales; family Rhodobacteraceae; genus JAHEAO01. The sequence continues at coordinate 354 of JAHEAO010000110.1, read as the reverse complement.
CTCGACACCGGACTTCAACAAGTCGATCACATCCAATTCGTTCAGCCCGATACGACGCAGCACGACCTCTTCTCGTGCACCCGCCCCGTCAAACTGCCATTCTCCCGAAATGTTGACGATTTCTGCCGGAAACGGCCAGTCCTCGCGGCCGATATGCAAGACGGCCCTGTCGCCGTCCATTTCTATCCGGTGCTGACGGTTATAGCTGGCGAGAAAGTCACTCCAGATCTGAATATCTTCGTCTTGATCCCCGGTGAAGACAACGTCCTCATTTTCAGAACCGAAAACGCTAAGCAATGCGTCCCGGTCACGTGCGTCCAGCGCGGCCAGTATCGCGTCAACGGCAGCTTCCGG
>JAHEAO010000109.1:3336-6869 GCA_024642725.1 Paracoccaceae bacterium | reverse complement strand
TGGTACGGTTCTCGAAGCCCGGACAGGTTTCAAGGACCTTGCGATCAAGATGGCAACAAGCGGATTGACCCAGAGCATTCCGGTCGAAGCCCATCTTGTCGAGCAATCTTGCCTGGACACAAGGTGCATTGAATTATTGCTCGAACTTGTGGAGCGATGCAACAAATTTCTTGGAAATGAACCGCATGATATTGAGTGGGCGTTCGAAGGAGAAAATCTGTATCTTCTGCAGCGACGCCCGATCACAAAAGTTCCGGGGCACTGAAGCTCATTACTCACAATTGTGCAAAGGTATCCGAAAATCAGTCGACTTAAAATGTCGTATTATCCACATTTCCGTCGCTGTCCTTGTGGCGACTGGTTTGCATTAGTCTGACAGCACATTCAAAGCCAATGCGCATCTCCTTCAACGCAGCCATCCCCTTTTCCAAATATACCAAAGCAGGCCAGCGGCAGAGCCTAGCATCAACAAAAGCGCAAAAGGATATCCTAAAGACCAACCAAGTTCAGGCATGTTCCAAGGTGATATCTGCCGATCAAAATTCATCCCATAAAGGCTGGCAATGAAACTTAGTGGCATGAAAACTGTTGCGACAATTGTAAGAACTTTCATGACCTCATTCAGCTTTACGCTAACGCTGGAAATATGGACGTCCACCAAACCCGAAGCAATCTCTCGATATGTTTCCACGATGTCCATTAATTGAATGGTGTGGTCATAACAGTCACGCAGAAATGGCTTCGTGTCGGAGGCAATGAGGTAATGTTCGTTGCGGATCAGGTTGTTTACCATTTCACGATGCGGCCAGATCGCGCGGCGCAGGAGCAGAAGATTTCGTTTCATGTTATGGAGTTCAGCGATGTTCCCTGGCTCAGGTGAACTCACGACACGGTCTTCCAAGGCTTCAAGTATCTCACCTTGTTGTTCAAGAACCGGGAAATATCCATCAATGATCGCATCCAGCAGCGCATAGCATAAGTAATCTGCACCTGCGTTGCGAATGCGGCCCTTTGCATTCAGAATGCGGTCACGGACCGGCCCAAAGCAATCCCCAGGCTTTTCCTGGAAGGTAATCACATAGCCGTCCCCAACGAAGAATGCGACTTGCTCGGTATCAATCGACGCTTGCTCACCCAGCATCAGGGCTACAAGAAACAGATGATCATCGTATTCCTCGACCTTTGGCCGCTGGTGGGTATGAACTGCATCTTCCAAAGCGAGATTGTGTAGCCCGAACGCTTCCCCCACCTCAGATATTAGCTGTTCGTCCCCGAATTGAACGATGTCGACCCAGACCACGGGAAATGCCTTTCGGATTTCGGCGATGGCCGCTACATCGACTGCATTCTGTTCTTGTATTCCATCCGAACCATAAGAAATTACCCGAATGCTTGGTTGTCCTCCGGCATGGGCAAGGGCCAGTTGACCCGGCGGCGATCCGGGAGGCAATCGTCGCGCGGAATTGGCCAACGACCTTTTTCGTTTCAAAACATTGCTCATTTCAAACCGTAAGTAAGACGAATACTAGGCACTCACCGGCCAGGACGCCACCAAAACCTTGGGCCGTCGGTTGACCCAGATCATAAGAAGCGGGGTCTTGTCATGTGTGGACGTCTCCGCTTGTGCATGGGTTGATTTGAGCTGATGTTGATCGTCGCAGGGTTCGGTCATGTGCCCGGCCAGTTTGCGCGGCGCATTCGCCCGCTGGCCCTTATGAAGTCCGCGTGGCTGGTCCCTATCAGATTAACGAGGTTTGAACCCCAGACAGCACTTCGGGGTGTCCCTGCAGCGGTCCCCTTTGATCATCATCGTTCACTTCTGCCCTTGCATCTCTTCGCGGCGAAATCAGGCGCCGCTATCTCCTCCTTCGTTCAGGTGGCCGGTATTGCTGTGTAAGTTTCTCCTTTCGCGTGTTTCGCTTAAGCGGTTCGGGCCGTCTTATTGGCGATGGCTCCCGTCGGCTGAACGAAACGGACGTGCCGGTCGATCCCAACGATCCGGTTATCAATGCGATCCTCGCGCGATATGCTGAGGCGCTGAACGGTCATTTCCAAACAGATGCGCTTCAGATCAAGAACTACATCTGGCGTAGTCAGGACGACCCTGATCTTCTCCTCGGCGGAATACTGTTTGCAGGTCTTTCGCTTGATGACCCCGACCAACTTGACGGTGGCGTCTTTCGATGTTCCGGATTTCTTGTTCATCTACGCTCCTTGATGGCTTCGATGAACCAGAAATCCTCCGTCGCTCAAATCCCTAAATCTGTCCGAAAAGTGCTGACCTCAGACATGATCCTTTGCATGCTGTATCCGCTGCTGCGCCGCAATGTGGAAGACTTTGTTCAAGACCAACAAGGCCGAGCTGATTTGGCGAAGGTCATGGCAAACATGCCGAAAGGCAGAAGCCGCCATTTTCCAGCACATCAACGGCTTTTGCATTCCGTGTCGAAGGCACTCAGCCTTGGGCTGGAAAAGCCAGGTCGCCTTCGAACGGAAAGTGGCCTAAACGAGCACTTGGAGCGGCATCAGAACGCGACACGTCCATGAACGAACCAGCATTCAAATATGCCAAAGTTCAATGAGATTGCTTTCGCCTGTTGACTTCGAGAACTGACAGCCCAAACTGACCAGTGCAGGTGTCTAGGTAGCCACGGGCGCCTCAACTCCCAATTGGGAATGTCGAATGAGGTATTTGTAGTTTGACCAAAACGGACAAAACGAGACCTGCAGATAACTTCCATTGTTTCAACGGTGTTGGCCGACCCTATTGGCGTGCATTCGCTGAAGGCAAAGTTGTATCAGATGTGCAGTCAGGTCCGATGGGGACTTCGATTCAGCTCAAGACTGAAGAATTGGACGGTTTCGCGATTCAGAACGGCGGCATTGAGCGACCTCAGGAAGACAGGATGCCCGCAGGAAACTATTACAGGTTCTTTGGCACGATCACCAACAACCGATCCGGCGCTGCATCCGCGATGGCAGGTGCCTGGTGGTTGGATTACGAAAACTTTCTCAAGATCCGTAGCTGGGCAGAGAAGCTGGACATATCGCTGTCGCGTGCTGCGCAAACCTTGCTGGCCATTCCCAACGAATGGGGCGACTGCGGATATCTTGGTCGCGCGACGCTAACGGTCAAGTTGAAGGCTTGGGTCGGCAAGGGCAAGCCTGCAACTGGTAGCATCAGCCCCGATAGTAAAATGCGCGACCCTGCCAAAGATCCTGTGACCTTGTCGCCGGCACATCTGGAAATGAAACAGTACTTTGTTCCTGGCGGTCGCGATCTTTTGGGGCAGTTCTTTCGTGTCGAATGGACCAAGCAGGTTCTGCATAAGGGTGCAGATCTTAGTTGATGATCGTTGGGTGCCCTGTCAGTGCAAAACCGGCAACTGGTTGAAATGGTAACGCGACGGCCGAGCGACCCGAAGAATGGCCTTTTGAGGTGCCCCTAGTTTCCTAGACACCTGCCTCGTTCAGTTTCTGCTGTCTGATTTCGAAGTCAACGGGCGACAGCATGCCGTTGTACGTGTGCTTGC
>JAHEAO010000109.1:0-3326 GCA_024642725.1 Paracoccaceae bacterium | reverse complement strand
CGTCGTGATGATCTTGCTATTCTAAGTTCATGTCTGGCTGACCGTATTGGCTCTCGATTCTGAAAGCAGTCATTGAACGGGTTGATCCTAACGGCAGAAAAGTCCGCAAATCGTGAGTCCACACAGGCCCAGATTTTGCAACCGCATCGAATGTCGGGAATGCGGGCTGCGACCGCAGCATCCTAACTGAGGTGCCCCTAGTTTCCTAGACACCTGCCTCGTTCAGTTTCTGCTGTCTGATTTCGAAGTCAACGGGCGACAGCATGCCGTTGTACGTGTGCTTGCGTTTTGGGTTGTAGAACATCTCGATGTAGTCGAACACGTCCCGCCTTGCGTCTTCGCGGGTTGGATATGTCCGCCGTCTGATGCGCTCCCGCTTGAGCAGCTGAAAGAAGCTCTCTGCGACGGCATTGTCGTGGCAGTTCCCGCGCCTGCTCATGCTCGGTTCCAGATTGTGCTGGTGTAGAAACGTCTGCCATTCGCGGCTGGTGAATTGAGAACCCTGATCGGAATGCACGGTGACCCTGTCAGTTGGCTTGCGACGCCAGACGGCCATCAACAGGGCCTGAAGTGCGAGGTCCGTTGTCATGCGCGATTGTGCGGACCATCCGACTACGCGGCGAGAGAACAGATCAATGACGACGCACAGGTACAGCCAGCCTTCATGGGTCTTGATGTAGGTGATGTCGGTCACCCAGACCTGATCGGGCTGAAACGCATCGAAGCACTGCTCCAGCCTGTTCTCGGCGACTACCGCAGGCTTGCCGCCATGACGGCCGGGGCGGCGCCGGTAGCCCACCTGAGCAGCGATCCCGTCCAGCGACGCCAACCGTGCAACACGGTTCTCCGAGATGCGTTCGCCCTGGTCGCGCAGATCGTCGGTCAGCTTGCGATATCCATAGACCTTGCCGCTGTCGGCCCAGGCCTGCCGGATCAGCTCCGTCTGACGCGCATTCTCCTGCGCGCGGTGACTTAACGGTTCCTTAAGCCATGCGTAGAAGCCGGAGAAATGGACCCGCAGCACCCGGCACATGGCCCGGACGCCGAACTCGTCACGATGCGCCCGGATGAAGGCGTACTTCATTGGGACCCCCGCGCGAAGTACACCGTTGCCTTTTTTAAGATGTCGCGCTCCTCGGTGACCCGCGCTAGCTCACGCTTCAGACGCCGGTTCTCGGCTTCGTGGTCCACGCTTGGCTTCGACGATGGTTCCCCGAACAGCTTCATCCACTTGTACAAAGAGTGCGTGCTGACGCCCAAACGGCGGGACACCTCCCGAACCGGATAGCCCCGCACCGTGATCTGATGCACTGCATCCCGCTTGAAATCGTCACTGTAATTGCTTGTCCCCATGTCGGCCTCCTCGCCTCAAAGTTAGGGGGCAAAGCGTCTACAAATCTAGGGGCACCTCAGATCCTCCCGAAATGCTACCGCATCCTGATGATATCGAGCTAGATCTGGAAACGGGCGAGGTGATTTACCATGGACCGGTGTCGCCCGATGATAAAGCAACTTGGATACGTCTGCATGATCACAAAGAGCGACATGAAGAAGGGGTCGCCAGCTTGAAATCGCGGATTAAGTCGCTGGAGGCGCGTGACAGTGATGTGTTGGAAGAGGAAGAGTTCAATGAGTCATTTACCGTGGAGGATTTTATTGCCACTTTGAAGGTGGAGTTGGAGATTGAGCGGTTCATACTGATCACGACATGCTTGAGCATCATGCGGCGCTGGAAATTGCCGGGCGAAAAAGTCACCAAAGACTTCGTTCTACAACGCCTGCTGGATCAGTATAGAACTAACGGAACCAATCCGAAGAAACCCATTGCATTTAAAAGCAAGCCGATCGATTGGGAGAAATTGTACAAAATGTACGGATGAGATCGATTTTCTTTTGAAGACTGAACAGCTTGAGGTTTCTTTCCAACGGGCCAAACATTCCAGACCGTCTGCTGGCGGCACGAGACAATGGGCAGGTCGTGTTCCTCTGCGCGGCGGGCGTCTCAATGCCTTGCCGCATGCCCAGTTTCAAAAGCCTCACCGAGGATGTTCTCCGTGAATTGAAGGTGCCTGACTGTCTGTCTTCAGAGTTTTCCGGAATGCTTGGGCCGTTTTGTAACGGAGGCTCTGGTTCCATTTCGGTTTCAGTTTAGGCGGCAGTAGATTGGTGCTGCAAACGGCGTTTTCGGATTGTCTGTTTCTTGATCTCCTCTCGTATTTTCAGAATCTTGGCGCCGCGCCCGTGGTAGACGTCTGCGGGCGTCAGGTTTTTCAGGCTCTCGTGGTAGCGGTGATTGTTGTAGTGATCGACGAAGGTGCTGATCTGGTGTTCAAGATCGCCGGGCAGGTAATAGTTTTCCAACAGAACACGGTTCTTCATGGTCTGATGCCAGCGTTCGATCTTACCCTGGGTCTGTGGGTGGTGCGGCGCACCGCGGACGTGATCCATACCTTTGGCATCGAGGTAATCGGCAAGGTCAGCGGCGACGTAGGACGAGCCGTTATCGCTGAGCAGCCTGGGCTTCTGAACGACCGTCGCGCTGTTGCAGCCTGAGGCCTCCAGCGCCAGTTCCAGCGTGTCGGTGACATCCGCAGCTTTCATCGTGGTGCACAGTTTCCACGCGATGATGTAACGGCTGTAGTCGTCGAGGATCGTGCTGAGATAGAACCAACCCCAGCCAATGACCTTGAGATAGGTGAAGTCGGTCTGCCAGAGCTCGTTGAGCCGGGTGGTCTTGTCGCGGAACTCATCCGCCGCTTTGATCACCACGTGGGCCGGAGCCGTGATCAGGTCCTCGGCCTTGAGGATGCGGTAAGCTGAGGATTCTGAGACAAAATACCGCTTCTCGTCGGTGTATTTGACCGCCAGCTCGCGCGGCGTCAGGTCCTCATGGTCCAGCGCGAACTCGACAAAGGCTTCGCGGATATCATTCGGAATGCGGTTCCACACCGACTTCGGCCGGGGAGACCGGTCGGCCAGAGCATCGATCCCGCCGTCCACCCAGCGGGCGTACCAATCGTAGTAGGTGCTGCTGGGAATGCCGATCATCACCAGCGTCTGCTTTACCGGCAGATGCGAGGCTTCCACCGTGCGGATGATCTCAAGCTTCTCGGATGCGGGATACCTCATTCTTCGAACTCTCCATCCCCGATCATGCTTTTTTTGAGCAGACGGTTCTCAAGCGTCAGGTCTGCAACCACTTCTTTCAGGGCAGCAGATTCTGACCGTAGTTCTTTGACTTCGGGGGGTAATCCCCCCCGAAAGTAAGGGGCTGCGGAAGTAGAATTTTCTCGGCAAGATGCATGAGGAGATTCAGATGAAGATGA
>JAHEAO010000108.1 GCA_024642725.1 Paracoccaceae bacterium | reverse complement strand
GTCGTCAGCGTGAAATTCAATCATTCCTCGCCTGATCAAATGCGCACCAGCGATTGTACCTGATGCGGATATATCGGCGCTGTCCCGAACATCAACGAATACAGTCTTTCCCGCCTTATGCTTCGCAATACCTTCCTCTGCCGAAATCTTCGGAACAATAGCATGTGCTTCATCAAGGTAGTCTTTCGCGGTCTTCATTTTGGTGATCCTTCCTATTCGCGCTTTAAAGCTAGCTGAGATCACGAAACAGGCAATAGCCAAGCTCGTAAAACGTGGCTTGATGGTAAGGAGCGTTTGCCGAGCATCCAGATTCAAAACCCTCGGTGTGAACCAAGAGGCTTTGCTATATACACTACCGCGCGTAATACGCCGTCTGCTCTGGCGCCGACAACCCAGGGGTTAAAGCCAGATCGGTCTAAAACCCCAAACTGAGCTTTTAACAGCGCATTTCAAGGGTCAGTATTCGACAATAAATAGCTAGGATTTACACAGTTGCCTTGGGCCCGTCGGCATGGTTTTGCGCTTGAGTCAGAGTGGATTAGTGTTCCAAAATCCAGCAAGAGCCTAAAATTTTGGTCTGTTGCCCAAACCTATTGGAAGTTAAGTGAGGCATTCATGGCAAATGTTAAGATCCTGCACTTCTCCGATGTACTCTGTGTTTGGGCATATGTCGGGCAAGCAAACATATATAGACTTGTGCAAGAATTCGGCGATCAAGTGCAGATTGAAGTACATTTCTGTTCTGTGTTTCCCGACGCTCAGACAAAAATCAAATCTCAGTGGCAAAAGCGGGGCGGTTTTGTCGGATACGGGGATCACATCAGAAGCATAGCTTCTGGTTTTGAGAACAGCTTTGTCCATAACGATGTTTGGTCGAAAGTCCGGCCATGCTCGTCTGCAAGTCCTCATTTGTTCCTCAAAGCGATAGAGCTTCTGGAACAGAACCCTGATACCAATTCGGGGCATCTTGAATTCATGGACAGGCTCTCCGTCAAAGCAGGAAAGGAACTCAGGGCGGCCTTCTTCTATAACGCTCAAGACATTTCCAACTGGAACGCACAAAGAAAAATCTCCAAGAATATTGGACTAGATTTTGATGCAGTTCTTCAAAAAATCGAGACAGGAGAGGCGATAGCGAAGCTAGCTGCGGACTATGAGCTCGCTCAGACGATGGGTGTGCAAGGTAGCCCGACGTACATCTTGAACGAGGGCCGCCAAAAGCTCTTTGGAAATATTGGCTATGGTATCCTGGGAGCAAATATCAAAGAACTACTTCTTGGCGAGCGCGGTGAAAGTGCGAGTCTTTGCAGCTGAAGACAATCGAGCAATCCTAGTAGGCTCGCGCTTTAAGGCCGAAGCTAGGCCATTACCATCGCAACTTGCAATCGATCGCTGACCAAACCATCCTCGCGGTCATGCACGGCGATATGTCTGAATGGCGCCTTTCGGTTGCTCGGTGCAGTTTCGCATACGGCTGCTGACTTCCGACTACACCTTACTGCGCAAGCGCGAAGTTGGCTTTGGAGCCGTTGGTGGGGTCGGTGCATCACATGAAAAGCGAGTATGATTGGCGCAAATGGGATGGGCCTTAAAAGCTCGAGGCCAGCACTGAATCTGCCGTGCAACTAGAAATTTGCTAGCCAACTCCGTCGGAGTGGGCCAGGCCAGCGGGCGAACGTGCTCGACTCCCGTCGATGGGGTGGGGTTGCACGGGTGTGCTGTATCTACCTGGTTTGTTAGAGCCGCAGGTCACTTTCACTATCAGTTAAGGTAACTGACGGGGCCTTTCCGCCGCTAGCGGCAAGTTCATCATTTATGACGTCGATAGCCACACCCCTAGCAGGAGAAGCAAAAATCTAGCTTGTTGAGATTGGGCGGCCTCTAGCTTAGTCTTGAGGGATCACTCGGGACTGTATTTGATCACCGGTAGACGCTACCTAGGTGTTCGGCCGTGAATTCGAATACTTCCTAAATTTGCAACTAGTTGAAGAGCCCGAATCATGCACAAGGACTTCGCAACCTATCCAAGCCTCGCCGGAAAGACGGTTTTCATCTCAGGTGGCGCTTCGGGGATTGGGGCAGAGATTGTCGCCGCATTCGCCTCGCAGGCAAGCAAGGTTGGCTTTCTAGACATCGACGAAAAGGGGAGTGCAGCGCTTTTAGCCTCAACCCCTGGCGAAATTGACTACGAGATATGCGATCTCAGAGACGTAAATGCAATGCGTTTGGGTTTGGAAAGGCTTCGGTCGAGGCTTGGGCCAGCTTCGGTCCTAGTGAACAACGCCGCCCGTGACGACCGGCATGATTGGGTCAAGGTCACGCCCGACTTTTGGGACGAGCGGATGCATACCAACCTTCGGCATATGTTCTTTGCAATCCAGACGGTGGCGCCCGACATGATCGCAGCCGGCGGCGGTTCAATAATCAACATGGGTTCTAATTCCTGGTGGGAGGCCGGCGGCGGTTTCCCGGCATATGCCACAGCCAAAGCTGCGGTACATGGGCTAACCCGAACGATGGCGCGCGATCTTGGCCAACATCGTATCCGCGTCAATACCGTGGTTCCTGGCTGGATCATGACCGAGCGTCAAAAGACACTCTGGGCGACGCCCGAAGCGCTCGAAAAACATCGTGACCGTCAGTGCCTGCCAGACCTGATCGATCCGGTCTATGTCGCCCGGATGGTGGTCTTTCTCGCATCGGCAGATGCAGCCATGTGCACTGCAAACAACTACATGGTCGAGGCCGGATCAATCTGATGCTACACCAAAGGCTGACAGCTGTCAGTCGCCGGACTTCGCGTCAAATCCGGCCCGCTGGCTCCCTCGAAACCCGCTACGCTGCAATATGGCCCATGTCGGCCTCCTCGCCTCAAAGTAAGGGGCAAAGCGTCTACAAATCTAGGGCACCTCATCATGCCCGTACCGGCTTCGGTCTATCCGCTTGATTGCTTTCGTCTTTGAAGCTCAATCCATTGCTTCGCTATCCGACGCCGCCTCAGTGGTCGGTAGATCCTGTTTTTCGAACATCGTGAGTTCCGTGCGTGCAATCCGACGGATGATCTTGAAGATATCGTCCAAAGTCTCCGTCAGCTCTATTTCGCGCGTATATGTCTGTAGCCGTTTTGGCTCATCTGCGCGCAAGCGATCCGCCTCATGGATGGCGATCTTTTCAACGAGCGCAGAAAATCCGGCCTTCATTGCTCGCACTTGCTCGGCAGTTGTCCGGTCTTGGTCGCGCAACGCATTGATAGTGCCGACCAGGGCCTCAAGGACTTCTTTGTGGAGACCGGCGATAACTGCCGCAGTTGCAGGACTTATCAGCACATTTTCTTCGACACGCTTTTGCGCGGACACCACGAGTGAAGTGGATATCAGATCGCCAATATGTTCCAGATCGTTGGAAATCTTGGCAAGTGCCATCAGTTGGCCCGACTGCTCGGCAGAGAGTGAACTCAAGCTTATCTGTCGCAGATAGTCTACGATTTCGCGATGCAGCAGATCAACGGGGCGGTCCATCACATGCAACTTGTCGATCTGCACTGGGCTCCCTGAAACAACCGTCGGGATCGCTGCGGCTAGCATGGCTTGCACCAACTCGCCAAGATGCAAGATTTCGAGACGAACGGCGTCAACTGCGATTGCAGGCACCGTAAGAAACTGGCGGTTAAGATGCCGGGGTGCAAACTCAGGAGCGATCCGATCTGGCTTGTCAGGGGCAATCCACTCAACCACTCGTGTGATTTGGGTGGTGAACCCAATAAACATAAATGCATTGATCACGTTGAAGAAGGTATGGACATTCGCCAATTGGCGCGGCGCCTCGGTCCGGATACGTGCGGCTGCCTCTAGGTCGGGATAGCTTGGCGAGATCAATCTCGATAGTTCGGCAAGTTGGTCAACGAAGCCAATCCAGATCGCCACACCAATCACGTTGAAAAGCGTATGAACCAATGCAGCGCGATACGCTTCGCGGGGCTTACCCCAAGCGGCCAGCTGTGCTGTGACGCAGGTGCCGATATTCGCGCCCAGAGCGAGAGCGATTGCCGTCTCAAGCCCAATCAGACCTTGTGATACCATCACGATCAATATGCCCGTCGTCGCCGCAGAAGATTGAATGACGGCCGTAAAGGCTGCGCCAACAAGTGCCGCTAGCAGTGGGTTTTCAAGAGACAGCATGAAGTCGAGAAATGGCTGAAAGCTACGGAGTGGCTTCATCGCATCACTCATGATTGCCATTCCGAAAAAAAGCATCCCGAGACCAAGGATCATTCGTCCATATTCGCGCGTGGTTTTTTGCGGGGCGAGGAATGACACAAAAAATCCCAAAGCAAGAAGCGGGAGTCCAATGGCGCTCACCTTGAATGCCAGTATTTGTGCTGTGACGGTGCTGCCGATATTTGCACCCAGTATCATCGCGACACTTTGAGAGGTCGTCATCAGACCCGCAGAGATGAAGCCGACCAAAAGAACAGTTGTGATTGATGACGACTGGATGATTGCAGTTACAGTCGCACCGGCAAACAGGCCCAAGAATCTATTTCTGGTCATTCGCGCCAGAAGGATCTTCAAGTAGTCGCCCGTCACCTGCTTTAAGGCGCGGGTCAGGATATCCATTCCGAAAAGAAACAGCGCCAGCCCACCAATTAGGCCGGTTCCAAGAGCAAGTTGGTCAAGCTCTCCGTTCATCTGGTTTCACTTACGGCAACTAAGGGTGTCCTCATGGGAGCATCATCCCGCGGATCATGTAGAAGAACATTGCTGCAAGAACTCCAGCGAGCGGCAGCGTAATCAGCCAAGCCGCAGCTATGCGCAGCAAGAGGCCTCGTTTGACAAGTTCTACGTGATGAACACGACCTAAGCCTTTGCGTTCTCGCTTCGCCAGCAATTTGCCACCGCTGGCCTGCTTCATCGTGCGCAACATATCCCCTTTGGTGGCAACATCGGCTGCCTCAAAACGCGCAAGGAAGCTCTCGACCTCTTCAGCGTGAGCATTTTCGTGATGATCCCGAATATCTTGGAGGGTCCTTGCATAACTTGACTTGATGTATTCTCGCAGGAACCCGACTCCGAAGACACCGCCGACGGCGATATGTGTCGAACTGACAGGCAGGCCCAACTGTGATGCAAGAATGACAGTGATGGACGCCGCCATGGCAATACAGTAGGCCCGGGTCTTATCTAGCTCTGTGATTTCACTGCCGACAGTTCGGATCAACTTGGGGCCATAAAGCGCCAGCCCAAGCGAAATGCCGATCGCCCCGACCGCAAGAACCCAAATTGGTATCGTCGCCTTTTGCGTTACCGCTCCTCCGACAATCGCCTCATTGATGCCGGCCAGCGGGCCAACCGCATTCGCGACGTCATTGGCGCCGTGCGCAAAACTCAACAGTGCTGCGGCAAAAATCAGTGGGATGGTGAATAGCTCGTTAACGCTGTCTTTATGGTTCTCAAGTTTTTTCGTCATTCGTGCTACAAGAGGCCTCATGCCAGCAAAAACCACTAATGCGGTCGCAAGGCCAATAAGTGCGGCAACGCCAAATGAAACACTCCAGATGTGTTTCACGCCCTTCAACATCAGATAGGTTGAAAAGGCCCACGCCATAACGGCGACCAAGATGGGGACAACTCGATTTGCCGATCCGATAACATCGGCTCTGTATGTGATCGTTCGCTTAATTAGATATAAGAAAGCTGCGGCAATTGCCCCGCCCAGCACAGGCGAGATCACCCAACTGGCTGCGATCCTTCCAACTTCTGACCAATTCGCTATCGACCAGCCACTCGCTGCGATACCGGCCCCGAGCACACCTCCGACTATGGAATGTGTCGTCGAAACGGGTGCGCCGATTGCCGTGGCAAAGTTCAACCAGACCGCGGCCGCCAAAAGCGCTGCCATCATCAACCATATGAACGTATTGCGGTCAGCAACCAGGTCTGGGTTAATGATGCCATTCTTGATCGTACCAACGACGTCTCCGCCCGCGATAAGCGCACCGCCCGCCTCGAAACTTGCGGCGATAAGAATGGCTCCTGTCAAAGTTATCGCATGGGATCCAACGGCCGGGCCAACATTGTTGGCCACATCGTTGGCACCAATATTCATAGCCATGTAGCCACCGATCATCGCCGCGATCACCAACAGGACCCCGTCGACGCCTCCGTCGGTTCGAACAATTGTGAACAGCATGATTCCGACGATGAACAGAAGCGCAGCGCCGAAGCGGAATAACTCATCGCGGTTCAGCTGAACCGCTGCCTCTATCTTTTCTGTTCTAAGCATTGTCCCCTCCCAATACGTCGTGGCGGCCCCGAAACCGCTTATCGAAGCATCATCGGCCGTATACAAATGCCGCAATGATGCAGATCAAGACTGGAACATCGCCCTGACTGTCTGGGAATGTATTGGTGTCGTCTAATTTCGGCGCATTCATTGAATAGGGGAGTGTCCCCCTATGACTTTCCACAAACACTGACTGTGCCACGTGGCGATGTTGATACAAGGTTTCTGGCTTGGACCTGCAACGCTAGTACTAAGCTAAAACTCGCCAACTCCTGTAAACCGGGATGGCGTCACCGCTGCTTTGCTCGAGACCCGTCGATGGGGTGGGGTCATTAGTAGGGGATTAGTAGGGGATGTACATCAAAAGTTCTCCTGCGCTGTCCGGCGGCGTCCAAGATAGATGCCAGAAATAGCACAATGAATATAATAAGTTATCCTACTTTGGACGGTGCTGTCCGGTCACGTCCAACACATGGACGGCAAAATTCGTAATGATGGGGTCGGGGGTTCGAGTCCCTTCAGCGGCACCACTTTCTCATTCTCTGTAGTCCCGTGACGTCAGAAACTCTTGATATATAAGAGTTTTCGATCCCTGATCGCCACAT
>JAHEAO010000107.1 GCA_024642725.1 Paracoccaceae bacterium | reverse complement strand
AGGTCCAGAAACCGCACGTCCGACGGCCGCCAGACCATCGGATAGCCCTGCCGCACCATCTGGCCGAACGTCTCGGGCGTTTGGAAAATACCCCGGATCATCGGGCTGGCGTAGGTGAACGCCCGCGCGAAATCATCCGCCAGAAACGCGTCGATCTGACCACTGATGGTGCTCTCGATACTCTCGGATCGGGCCTCCTGCGCATTCGCGGGCAAGAACGCCAGCCCCGCCAGAAGCCCCAATAGCAAAACAAGATTCCGCATCGCCGCCCCTCCTTGCAGTGATACAAAGGATAGGGCTGCGATCTATCTGGTCAAATCGACATCAGACCAGGTCGCCCGCCAGCCCCTGCTCGATCAGCGCGATGCTTTCCTCGATCCCGTAGAGCGCGATGAACCCGCCGAAACGCGGCCCCTGACTGGCGCCGATCAGCACTTCGTAAAGCGCCTTGAACCAGTCGCGCAGAGGCTCGAACTCATGGTCCTTGCCAACCGCAAAGACCATCGTTTGCAGCGCCTCGGCATCAAGCCCGCCATCCCAGACGCGCAAGCGCCCGACAAGATCCTCCATCGCCGCGCGCTCCTTGTCGTCGGGCAGGCGGAACACCCGCTTGGGCTTCTCGAAATCGTGGAAATAGCGCACCGCGAATTTCGCCGCCTGATCCAGATCGGGATGCGTTTCGGGGCTGGCGTCAGGCGCATACCGCTTGATGAACCCCCACATCCGGTCCTTGTCCTCGGCCGCCGAAACCGCCGCGAGATTCAACAACATGGCGAACGGCACGACCATATGAGATTTGGGCACATCGCCGCCATGGATATGAAAGACCGGATTCGCCAGCCGCTGCGCGGCATCCTGAGTTTCATAGGCTTTCAGCTGCTGGTGATACTCGTCCACCGCCTTGGGAATCACATCGAACCACATCCGCTTGGCGGTCTTTGGCTTCTGGTACATGAAATAGCCAAGGCTCTCGGTCGAGGCATAGGTCAGCCATTCGTCGATGGTCAGCCCGTTGCCCTTCGATTTCGATATCTTGCCGCCTTCCTCATCAAGGAAAAGCTCATAGATGAAATGCTCGGGCTTGCGCCCGCCAAGGATTTCGCAAATCCCGTCATAGATCGGCGTGTTGGTGGAATGGTCCTTGCCGTACATTTCAAAGTCCACACCCAAAGCCGCCCAGCGCGCACCGAAATCCGGCTTCCATTGCAACTTCACATTGCCGCCCGTGACCGGCAGCGTGCAGTCGCGTCCATCCTCGCCTTCAAAGGTGATGGTGCCATCCTTGGCATTCACTTCCTTCATCGGCACATACATGACCCGGCCGGAAATCGGGCTGATCGGCAGGAAACAGGAATAGGTCTGCTGCCGTTCTTCGCGCAAGGACGCCAGCATCACCTCCATGATCGCGTCATAACGCTCGGCCGCCCGCAGCAGGATCTCGTCCATCTTGCCGGACTTGTAATATTCCGTGGCACTGGCGAATTCGTAGTCGAACCCGAACGTATCGAGAAACCGCAACAGCATGGCGTTGTTGTGATCGCCAAAACTCTGGTACTTGCCGAACGGATCCGGCACCGATGTCAGCGGCTTTTGCAGATGCTCGCGCAGCATTTCCGGCTGCGGAACATTCTCGGGGATCTTGCGCATCCCGTCCAGATCGTCCGAAAAACACAGAAGCTTCGTCGGGATATCGCTGATCATCTCGAAGGCGCGCCGGATCATCGTGGTGCGCTGCACCTCTCCGAATGTGCCGATATGGGGCAGACCCGACGGGCCATAACCGGTTTCGAACAGCACATAGCCCTTTTCCGGGGGCGCTTTCTCATAGCGTTTCAAGACGCGGCGCGCTTCCTCGAATGGCCAGGCTTTAGAGCTCATTGCAGCGTCGCGAAGATCGGACATGACAGTCAAACTTTCATACTGGGGGCGCCCCTCGCCCCGATAAGCACCGCTACCTATTGCCGGGGCGACCTCGCGTCAATATTCTGCGGCGCAACATTACCCCATAGGAATAGTCCAGTGACAGATATCTCCCATTCGCTCACGCCAGAAGACTGCCTCGTGGCCATGATGATGGCGACCTCGGCCTCTGACGAAAACATCCGCACCTCGGAACTCGTGACGATCGAGGCGATCGTGAACCACCTGCCGGTTTTCTCCGACTATGACACCGACCGCATCAAAGCGGTATCGCAAACCGTATTCGACCTTTTCTCGGAAGAGGAAGGGCTTGATGCGCTCTTCGGCCTGATCCGCGACAACCTTCCCGAAAAGCTCAACGAGACAG
The DNA here is from genome assembly GCA_024642725.1 of Paracoccaceae bacterium. Taxonomy (GTDB): domain Bacteria; phylum Pseudomonadota; class Alphaproteobacteria; order Rhodobacterales; family Rhodobacteraceae; genus JAHEAO01. The sequence goes on along the minus strand of JAHEAO010000107.1, from coordinate 4,681 downwards.
CCTATGCGCTGGCCTGCGACGTTGCCGCCTCGGACGGCAATCTTGGTGATACCGAACTGCGCCTGCTCGAAGAAATCCGGTATGAGCTCAACATCGACCGCCTGCACGCCGCCGCGATCGAACGCGGCGCCCGCGCCCGCCACATGACGCTCTGAGCGCCCGCCAAACCGCGGGCCAGCCCCGTAGGTCTTCTGTTTGCAAATATCCCCGCCGGAGGCCGCGCGACGCCCGGAGGGCGGCGCAAGCCATTCTGACGCCGCAGGCGTCGCCGCTGTTTCAGCCGTAAAGCTTCGACCAGCGGTCGATAAGATCCATCTGCACCTGCCGCGCCGCGCTGTTCCAGCTGCGCGCGCCGGGCGGGCGCTCGCGGTCGGCATCGGCAATCGCCTCGTGCTGTTCCAGATCGGCGGCAAAGATCGCAAAGGCCAGGTCTTTGCGGACCCCAAGATTGACATAGCCGGCCAGCCCGCTGGCGAAATTCAGCGTGCCGGTCTTGGCCCGCACCTGTGCGCGATGGTCTTTCAGCAAATTGCCCTTCTGGTCGCGCATCGGTACGGTTTTCAGGATCGAGGCAAGCGTGCTGTCCGGCCCCAGCCGCATCAGCACCTGCACCATGCCGGACGCTGTGATCCGCGATCCGTCGCCCAGTCCGGAATGGTCCAGAAAGGTCGGTCGCCGCAATCCCAGCCGTTCGCGTGACCAGGCCGCCATTTCCGCCGCAGATGCGGCAAGGCCGTCAGCCAGACGCCCACGCCCCGCCGTCGCAGACAGCCCCACGACCTCTGCCGTCAGATTGGTCGAATACAGCAGCATATCGCGCAGGATCTGTTGCAGCGGGATGCTGTGACGCTCTGCCAGCAGCAACTTGGGCACGGGCCCGCGCACCGCTTCGGGGGCCTTCAGCACGATCCCATGCGACCGCGCGAAGGTCTGGAACACCTCGCCTGCATAAAGCTCCGGCCGGCGCACCGGCAACCACCGGCTGCCGCCCGGACCAAGGGCGGACCGCGCGACGGTCCAATCCTCGACCCCGCCCTGATTTTCATAGGTGTAGACCGGCAACTGCCGGTCAGCCAGCCGCATCCGTGTCATCTTCACGTCGGGTCGGTATTTTTCAGACCGGGCATCCATTGAAACGGCGTAGCTTTCACCGGCCTTCTTCCACTCGAAATGCACCCGGTTGAAATTCAGGTTCAGCCCCGACACCGCCGGGTTGTAGCCCAGATGATCGGGCTGGCTGGCATCGATGGTTTCAATCCGCGGCAGCGCCCCGTCATGCACAAGAAACCGTCCCGTCACCTCGTGCACCCCGGCGCCTTTCAGCGCGGTGGCCAGATCGGCCAGCCCGTCGGTGTCCAGCACCGGGTCGCCGCCGCCCACAAGCACAAGGTCGCCCTCGACCCGCCCACCATTCAGCGGGCCTGTCGCCATGATCCGCGTGACAAAGGCATGCGTCGGCCCCAAGGCTTCCAGCGCATATTGCGCGGTGACCGTCTTCAACACGCTGGCCGGCGGCAAGGACAGAAGCGGATTGTGAACCTCCAGCACCCGCCCGGTGCGCGCATTCGCGACCATGTAGCCCAGCTTGCCGGTCAGTCCGGCGGCGCGGATCAACGCTTCGGCTTCCGGCAAGCGCGGCAATGCCCCTTCCGCCGGTCGCGCCATCGGGCGCAGCGACGCTGTCGGCGCGCCCGCCCATGCCGCATGTGCAACGCCGGTCATAAGACCCGCCAGCATTGCCCGCCGTGAAATCGTCTTGCCGATCCTGCTGCTCATGACATCAAGCTATGCCCGATCGAGGCCCGTCGACAAGCCTATCTGTGCCAGCCCCCGGCCGCCCGGATCGCCGTCGACGACAGGTTGACCATCGGCAGGTTGATAAAGCACCACGCCGGTGGTTCAGACCGCGCCAGACGGGCAGCCTGCCGCCCGCGCAGCCGGAACCGCTCGTATCGGCTGGCCGCAACCGACAGCCGGGCAGAGATTTGCTGGCCCGGGCGCGCCAGCACCCCGACAGGCACGCTTTCCATGATCCATTGCCAGTCCTGCCACAGGTGGAACTGCGCCAGATTGTCGGCCCCCATCAGCCAGACGAACCGGGTCTCGGGAAACGCGCGCATCAGCGCGCGCAGCGTTTCGGCGGTATAGCGGGTGCCGGACCGGGCCTCGAAATCGCTGATCCTGACGCGCGGATGATCCATGATCGCCCGCGCCGCCGCCATCCTGCGATCCAGCCCGGCAGGTCCTTCGGATTTCAGCGGGTTGCCGGGGCTGACCAACCACCAGACCTCGTCCAGCTGGAACCGCTTGAGCGCCTCCAGCGTGATATTCACATGCCCCTTGTGCGGCGGATCGAAGGATCCGCCCAGAAGACCGATGGTCCGGCCTCGCAGAAGGGTCGCAGAAAGTCCTGTCATAGGCAGGCTTTAGCCCAGTTGCGCCCCCTTCGCCAGCGCTCGCAGCAGCGGCCGATGCCGAACCCGCTGATTCGCCGCACTCTTTTTTCGAAAGCAGAGACAATCCGGACCATCGCCACGGTTTGCATGCGCCTCGGATGACCGGCGCGCACAATTTCGCCGCAATTTGGCCTCTTTTGCCACAATTCGTTGCCGATGCGCGCGCCAGCCGTATCCTTGACGCAGTGGATTACCGGGTGGGGGCCTGGTTAAGGATACGAGACTTGTCCCTGAAATCCTTTGTTCTTGCAGCAGTTTTATGTATTGCGCCGGCGATATCGCAGGCCGCTGTCGTCCTTTATATCGAACGTGTCTCAGACACAGTCGGGGTCATCAGCGGCAGCGGAACCATCGTGGCGGAAAAGAACTTCCTGCGCTTCTACGACGCCGCCAGCACCGGCGGCTCCGGGACAGAGCTTTTCAGCGGCGACCTCATGATCGGAGGCACGGCCGTGTCGCATGTCATGGTCAAACCCGACCGGACCGATTTCAATATCTATTTCCAGGACTGGCTTGAATTGGGCGACACCATCAAAGGCACGCTCACCGCAACCTTGCTGGGGGAAATCTGGGCGCCGGTCGGCACGACGGGGATCCTGGCCAACGGACAGGGCACATGGTCGATGATCGCTCCGTCGATCAGCGCGGTACCGCTGCCTGCCGGGCTGCCACTCCTGCTCGCCGGTCTGGGTGCGTTCGGGCTGGTCCGCAAACGCCGCAGCGCCTGACAAAGGCGCCCCACCGGAACAACCCGGCTCCGGCCACGACCGCACCGAAACTGATTTCGCGCCACGCAATCCGCCTTCGCCCCGAAAAGCGGAATACCGACCCGCTGCCCGGCATCGTGCGGGATCGCCCACCAAGCCGCCCATCCCTGCCGCGATGGCCACACCATCACTGCGCCCGATCGCTGCATCCCCGATTGCCCCCAAAGCCACGCTTCGCTATCAAGCGCCAAATCGAATTTCCCGCGTCAGGAGCATCCCCATGGCAGCCTATCAATACGTCTATCACATGGACGGCGTCTCCAAAGCCTATCCGGGCGGCAAGAAAGTGTTCGAAAACATCCGCCTGAACTTCCTGCCCGGCGTCAAGATCGGCGTCGTCGGCGTCAACGGCTCGGGTAAATCCACCCTGCTCAAGATCATGGCGGGCATCGACAAGGACTTTCAGGGCGAAGCCTGGGCCGCCGAAGGCGCCAAGGTCGGCTACCTGCCGCAGGAACCGCATCTCGATCCGGCGCTGACCGTGCGCGAAAACGTCATGCTGGGCGTCGCCCCGAAAAAGGCGATCCTCGACCGCTACAACGAACTGGCGATGAACTATTCCGACGAAACCGCCGACGAGATGGCCAAGCTGCAGGACGAGATTGACGCCCAGAACCTCTGGGATCTCGACGCCCAGATCGACGTCTCGATGGAGGCTTTGCGCTGCCCGCCCGACGACGCCAATGTCGAAACCCTCTCGGGCGGCGAACGCCGCCGCGTGGCACTGTGCAAGCTCCTGCTCGAAGCCCCCGACATGCTGCTTCTGGACGAACCGACCAACCACCTTGACGCCGAAACCATCGCCTGGCTGCAAAACCACCTGATGGACTACAAGGGCACGATCCTGATCGTCACCCACGACCGCTACTTCCTCGACAATATCACCTCGTGGATTCTCGAATTGGATCGCGGCCGCGGCATTCCCTACGAAGGCAACTACTCAAGCTGGCTGGAACAAAAGGCCAAGCGGCTGGAACAGGAAGCGCGCGAGGATAAATCGAAATCCAAGACGCTGGAACGCGAACTGGCGTGGATCCGGCAGGGCGCCAAGGCGCGTCAGGCCAAGCAAAAGGCCCGGATCAACGCCTATAACGAACTGGCCGACCAGTCCGAACGCGACAAGATCACCCGCGCGCAGATCGTCATCCCGAACGGCCCGCGCCTTGGCCAGAAGGTGATCGAGGTTGAAAACCTTGCCAAGCACATGGGCGACAAGCAGTTGATCGAGAACCTGACCTTCTCGATCCCGCCCGGCGCCATCGTCGGCGTCATCGGCCCGAACGGGGCCGGCAAGACCACGCTCTTTCGCATGCTGACCGGGCAGGAACAGCCCGACAGCGGCGCCGTGAGCTACGGCGACACCGTCAAACTGGCCTATGTCGACCAGTCGCGCGACGCGCTCGACCCCAACCACACCGTGTGGGAGGAAATCTCGGGCGGCGCCGAACTGATCTCGCT
>JAHEAO010000042.1:5797-27358 GCA_024642725.1 Paracoccaceae bacterium | reverse complement strand
ATTGTGGATCCAGAGGTCTCCTGTTCAAGCCAGGAAGGCGGTACCACTTCCCTATTGTGCCGCTTTGACGTCTATCTCGTGCAGCATTGTCTTGCCGTCTGCCGAATAGATGAGAATCCGATCGTCTGTCGTTACCACGGCAAGCCAGTTCTGGCCCTGAGTAAAGGCGCTTGCCCGCGCACCGGAGGGCAATTCGATCTGATCGGGCAATGCTATGGCGCTTTCGGAGGATCCGAAGCGGATGACAAGCAGTGTCACGATGGCTAGAAGGCCAAGGATCATTGTTGTGGTCAGCGCCGTTACAAGAATTCGCAGGAAGCGCAGATTCCTGGCTTCAGCTTCTGAAAGGGAAGGCTTTTCCATGTCGCTATCTGATGTCCTGGTCATCATCGGGCCAAATCCGCCCGACCGTCTTGATAAGGCGCTGGCGCGCGATGTGCCAGAGGATGCGGAGTTGTCGCGTTCCCGCATTGCAAAGCTCATCGCCGAGGGAGCGGTGACCTGCGGTGGTCAGGTCATTACCGATCAGAAAGCGAAGGTGACCGAAGACGCTGTCTATACGATCGCGGTTCCCGAGGCGACGGAAAGCCATTTGGAAGCCGAAGACATCCCGCTGGACGTGATCTGGGAGGATGACGATCTGATCGTCATCAACAAGCCCGTCGGAATGGTCGTTCATCCGGCGCCGGGAACGCCTCGCGGGACGCTTGTCAACGCGTTGCTGTACCATTTTGAAGGCCAATTGTCTGGAGTCGGCGGGGAGAAGCGACCGGGTGTTGTGCATCGGATCGACAAAGACACCAGCGGCCTGCTTGTCGTGGCGAAATCCGACAAGGCGCATCATAGTCTGGCCTTGCAGTTCGAGAAGCACATCGTTGAACGCCGTTATCTGGCGTTGGTCTTCGGTGTGCCTGATGCGGCCGACCCAAGGTTGCGCGGAACCAAAGGGGTAAGCTTTGAGCCCGGCAACATCATGAGGATCACAACACAACTCGCGCGCCACAAGACTGACAGACAAAAGCAGGCGGTCCAATTTCAGGGCGGTCGTCACGCTGTTACCCGGGTTCGCACGCTCGAGGCCTTCGGAACACCGCCGGTTTCGGCGCTGGTCGAGTGCTGGCTTGAGACCGGGCGGACACATCAGATCCGAGTGCATATGGCCCATGTCGGACACGGCCTAATTGGGGACCAGACTTATGGAGGCAAGCGCAAACTCAATGCCAAGGCGCTATCCTCGGCAGCGATCAACATGGTCGCCAACTTTCCCCGCCAAGCTCTGCACGCCGCAGTTCTGGGTTTCCAGCACCCGGTGACCGGAGCGTTCTTGCGCTTTGAGGCGGATCTGCCAGACGATATGGACCGATTGCTGGTGGCGCTGCGCGGTTGACATAATCTGCAAATGACCGTGATGGGCTTGCATTGATCTGGTGCATCTTGGCGTCGGCCTTCATAAGTCAGCAAAGAAATGCTGCTAGGCGGCGCAACTTGAACCGGGCCTCGGCCCTCCCTATGTAATGTTAAGCCTTTATACATGAAGGTTGAGAGGGGCATGAATAAATGAGCAACTATGGCAATCTTCCCGCACCGTCCCCGGAAGGGGGACTTAACCGGTACATGCAGGAAATTCGCAAGTTTCCAATGCTGGAGCCGGAAGAGGAATACATGCTGGCCAAGCGCTGGGTAGATCATCAGGATACAGAAGCCGCCCACAAGATGGTCACGTCGCATCTCCGGCTGGCGGCAAAGATCGCGATGGGATACCGGGGTTACGGCCTGCCGCAGGCGGAAGTGATCTCGGAAGCGAACGTCGGCTTGATGCAGGCGGTCAAGCGCTTTGATCCTGAAAAAGGTTTCCGGTTGGCAACCTATGCGATGTGGTGGATTCGCGCCTCGATTCAGGAATATATCCTGCGGTCGTGGAGCCTTGTGAAGTTAGGAACCACCAGCGCGCAGAAGAAGCTGTTCTTCAACCTGCGCAAGGCGAAGAATCGCATCGGTGCGTTGGAGGAAGGCGACTTGCGCCCCGAGAACGTGGCGAGGATCGCAACGGATCTTGGTGTTACCGAGGACGAAGTTGTCTCCATGAACCGGCGCCTGTCGGGTGGCGATGCAAGCCTGAACGTCATGGTCGGAACCGATGGCGACAGCTCGACTCAATGGCAGGATTGGCTGGAAGATGAGGATGCTGATCAAGCTGGCCAGTACGCGGAACAAGATGAACTGGAGGCCCGGCGCGAATTGCTGGAGCAAGCGATGGCTGTCCTTAACGACAGAGAAAAGGAGATTCTGACGCAAAGACGTCTGCAAGATAATCCAGTCACGCTAGAGGAGCTGTCGGCCCAGTTTGACGTCAGCCGCGAACGCATTCGCCAAATCGAAGTTCGAGCGTTCGAAAAACTGCAGCTGAAAATGAGAGAACTTGCCGCAAAGCGAGGTATGCTCGAAGACGCGTAAGAAAAGATTTCAAATACCGATAGAATTGAGATGGCTCAATGCGGTGACGCAGTGCAGTTGCGACAGTGGATTAGAAATTTCATTTGAGGGAGAATCAGGATGAAATCGACGACTACTTTGCTTGTTGTTTGCGATGATGGTGGCGCCCGGTTCATGGAGAATATCGGCGTCGGCAAAGGTCTGAACGATCTGCGTGAGGTCAATATCGAAGAGGTCGAAGGCGCCGCCGAAGGATATGCCGATCGACCGGGCCGCGGTCGCACCATCGGTAGCGGCGCAAGCTATGCGATGGAGCGGACCACATCCGAGGAACAGCAAAGACGGCAGGCTTTCGTTCGACAGTTGGTGAAGGAAGTCGAAAAGGAAATCAGCAAGGGTAGCTATGACCGGCTGGCCATCGTGGCCGCACCCAAATTTCTCGGCGTGTTGCGCGGCGGCCTGACTGCGGAACTGAAACAGAAGCTGGTCTTCGATCTGGATAAGGATCTGATGAAGATACCCACCCAGAAAATGGCGCAGCATTTGGCCGAGAAGATCGCGTTCTAGGAGCAAAAAACAGGAGCTGTCCATGCCTCCCTTCAACGAAGATCCAGTTGAACTGAACGAACCGGGACACGATACCGGTGAATCCGGTGAGGACGGGAACATCTGGCTTCGTGGATTATGGATGCTTCTCTTTGCGGCTCTTTTTGCTCTGGCAGAGACAATTCTTTGGGTGGTTGCCTTGGTGCAGTTCCTTTGGATGCTCTTCGCTAAGGAGAAGAATGAGCTCCTGGTCGACTTTGGCCGCGATCTCGGCAAGTGGATGCAAGACGTCGCGCGCTTCCAAAGCGGCGCAAGTGAGACAAAGCCGTTCCCCTGGAAGCGGTGGGGCTAGTCCGGTCTGGGGATGGCTTAGGCCGCAGTCGCCGTGTTAGCGTTTGCCCATACTGAAGAAGGGACAAATTATGACTAAAGCGGTGCGGTGGGGAATACTGAGTGCAGCAAAGATCGCGCGCGAGTGGCTTTGCCCGGCGATTCACAACAGTCTTGATGGCCACATCACCGCAATTGCCAGCCGGACACCGGGAAAGGCCGAGGCTCTGGCCAGGCCCTATCGGGATGTGAAGCTGTTTGATGATTATGATCAGCTGCTATCGAGCCCTGACATTGACGCGGTTTACATTCCTCTGCCCAACTCGGCACATGTGGAATGGACTAGAAAGGCTATCGAGGCGGGCAAACACGTCCTTTGCGAAAAGCCGATTGCTCTGCGGGCCGAAGAGATCGACGGGCTGATTGCCGCTCGGGACAAATCGGGTCTGCTGGCGGCAGAAGCGTTCATGGTGGTCTTCCATCCGCAATGGCTTCGGGTGCGACAGTTGCTGGCAGAAGGCGTCATTGGCGAACTACGTCATGTTCAGGGCGGGTTCAGCTTCTTCAATGCTGACCCAGAAAACATACGGAACGATCCGACACAGGGCGGCGGGGCACTTCGGGATATCGGGGTCTATCCGACTGTAACGACCCGCTTCGTAACCGGTGAAGAGCCGGTATCGGTGAGATCGCAGATTTCTTGGGACGGTGGCATCGACGGTACGGCACGTGTCTGGTCGGAGTTCTCGTCTTTCACGCTTGATTTCTATGTCTCGATGCGAATGCACCCATTCCAGCAGATGCTGTTCCACGGCTCCAAGGGCTGGATCAAGGTCATGACACCCTTTAACGCGAAGCTCTACGGAGACGACGTGCTTGAGATACGCGATCAGTCGGGCGACGTGCGCATTGAGCGTTTCCCGCTGGTTGACCAATATGTCGAGCAGATCAACGCCTTCAATCGCTCGGTTCTGACGGGCAACGACTATGCTTGTCCGCTCGAATTCTCGAAGGCCAACCAGCGGATGATTGATATGATCTATGACGCGGCGGAGGGCTAGCCTTCCATCGCCTCTAGTTCGTCGATCATGCCTGAGATCATCGACAGACCCTTGTCCCAGAACTTGGGATCGCTCGCGTCAAGGCCAAAGGGCGACAGAAGCTCCTTGTGATGCATGGAGCCGCCGGCCTTGAGCATGTCGAAATACTTGTCCTCGAACCCCGGTTTGCCTTCTTCGTAGACCGCGTAAAGTGCATTCACCAAGCCATCTCCAAATGCATAGGCGTAGACATAGAAAGGCGAGTGAACGAAATGCGGGATATAGGCCCAGAACGTTTCGTAGCCCGGCATGAAACTCATGGCTGGCCCAAGGCTTTCGGCCTGAACCGACATCCAAAGTGCATTGATGTCGTCGGGGGTCAGTTCTCCGGCGCGCCGGGCGTCATGAAGCTTGCACTCGAAATCGTAAAAGGCGATCTGGCGGACGACCGTGTTGATCATGTCCTCAACTTTGCCAGCCAGGAGAATCTTTCGTTCCGCCGTGTTCTTCGCACCTGCAAGCAGCTTGCGGAACGTGAGCATTTCGCCAAACACGCTTGCGGTTTCTGCCAAAGTAAGCGGGGTTGAGGCCAGAAGCTCTCCCTGACCGGCGGCAAGAACCTGGTGTACGCCATGCCCGAGTTCGTGCGCCAAGGTCATCACGTCGCGCGGCTTGCCTAGGTAGTTGAGCATCACATAGGGGTGGACGTCCACGACCGTCGGATGCGCAAAGGCACCGGGGGCCTTCCCTGGTTTTACACCGGCGTCGATCCAGCCCTTCTTGAAGAATGGTTCGGCAAGCGCTGCCATCTGGGGTGAAAAATCCGCATATGCGTCAAGGACGGTCTTGGTCGCGTCTTCCCAATTGACGGTCCGGGTGTCTTCCATCGGGAGCGGTGCGTTTCTATCCCAGACTTCGAGCGTCTCCAGCCCAAGCCACTTCCGCTTCAATTCGTAGTAGCGGTGCGAGAGCCTCGGATAAGCAGCGACGACCGCATTTCGCAACGCTTCGACTACTTCCGGTTCAACCTGATTGGCTAGGTGCCGTCCGGTTTGGGGTGTCGGCATCTTGCGCCAGCGGTCCTCGATCTCCTTTTCTTTCGCAAGCGTATTGTGAACGCGTGAGAAGAGCTTGACGTTCTCGCCGAAAACCTTGGCCAATTCCCGCGCGGCTTTCTCTCGCAGACTTCGGTCTTGTTCCGTCAGGTAGTTGAGGACGGATTCCAAGCCCAAGGTCTCTCCGTCTATATCGAAGGTCAGGCCGGCGATCGTCTCGTCGAACAGCCGGTTCCAGGCGGCGGCACCGACAGTGGACTGGTCGTGCAAGAATTTCTCTAGCTCATCCGACAACTGGTACGGGCGCATCGCTCGGATCTTGTCAAAGATCGGTTTGTAGCGCGCAAGTTCGGCATTTTCGGTGAAAAGTCTGTCCAGCGCCGCGTCTTCAATCCTGTTCAGCTCGAGGGAGAAGAAGACAAGAGGTGTGCTGAAGGTTGTAATCTTGTCCTGACAATCGGCAAGGAATTTTGCGCGCTCCGAGTCAGTCGTATTCTGATAGTAGCGCAATCCCGCGAATGACATTACGCGTCCCGCGACGATGTCGATTTTCTCATTCCTCAGGATACATTCCAACATCTGATCCGCATTCAGACTTGCCAGTTTGCCCTGGTACTCAAGTGCAAAATCCGCGCAGGCCTTTTCAAGCCAAGCAATGTCACGCTTCAACTCTTCGGCGCCTGGCGATGAGTAGAGGTCGCTCAGGTCCCAGTCCGGCAGATTGCCTAGATCCTTGGCCCCGCCGGTTCTCGAGTCAAAGACGGGCTTGGGGAACGATTTCGGCATTGGGACCTCTTTGTATTGTGTGACCCCACAGACATAGGGTGATGGAGGAGGGGGGTTCAAGACAACCAATGCCCAAATCCAATGCAGTTGCGCGCTTTTTGTGTTGCTTCGCTTGGAGCGGGCGGGAAATTCGGTTCCCTTTCCCATTGCCTGTCCTTAGCATCAAGGAATGAACACACCGGTCTTACCAGAGTTTTTCAACGAGATGTTTGATAGCGGCGGCGTTCGGTCGCCCTACCGGCGTCTGGAAGACTGGACGCGTGACATGCCAGCGGAACTACGAAGCCTGAAGCAGTCAGAAGCGGAAAGCCTGTTTCGTCGAATAGGCATCACTTTTGCGGTTTATGGCGAGGGGGGCGACCCTGATCGGCTGATCCCCTTTGACATGTTTCCGCGCGTGTTTGCCACGGATGAATGGCGCAAATTGGAACGGGGCATCAAGCAGCGCGCCAGAGCGCTCAATGCTTTTCTGACGGATGTTTATGGCCGCGGTGAGATTGTACGCGCCGGTCGGATTCCAGAGCGGCTCGTCTATCAGAACGAAGCTTTCGAGAAGGCAGTCTGCGGGTTTCAGCCGCCAAGAGGCGTCTACAGCCAGATCGTCGGTATCGATATCGTTCGTACAGGTCCGGACCAGTTTTTCGTGCTCGAAGATAACTGCCGGACACCATCTGGCGTCAGCTATATGCTTGAAAACCGAGAAATCATGATGCGGATGTTTCCGCAGCTTTTTCAGGAAAATCGCATTGCGCCGGTAGAGGCTTACCCGCGCATTCTGCGGCGGACGCTTGCGTCGGTCGCCCCGCTAAAATGCACCGGCGAGCCCAAGGTGGTGATACTGACGCCAGGACATTTCAATTCGGCCTATTACGAGCATTCATTCCTTGCGGACATGATGGGCGTCGAGTTGGTCGAAGGTCAGGATTTGTTTGTCGAAGGCGATTTTGTGTGGATGCGGACTACGGAGGGGCCAAGAAAGGTTGATGTGATCTACCGCCGGATCGACGACGCCTTCTTGGATCCGCTCTGTTTCCGGCCGGACTCAATGCTCGGAATCCCGGGTTTGATGAATGTTTACCGTTCTGGTGGGGTGAACATTGCCTCGGCTCCCGGAGCGGGGGTGGCGGACGATAAGGCGGTCTATTGCTATGTGCCTGAGATGGTAAGGTTTTACCTTGGGGAGGAGCCGCTTTTAGAAAATGTGCCGACTTGGCAATGCGGCAAGCAGGACGACTGCAAATACGTATTGGACAATCTTGCTGATCTGGTTGTGAAGGAAGTTCATGGTTCTGGCGGATACGGGATGCTGGTTGGCCCGAAGGCGACGAAATCGGAAATCGAACTTTTCGCTGACAAGATACGCGAAGCGCCAGAAAACTATATCGCGCAGCCGACGCTTGCGCTGTCCACCTGCCCGACATTCGTGGCCGAAGGCGTTGCTCCTCGCCATGTCGACCTTCGGCCCTATTGTCTCGTCGGAGAAACCGTAGAGCTCGTGCCAGGTGGCCTGACGAGGGTGGCGCTGACCGATGGGTCGCTGGTCGTGAATTCCTCGCAAGGCGGCGGCGTCAAGGACACTTGGGTAATGGCTGACTGATGCTGAGCCGCACCGCAGATAATCTGTATTGGATTTCGCGCTACATCGAGCGGGCAGAGACGAACGCTCGATTGTTGGAGGTTGGTGCCCGCAATGCTTTGATGCCGAATATCGGCGGCGGCTATCGCAATGAATGGGATTCGATCCTGCAGGCATCGGGGACTGCCAAGGCATTCGCCGAAAAATACGGTGAGCCGGTCCAGCGTAACGTCGAAAGCCACATGTTTTTCGACAGCGACAACCCGTCATCCGTGGCGACTTGTATAGAGCGGGCCCGGGAAAATGGCCGCATCGTGCGAACAGCCCTGACGACGCAGGTATGGGATGCGCTCAACACGGCTTTTCAAGAAATTCGTGAGATGCAGCGAACCGAACGCAGCAAGATGCCGCTCACGGATCTCACGGATTGGACGACTCGCACAACGGCGTTGATCCGGGGTGCATCACTTGCAACGCAGTTGCGCAACGACGGTTTCGATTTTTCAAATCTGGGTCATTACTTGGAACGCGCTGACAGCACGGCCAGGCTCTTGGACGTGAAATATTATGTTCTCTTGCCACAGCCGGGAATGGTGGGCTCCGGCCTGGACAATTACCAATGGTCAACGCTGCTGCGTTCGATGTCGGCACATCGGGCATTCGCCTGGGCCTACGGTGGCGAGGTGACGCCGCAGAAGATTGCCGACTTCCTGATTTTGAACAGACAGTCCCCGCGGTCTTTGCTGACAGCGATCGAAGGCGCGGAATTGCACCTCAATCAACTCGCGCGCCGTTACGGCAAGACGACACCGGCACTCAGCGGGGCGCGGTCGATTCTGGCCGAACTCGCCGAAGCGCAGGTCAGTGAAATCTTTGAGGAAGGACTTCACGAATTCCTAACCCGGTTCATTCGTGACATTGCCACCTTGGGCGCAAAAGTGCACGAAAGCTACCTTTCGGGAGAGGCGCGTTGAAGCTCCTTGTGACTCACCACAGCAGCTACGTATTCGAGCCTCCGACTCGCGGTGTCGTTCAGAGTCTGCGGCTTACCCCGTCAATCTTTGACGGCCAGTCGGTCAAACATTGGTCAGTCACAGTCGAGGGTGCCGAGATGGGGGCCTCGTTCAGGGATGGATGCGGCGATTGGGTGCAAACGGTTTCGATGCTGGGGCCTGTTTCCGAAATGACGGTTCTCGTTGAAGGCGAAGTTCATACGACTGATTTGGCGGGCATTCTGCGGGGCCATCGTGAACATGTGCCGCCGGCGGCCTATCTTCGCAGCACCCGCGCTACGCGCCCGGACAAGGGACTACGCAAGCTCTCTGAAACGACGCTTGCCAGCTTCCCCGATGCGTCCCCGTTGGAGCAGGCACATGCGCTTTCAGCCGCGGTGTCCGAGGCTATCGCTTATCGACCCGGAGAGACTCACGCCCACACGACCGCAGCCGAAGCTTTGTCTCTTGGTCTGGGGGTATGTCAGGACCATGCGCACGCGCTGATCAGCGTGGCGCATGCAGCCGATATGCCAGCTCGTTACGTGACAGGATATCTGCATTCGACCGATGACGGTCAGGCGCATGAAGCCAGCCATGCTTGGGCCGAGATACATGTGAGCGGCCTTGGTTGGGTGGGCTTCGATCCTTCGAACCAGTGTTGCCCTGATGAAAGGTACATTCGCTTGGGGTCGGGCTATGACGCAATGGACGCTGCTCCCATCCGGGGCATTGCCAAGGGTGCCGGTGATGAGAGCTTGCAGGTCAGCGTTGCGGTTCAGCAAGCCGCGCAATAATGTCAGCGCAACGATTTGCCGAAAGGGTAATAAATGACCTATTGCGTGGGACTGATGCTGGATGCCGGCATGGTCTTGCTATCGGATACGCGCACAAATGCCGGTCTCGATAATATCGCCACTTATCGCAAGATGTTCATCTTCGAAGATCCCGGCGAGCGGGTGATAGCGGTCATGACCGCAGGTTCACTATCCGTGACCCAGACGACCATGGCCCGCTTGCAAGAGGCGGTTGACGATCCGGAAGCCGATCACACATCCTCGGTGATGCAGGCTACCACGATGTTGCAGGTCGCCGAGATCGTCGGTCGGGCGCTTTCGGATGTAACTGCCGAGGTGAGCGCCAAGTTGGAGCGGATGAGTCAGAAAGCAACTGCCTCCATGATCGTGGCCGGTCAACGTGCTGGCGGAGCAATGAGGATGTTTCTGGTCTATCCCGAAGGGAACTTCATAGAGGCGACGTCGGACACCCCATTTCTCCAGATTGGAGAGCACAAATACGGCAAGCCGATCTTGGATCGGGTTGTCACACCTCAAACGTCACTTGTCGATGCTCAAAAGGCTGCCCTGCTGTCGATGGATTCTACCTTGCGGTCAAACCTGTCGGTGGGGATGCCTCTCGATATGACCATCATCGAAGCGGAAACATGCAAGGTTGCAAACCAGCGTCGTATCGAGGCCGAGGACCCATCCTTCTCACAGATGAGCAAGGCCTGGTCCGAAGCGCTCCGCGAAGCCTTTACCGAGATTGAGGTCTGACGGATTGCAAAGCTCAGGGAACTGCGAATGAAGACGGCTAGTTTCAAGAAACGCATGCTGGATGGCGAACGTCTGGTAGGTACATTCATCAAGACTCCGTCTCATGAGATACTAGAAGTGCTTGCCCTTTCTGGCCTCGACTTTGTTTGCCTGGATGCCGAGCATGCAGCCATTGACAGGCGTTCTATGGACATCTGCCTTGCAATGGCGCGTGCCTTGGATTTTCCGGCCATCGTAAGGGTCGCATCCGGCAGCGCAGAGAACATACTGCAGGCGTTGGATAGCGGCGCAGTCGGCGTCGTTGTGCCGCATGTCACTGACTGCGCCCGCGCAATGGAAGTGGCACGGGCAGCGAGGTTTGGTCTTGGTGGTCGCGGGTTTGCTGGGGCGACCCGGTGGGCGGGGCTTGGCCGCAAATCGATGCCTGAGGTTCTGGCGCAATCCGAGGCAGAGACATTCGTGCTTGCACAAATTGAGGAGCCCTCTGGTGTTGACGCGGCCGCAGAGATCGCTGCCGTCGATGGAATCGACGGTCTTTTCATCGGCCCGTCGGACCTGTCGGTCTCTCTCGGAAAATCCGACACGAATTCACCAGAGCTTCACGCGGCCTACGAGACTGTCGGCAAAGCCACGCGCGCCGCAGGCAAGGCCTTTGTAACTTGGGCACCTACTACCGAAAAGGCCGCTGAATGGCACAAGTACGGTGTGAACGTCTATTTCATCGCCTCGGAACTGAACTGGATTCAGCAGGGCGCCGGCACGGTCGCCCGGTCCATTCGGGGTTTTGACTAGCGTCTATCGATTTTCCTCGAAAAGGCTGGCTGCGGCGTCGAAGAAATTCGCTCGGGTCTGAGGGATCTCCATCATTATTTCATGCCGCGCGCCCTCCGCGAGGTGCAACTCGCCGCCGGTCCAATTTCGCATGATCCAGTGAATTGGGGCCGTATCGACTACCGTTTCGTCCGTTCCCAGTTGAACGACCGCAGGCACTTTCGGTGGAGGCAGGCGGCGAAGCCGTTGGGTCTCGTGCAGCGCCTCATTCAACCAACGAAGGCTGGGGCCGCCGAGTCCGAATTGCTTCTCCGAGTCCACATGACGCTTCATGTAGTCATACATTTCTTCGTCGGTGGTCAGCATGTTGCCGATGTAGGGCGCAACTCTGACGTAGGAATCCCGAGACGTTCCAGGCGCGTAGATCTTGTCTGTCCTAACCCAACTTGCCGCCTGGCTTAAGGTCCATGCGACTGGCCGCAGATAATTGGCCATGCTGATCCCCCACATCGGGGCGGAAAAGGCGACCGCGTTCACTTCGAGGCCGTTGTGTAGAGACCGCAGCCCAATGCATCCTCCCATCGAATGGGCAACCAGATACCATGGTCTTGGCAGTTCCGCGGCCTCGGCGAAGGCGACCATCGCCTTGACATCAAGTTGGTAGTCGTGAAAGCGCCGCACGTGTCCAAGCATTGGGTCGCGCGCCATACGGTCGGCGAGCCCCTGTCCGCGCCAGTCGATTACGAGCGTTCCGTAACCTCTGGCTTTGAACTCGACAGCGGCCCGACCGTATTTCTCGGCGTATTCGGAACGGCCCGGAAAGAGCAGCACTGTCCCCTTATCGCCGCCCTTCCAGTGCACGGCACGCAGTTTTTGGCCGTCAAGGGCTCTCAGCCACCATGCGGATCCTTCGTCAGGCCCTTCTGCAAGTTCATTAAAGAGCGGCGCGGTTTCCATGCGTCAGGCCAAGGCAGCCCCGAGCCGCATTGCGGTGCCCATGTCGCCGTCAACCGACAACCGCCCGGACATGAAGGCAGCAGTAGGATTAAGCTCACCGGACATCATTGCCTGAAAAGTGTCGGCGTCGGCAGTCAGCGTGACGTCGGCCTCTTCCTCTGACGCGCGTACTCCAGCAGAATCCACGATAATGCCTCCTTCGCCTTCAATGACGAATTTCGCGCTGCCGTCAAAGCCTTCTGCGATCTTTGCGCTCAACGCCGCTACTGCAGCTGAAATCACGACGCTCATATTTTGATCCTCAACTTGTGAACTGGGGGATATCGCATTTTTCCACGAACACGTTACACTTGCCACCGTTATGGACAGAGCAATGCGATATCTCAATTCCATCTTTGCGGCATTCGTCGCACTTGTTCTGTTTTCAACACCTTTGGTTGCCCAAATCAAAGCGCTGGACGGACTTTTTGAAGAGTTGGCCGATCCGGGATTCAAGGGCTGGGAGGAGGTTGAGCAGAAAATCTGGTCGGAATGGTCGCATTCTGGCTCTCCTGCCATGGATCTCTTGCTGGAACGCGGGCGCGCGGCAATGGAAAATGGCGACTGGGAGGCAGCGATTGAACACCTGACAGCGCTGACCGACCATGCGCCGGATTTCGCCGAAGGCTGGAACGCACGCGCCACGGCTTATTATCAGGCAGGACAGTACGGCCCTTCACTATCGGACATCCGCCGCACGTTGGCTTTGGAGCCGCGCCATTTCGGAGCGATCTCGGGATTGGCGATGATTCTCGAAGAACTGGGCCAGCCGGAGGCAGCGCTCAAAGCCTACCGCGAGGTCCTTGCTATACATCCCAATCAACCCAACTTAAAAGAAAAGATCGAGCGACTGGACAAAGAGGTTGGCGGTACCGCCTTGTAGTCTCTGGGGGATGAACGATGGGTGAGCAGTCAAGGATCACCGCGGTCCTCGGCCCGACCAATACAGGCAAGACGCATTATGCAATTGAACGGATGCTGGGCCACCGCACCGGCATAATCGGGCTACCTTTGCGACTCTTGGCGCGTGAGGTGTATGATAAGATTGTCGCGCTGAGAGGGCCTTCAGTTGTCGCCTTGGTGACGGGTGAGGAACGTATTGTTCCGCCCCGAACGCAGTATTGGGTCTGCACGGTCGAGGCTATGCCTGAGGGGTTGGGTGCCGATTTTGTAGCGATCGACGAAATCCAGCTTTGCGCAGATCTTGATCGAGGGCACATTTTCACTGATCGCCTACTGAACATGCGAGGCCAGCATGAGACCCTATTTCTGGGGTCCGATACGATGAAAGGGCCCATATCACAGCTGGTGCCAAAAGCTGGCTATGTGCACAGGGCACGCTTTTCGGAACTGACTTACGCGGGAGAGAAGAAGATCAGCCGGATGCCGGCCAGGTCCGCAATCGTCGGGTTCTCGGTCGAGAATGTTTACGCCATCGCAGAACTGCTGCGCCGCCAGAAGGGCGGTGCTGCGGTCGTCATGGGGGCGCTTTCGCCGCGAACGCGCAACGCGCAAGTAGAACTCTACCAAAACGGAGATGTGGATTATCTGGTTGCGACCGATGCTATCGGCATGGGGTTGAATCTTGACATCCACCACGTCGCTTTTTCATCGCTCGCCAAGTTCGACGGTCGCCGGATGCGTCCCTTGCAAGCGAATGAACTTGCCCAGATCGCGGGCAGAGCCGGTCGTCATATGAACCATGGTTCGTTTGGGGTAACAGGAGACGCCGGACGGCTTCCCGAGGAAGTCGCCGCGTCCATCGTCAACCATCGCTTTGCGCCGGTTCGAAAGCTGCAATGGCGCAATGCTTGCTTGGCCTTTGGTTCACTTGACCGACTCATTGGATCACTCGAACTACAGACAGATGATCCTTTGTTGACAAGAGTGCGCGATTCGGATGACCTGCTGGCCCTTAAGGCGCTCGCTGGCACCCAAGATATCCGATCAAAAGTCCTTGGCCCGAAGGAAGTTCAACTCTTGTGGGACGTTTGCCGGATACCTGATTTCCGCGGCATATCGAGCGCAGAACATGCAAGTCTTTTAGAAAAAATCTTTGGATATCTTCATGAATTCCAGCGTGTGCCTGATGACTGGCTGGCGCGGCAAATCAAACGGATTGACCGCGTCGACGGAGACATCGACACTTTGTCAAAGCGTCTGGCATTCATCCGCACTTGGACCTATGTCGCGCAACGGGCGGGCTGGGTCGATGATGAAAGCCATTGGCGCGGAGAGACGCGCGCGGTAGAAGACCGCTTGTCGGATGCGCTGCACGGTGCATTGACGCAAAGATTTGTTGACCGGCGGACCTCTGTCTTGCTTCGCCGGTTAAAGCAGAAGGAGGGCCTTGTGGCCGAGGTAAACGACAAAGGTGAAGTCACCGTCGAAGGTCAATTCGTTGGTCGTCTGGAAGGATTTCGTTTCCGGCAGGACGTTAGCGCTTCAACAGATGCCGCCAAGACGCTGGAACAAGCCAGTATTCTGGCGATCAGACCTGAATTCCATCTGCGTGCAGACCGGTTCTACAACGCACCTGACACCGAAATCGACTTCACGGAACAGGGCGGCCTCATGTGGGGCGATCAGGCGGTTGGAAAACTGACGGCTGGTCCGGAGCCGATGAAGCCTGTCGTCGAGGCATTCGTCGATGAAGAAGCCGGCCCCGAGGTAATTCAAAAAGTCCAGCGCCGGTTGCAGCATTTCATCGACCGCAAGATCGCTACGTCGTTTGATCCGCTGCTTGCAATGAGCCGCGATGAGACGCTGACTGGGCTGGCGCGGGGCTTTGCTTTCAGGATGGTTGAGAATCTTGGCGTGATTCCCCGAGACCGCATTGCGGCAGAGGTCAAGGATCTGGATCAGGACGCTCGCGGCGCCTTGCGCAAGCATGGAGTTCGCTTTGGGCAGTTCACCATCTTCATGCCGCTACTGCTCAAGCCAGCTCCAACGCGGCTGCGTTTGCTGCTTTGGTCGCTGAGCCAAGGCATGGCAGAATTCCCCGAAGCTCCTCCCCCTGGCTTGGTTACGATCCCAGTCGTGGATGTGCCCGAAGGTGTCTATACGATGTCGGGTTACCGACGTGCAGGTGCCCGTGCGATCCGCATCGACATGCTCGAACGTCTAGCGGACCTCTTGCGGGCGCAGGACAGCCGTGGCGGGTTCGAGGCGAATGCCGAGATGCTTTCCATTACGGGCATGACATTGGATCAGTTCGCTGATCTGATGCAGGGGCTTGGCTATAAGGCGGAGAAGGGTGAACGGGCAAAGGCAAAGGCCCAAGCGGACAGCCCTACGTCCGGAAAACCGACGGAGGCTCCTCCGGCGCCACCGCAAGAGAGCCCGGATGACGCACCGACGGAGGAACCTCCGGTGCCACCAATGGAAGCGCCTGTCGACGTGCCGGAAGAGGCCCCGGCCAGCCCGCCTTTGGAAATACCTGCAGGTGAGCCGGCGCAGATCCCGGCTTCGGACATCTCGTCGGCTGACCCGGCGGCCAAGGATATCATCCCGGCCGTGGAGGCATTCTATACATTCACTTGGGTCGGAAACCGCCCGGCGCGTCGTGAAGGCGGTGAGCGGTCACGCGGGCAGGGGCGAGACGACCGGAAGCGCAAGGACAAGGACGGAGCGCAGCGCCCTGTAGGCAAGCCCAAAGGCAAGCGTCCCCCGCGCGATGTCACGCCCAAGAGCTTTTCTTCCCGTCCTCCTCGGGAACAGAAAATCGATCCCGACAATCCATTTGCCGCGCTACTGGCGCTAAAGGACAAGAGCTGATTGCAAGATCCGCGTCTGACAATCAGGCTGGATAGATGGCTTTGGTTCGCGCGGTTTTTCAAGACGCGCGGACTTGCAACCAAGGTTGTTTCTGGCGGCCATGTGCGTGTAAATGCCAGCAAGGTTTCCAAACCTTCCCAAGCGGTGGGTGTCGGTGACACGCTCACTTTCCCGCAAGGCAATCGGGTCCGCGTCGTCCGGCTCTTGGCAACCGGCGACCGACGGGGACCCGCGTCAGAGGCGCAGACGCTGTACGAAGATATTTTTTCCGAACAGACGTCTGTTCCTGCCCCTGTCACAATCGAAGGAAAAGGTCGCCCGACGAAGAAAGATCGGCGTGACATGCGTCTTTCTCGCGACGCCATGCTTGAATGATCCGCGCGGCTGTTCTAGCTAGACGGCTGACCGCAAGGGAAATGCCCCATGACTTACATAGTGAATGACGCCTGTATCGCCTGCAAATACACCGATTGTGTTGAGGTGTGCCCTGTGGATTGTTTCTATGAGGGTGAGAACATGCTGGTCATCCACCCCGACGAATGCATCGACTGCGGGGTTTGTGAGCCCGAGTGCCCAGCCGACGCGATCCGCCCAGACACGGAACCGGACGCAGCAAAGTGGGTCGAGTTCAACCGAAAGTATTCTGAACTCTGGCCGGTAATCATTTCAAAGAAGGAACCTCTTCCGGATGCGGAGGAGCGCGACGGTGAGACCGGCAAGCTAGAGAAGTATTTCTCCGAGGCGCCGGGCGAAGGCGGTTGATCGCTGATTCGAGCTCTACGAACTTCGTTTCTGCAGCTCGAAACCTCTGAATCCACATGAATCCAAGGGTATCGGAGGTAAATATGCCGGTGAAATGTCGAGTGCTTTGAAATTGGCATTTTTTCTGCTATACTAGAGTTAGATGAAATTTGGGGATTGAGCCTAGGCGTCCGTTTGTATTGACGCGGCTAGGTCGATTAGCGTCAGAAAAATCAATCGCGTCGGGGAATTGGGATTTCCCGTGCGTTTTTTTTGACGCCGAAAACAAGGTCAATGATGAGGACTTCAGACTAAATGAGCAAATCCAAGAAAATGGACTTCCGGCCCAATGAATTCGTGGTCTACCCGGCGCATGGCGTTGGCAAGATCATCTCGATTGAAGAGCAGGAGATTGCCGGCATCAAGCTGGAGCTTTTCGTCATCTCGTTCGAAAAGGATAAGATGACGCTGCGGGTGCCGACCCATAAGGCGACAGAAGTTGGGATGCGGTCTCTGTCCTCTCCGGACGTCGTGACAAAGGCCATGAGCACGCTCAAGGGTAAGGCCAAAGTGAAGCGTGCCATGTGGTCGCGTCGGGCTCAGGAATATGAACAGAAGATCAATTCTGGTGACTTGATTGCGATTGCTGAGGTTGTTCGCGACCTGCACCGGACCGATGACCAACGCGAACAGAGCTATTCCGAACGCCAGCTCTACGAGGCGGCTCTGGAGCGTCTGACGCGAGAGGTTGCTGCAGTCAGCGGTTCTGACGAGAGCGACGCTCAGAAGAAAGTCGATGATGTGCTGGTGTCGCGCGCGGCCTGATCCCGCATCAAGGATTGTCAAAGAACGCCGCCAAACAGGGCGGCGTTTTCATATTTGCTAGGCCAATATGGCGGCGAAAATCGCAAGAGCAGTAATTTCGGACATCTGTTGCACTGCGCCGAGAACGTCACCGGTCTGACCGCCAATCTTGGACAGTGCCACTTTAGAAAAGCCAAAAGCCGTTGCCGCTACGGCAAGGGCGGCAAGAAGCGCCACAAACCCGGTTGCAACCAATGCAACGAGCAGGGCAAGCGCGCTGGCCATAACAACTGTCTCTTGATCTGGGACTCCGGTTCTTTCCGATAGGCCGCCTGATCTCGCGGAAGGCAGGTATCGCATCAGCATCAGCATCGGGACTCTGGATATCGCTGCGGCAGCAATGACCGGCCCCCAAAGAATTTGTGCTTGCAGCAGCGTCACCAATAGCGACCACCGAGCAATGAGTGAGATTGCCAAGGCAATCACACCATAGGCGCCGATCCTGCTGTCCTTCATAATCTCCAGTCGCCGACCAGTCGACCAGCCTCCCCAGAAACCGTCAGCGCAATCGGCAAGCCCATCCTCGTGCATTGCACCTGTTTGAACGATCAGCAGCATCAGTGTAAGTGCCGCGGCAAAGCCTTCAGGCAAACCAAGATGGTAAGCAATCCAACCTGCGGCCGTTGCAAAGAAGGCCACGACCGCCCCAGCCAAAGGCCAGGCCCATCCGGCTTGGGCACCCCGTGCGCCATCACTTCTGACCGGGAGCCGAGTGAGAAGTCCGAGCGCCACGGCAATGTCCGTGGCCCGCATGCGTCGAGTGTCGTTTTTCAACATGTGGTCGGCCTTTCCGGGCTCTTGCGCTTTCCGCTTCAGCGATAAAGACAAGCCAAGGCCGATTCAAATGAAAGAACAATAATGACCGATCGCACTTTTGCTTCGTTGGAAGAGTTCCGCGCAGTTCTGAGCTCGCTGCCAGTTCCCGATGAAAATGCGATTTCTGCAGCGAAGTCGAGGAACGCAAAATTGACCAAGCCTCCTGCCGCACTTGGGCGGTTAGAGGATCTGGCGATTTGGTACGCGGGATGGCGTGGAAACCCCCGGCCGCTGCTGGAAAGGCCGCAGATCGTCATTTTCGCTGGAAATCACGGTGTGACGGCCCGCGGAGTCTCGGCATTTCCAGCCGAAGTTACGGTGCAGATGGTAACCAATTTCGAGGCGGGCGGTGCTGCAATCAACCAACTGGCCAAAACCTTCGGCGCGCGAATGGATGTTCATGCGATTGAACTCGACCGCCCCACCGCCGATTTTACGCAAGGGCCGGCGATGAACGAAGCCGAAGTCGCAAGCGCGCTTTCGATTGGCTGGAATGCGGTCGACCCGGATTCGGACCTCTTGGTGACGGGCGAGATG
This sequence comes from Paracoccaceae bacterium, assembly GCA_024642725.1. Taxonomy (GTDB): domain Bacteria; phylum Pseudomonadota; class Alphaproteobacteria; order Rhodobacterales; family Rhodobacteraceae; genus JAHEAO01. The sequence goes on along the minus strand of JAHEAO010000042.1, from coordinate 8,542 downwards.
GGCATCGGCAACACGACGGCTGCGTCGGCCATCTCGACGGCGCTCTTTGGCGGCTCGCCTCTGGACTGGACAGGCCGGGGGACGGGGGTGAATGACCACGGTCTTAAACTCAAGACCCAGGTTGTGGCGGAAGCATTGGAGATGAATCGGGACCGGGATGCCTTGCGGGTGTTGCAGACCCTCGGTGGCCGTGAGATTGCCGCGATGGCAGGCGCAATTGCGCGCGCCAGGGTCGAACGTCTTCCCGTCATTCTGGATGGTTTCATTTGTACCTCTGCTGCAGCGACTTTGGCCTTTGCTCAGGCGGGCGCGCTGGATCATTGCGTCGCCGGCCATGTCTCGTCGGAAGGTGCGCATGCAAGCATGCTGTCCCGGCTTGGACTTTCGCCGCTTCTCGATCTGGGGATGCGACTGGGCGAAGGCTCTGGCGGCGCTTTGGCGATTGGTGTGATGAAAGGTGCGGTCGCTTGCCACTCGGGTATGGCGACTTTTGCCGAGGCCGGCGTTTCTGAGGATTAGTTCAGCTTCGTTTGCGCACCGCTTTGCCTTCCACGCCCGCCTTCTTGACGTCTTCGATCTGAGACAACAGCTCGGTCTCAAGCTCCTTGTCCAATTCGCGGGCTTTCTCGACATAGGCCCTGTTCTCAGAAATGGGTATTTTCGGGTCCCAAAGCTCTGCAAGTTCGCGCAGGGCAGAGCGATCCATGTGAAAGAATGTTTCTTCTGCTGTTGCCGCCTCGAAATCCGTCAACCCCATGTTTTCCAGAACATAGCGACCGGCGCGCAGCGAACTGTCGAACATTTCCCGAACGATGTCATTCGCGCCGGCAGCATAAAGCTGGAAAACGTGCAGCCGATCAAACGCACGCGCGACGATGTGAAGATCGGGCCGCGTTCTTCTTGCGTAGGCCACCAGTTTGAGGGATGCGTCGCGGTCGTCCAGCGCGACGACAAGAACCTGAGCATCGTCCAAGCCAGCGGCATGCAGAAGCTCCGGCCGGGTCGGATCTCCGAAATATCCTTTGAACCCGAACTTTCGCATGAGTTGAATGGTCTTCAAATCATGATCGACGACTGTCGTTTGGAAGCCCGACATCTGCACCAAACGATTAACAACTTGCCCGAAACGCCCAATACCAGCGATGATAACCGGCCCTTGTTCGTCGATCTCATCGTCAGGCGTTGCCTCGCTCGCTTCGACCATGCGTTTTGAAAGGTATTCATAGAGGATGAAGAACAGTGGCGTGAGCAGCATTGAAAGTGCAATGGACACCAGTAGCAACTCGCCCATCCGGAACGGCAGAACATCTTGCTGGACCGAGAACGAGACCAAGACGAAGCCGAATTCGCCCGCCTGCGCGAGTCCAAGAGTGAAGAGCCAAAGGTTGCGGGACCGCAGACGAAAGATCAGGCCCAGACCAAAGAGAATGACGCCCTTCAAGAACATTACCCCGAGGGTCAATGCCAACACGGTGACAGGCCGATCCAAGATGACGCCAAAGTTCACACCCGCGCCGACGGTTATGAAGAACAGTCCCAGAAGCAATCCCTTGAACGGCTCCAGGTCGCTTTCCAACTCGTGCCGAAACTCCGAGTTCGCCAACACGACGCCGGCCAGAAATGTGCCCAGAGCAGCGGAGAGACCGACAAGGTTCATGAGGAAGGCGATCGAGACGACGATCAGCAAGGCGAACGCCGTGTGGAGTTCGCGCAACCGGGCGGCATTGATGAAGCGGAACACCGGCGGAAACGCGTAGAGCCCCATGACGATGACAAGTCCGACGGCCCCCAAGGTAACGAGCGCCGCCCCCCAACCCGGAAGTTCAGCGATAAAAGTCACCGCAACTTTGTGCATCTCCTCTGCGGTTGGGCCGACACCTTCGCCGACCGAGGCATGCGCCTCCGTTTCTGGCTTGAAGACGACATTGCCAAAGGCCAGCAGAGGCAGTGCAACCAGCATCGGAATCACTGCAATGTCCTGAGTCAGCAGGACCGAAAACGCGGACCTGCCCCCTGAGGTCCGCATCAGCCCCTTTTCGGACAGCGTCTGCAGAACGATGGCCGTCGAAGAAAGCGCAAAGATCATACCAATGGCGAGGCCTTCATTCCATGGAAGCCCCAGCGCCATTGCGCCGCCCATGACTGCGAGCATGGTAAGGACAACTTGTGCGCCGCCGAGACCCAGGAGCCGGTGCCGCATATCCCAAAGCGCCCTGGGCTCCAATTCGAGTCCGATGAGAAACAGCATCATCACAACGCCGAATTCCGCGAAGTGCCTCAGGTCCTCGCTTTCCGTTCCAACTAGTCCCAAAAGAGGGCCAATCACTATTCCTGCCAAAAGGTAGCCAAGTACCGAACCAAGGCCCAGTCTTGCAGCAATCGGGACTGCGATAACGGCAGCCGCAAGATAGATCGTCGATTGGAACAGAAATCCTTCCAAGTTCGTCTCCTAAGTTTGCAACGCGCGTCGGGTTTCTACTGACTCAAGACAAATTTGCTTTGCACTCTCGCTACGCCAGCATGCGGCGTTAGAACCTGTTGGATCAGTCGGTTGAGTGAAGAGAGGCCTTCGCAGAAGACACGAAGTAGATAGTCTGCTTTTCCGGTCAATGTCCACGCTCGGATGATCTCGGGCGGCACTTCGATAGTGTGCGCGATGGTCTTGATCGGACCAAGAATAAGTTTGGCTGCTTGAGTTTGGATAAATACCTGATCGCTCAAACCCGGATGTAGAGCGTATCGCCG
>JAHEAO010000042.1:0-5697 GCA_024642725.1 Paracoccaceae bacterium | reverse complement strand
CCGTAGACGCCGATCAAGTTGATCTTCCCAAGATCGATCGCGTTTTTGACCGTCGCTTCCGTGGCCACATTGGTCCGGGTCGGGACCGGCGGAAGCTTCGGTGCGGCTACTGAAGCCGCCGCCAAGACGGTATTGTCCACGGATTCTGCTGGTTCCGAACGTTGCGCTTCGGCGACGGCTCTTTCGACGATGCCGGTGATATCTGAAGGCCGAGACGCCGGTGTGAGCGAGCGCACAACCGCGAACTTCGTGGGAGGGGTTTCAGCGCCAGTGCCGCTGTCTTGTGCCGAAGCCGGCCGCGGTACGGGTCGAAGTGCCGCCATTTGCTCCAGTGTGCGGCCGCCGAACCGCGATTTCTCGTTTTGCTCGACGAGACTGTCGGGGCGTGCAATCGGACGAAGGGCTGCCACAGCTGAGGCGGCTTCAGGGCGGGCAACACTAGCGGTTTCAGGGCGCGGCAAGGGAACGACCGCGGGCTTGCCCGCATAGACAATAACGCCATCGGGCGTAAGTGCACCGTCCGGCAAGGCCCGTACAAGCCCTCTTTCGTCAAGGTCAAAAGCCGTACCCGCCGGTGTCGGAGACTGCATCATCGCGGGCTCGATATCCGTCAGCGCTTGGTCGGCCTCGGGAACGGCAACGGCATCGTGACTGACCACGACGGGATCAATTGAAGCGATGTAGATATCCTCGATCTGGTCGCTGTCAGGATCGATCGGTGCAATTGGGTCAAGTGCTGCCGCCGTTGTGCCTGTCAGTGTGGCAGCAGAGCTTTCGACGGTAAGCGCAGGGACAGCCGGTGTGGATGGCGCAGTTGTAGTGATGACTGGCTCGGTCTGGCTTTCGGCCATCTCTAACGGCGCGGTTTCGAGCAAAGTCGATGCGGTGACTTCATTCGAAGGCCCGGACGGGCGCAGCATCCGCATGACGACCGAGTCCTCACCAAGAATGAGCTCTGACAGCCATGCAGCCGCTGCCAAGGCGAGGATCAATGCCAGGGTAAGCACCAGCCCAAGGTATCTGGGTCTCTTGCGGACCGCGGCTTTGTTTCGCGCGCCGAAGACATTCTTGCCTTCGGATGCCCCGTTCACTTCAACAGGTTCAAGTGGCTTTGGGGCCTTGGGTATCGAACTGTTAGCCGAAGCCTTTGGCGCGTGGCTTTGTGCAGCCGCATTCTCAGTCGGATTTTCAGCCGAGTAGGGATCGCCCAGGCTCGCATCGGATCGCGCTGGACGATCATCGTTTGCTGTTTCGGGCGCAGTGACAGACAAATGCGTGACTTCGGCATTGCGAGTGGCCGCGCCCAACTTTGGCAAACCGTCTGAATCTGCCATGGGCTCGGGATTTGCCAGAATTGCAATTCTCGGGGCCATGTTTCCCAGTCGTGCAGGCGTTTGGTCAGGCTGATCGTCGTTGGATGTGGCGCGTCGGGTCGAAAACGACATGGCCGCCACCGCCGATTCAAGGTGCGGCGTCTGCGGGCTGACTTCGAGAGAGGCTTCTTTGCGATGGACTTCGATCTTCCTCAGTGGCGTATCGGGCGGCGTGTCGGGGCCCGCGGACACTGTAATCAGAGTGCTTTCGGCACGACCCTGATCACTCTCCGCACCAAGAGGAGCCTCGTCCAAGGCTATTGATGCAGGGAGGCCGTCAAGCTCGTCTTTCGCGTCCAGAGCGAGATCTGATGCTGAAGCCGAGCCGAGCACCACGATAGGATCGGTGTCCCGTTCTACCGTCTCACCATTGGACAGCAAGCCCTTTGCCAATCTGGTGGTGCCAAACCAAGGTTCACCAGTAAAGTCGCTGGGCTCCGGCGCCGCAACAAAGGCGACAGGGTTGAACCTGTGTTCCGCAGCGAAGGTTTCCGCTTCTTGCAACGTTATGGCTGCGACAACTGCCACCTTTGCCATGCCATCTTCGGCATCGCTCCAGTCGAAGATCAATTCGTCCAGAGCGTAAGGCGTGGTGCCATCCAAGGCCGCCCGGATTGCGACACGTCTTGCGCCTGGGCTGTCGCCCGGTGCGTAGACATCGCGAAACAAGATCTGAGAGTTCGGAATCACAAGCTTGGTCGCGAATTGCCCGCCGGACATTTCGGTCGCTGTGCGACGCAAGAATTTCAGCTTTTCAGACAGTTCCGGGTCGTCCAGCGAGACTTCGCCAACCCGGCGCCACCCGCCTTTTGCGCGCAACAAAAGACCAATGCCATCGTAGCTGAGATTTAGGGCGAAGTTCGGTCTCATCCCTTGGGTCTATCACATGCTCGACAAAGGGCAGGGTTACCCCTGCGATTGTGAGAACCCTATAGCAGGTTTCCGCTCAAGGAAAGTCGCACCGAACACGCGTCGCTTGTTACTTTCTTCGAAAAAAGCAAGCATCGGCGAGGACTTGCCGAGGGAGCACGAGAATGAAGTTCAAGATCTTGCTAATCTTCATTGGCCTGATCGGGCCGGTCTTTCAGGCTTCGGCAGCCGGGCAGATCACGGTAACGGGGCAAGGTTCCGTCGAAGCAGTGCCCGACATGGCGACGATCAGTCTTGGTGTGACGACCCAGGCAAAGACCGCCGCAGAGGCTTTGACAGTGAATTCGGAGACGACAGCGGCCATACTGGAACAGGTCGCGACCGCAGGCATCTTGCCGCGAGATGTGATAACCAGCGGGTTGTCGCTGTCCCCCAACTGGCTGACCAACACCAGCGACGGTTCATCGGCAATCGTGGGATTTATCGCCAACAACCAGGTCACGGTACGTGTGCGTGATCTGCCATCACTTGGCATGATTCTGGACGAAGTCGTGCGCAATGGCGCGAACACCTTCAACGGGCTGATGTTTGGTCTTCAGGATCCCGCACCGAAGATGGACGAGGCAAGACGGAGGGCCGTCGAGGATGCGATCAGGAAGGCCGAACTCTATGCCGCAGCTGCCGGTGTGGCGCTGGGGCCAATCAGCGATTTGACAGAGAACGGAGGTATGCTGCCTGTGCCAATGTTCCGACAGTCGGATATGATGATGGAGGCGTCCGTTCCGGTCGCCGAGGGCGAAATATCCATCGCCGCCAGCGTCACTGTCGTTTTCGAGATTGCAGACTGACAGGGGAGGCCCGAAGGCCGCCCCCGCGAACTGATTAAGCCGTCGCCTTGGAAAGCGCTTGGTCGAGGTCCGCGATTAGATCATCAGCGTCTTCGATCCCGATCGACAACCGCACCACGTTCGGCGCAGCACCGGCTGCCCTTTGCTGATCTTCTGTCAACTGCCGGTGAGTGGTGGATGCGGAGTGGATGATGAGCGAACGGGTGTCGCCAAGATTGGCGACATGGCTGAAAATCTCGACAGCATCTACCAGCTTGACGCAAGCCTCGTAACCGCCTCTGACTGCGAAGGTGAAAAGCGCCCCGGCTCCGCGCGGACATATTTTTTCGATCCGGTCATAGTAGGGTGAAGACGGAAGACCAGCATAGGTCACATAGTCGACCCTTGGATCGTCCTCGAGCCATTTGGCGACCTTGCGGGCATTCACAACATGTCGTTCCATTCTCAACGACAGCGTTTCGATCCCCATCAATGTGTAGTGAGCGGCCTGCGGGTTCATTGTCATGCCCAAATCGCGCAAGCCGATGGCAATGCCGTGGAATGTATAGGCAAGAGGTCCAAAAGTTTCATGGAACTTCAACCCATGATAGGCGGGCTCAGGCGCGGACAAAGACGGGAATTTGTCGCTGGCCGACCAGTCGAATGTGCCGCTGTCGACGACGCAGCCTCCAGTAACTGTCCCGTTTCCGGTAAGGTATTTGGTAGTCGAGTGGACAACTAGCGAGGCTCCGTGCTCGAACGGGCGGCAAAGGTAGGGCGTGGCAGAGGTGTTGTCGACGATCAACGGGATGCCGGCTTCGTTCGCGATCTTCGCCAGTGCGTCGATGTCGGTAATATAACCACCCGGATTCGCGATCGATTCACAAAAAAGGGCGCGAGTGTTTTCGTCGATTGCCGCCTTGACGGCGTCGAGATCGTCCGTGTCCACGAATTTGGATGACCAGCCAAACCGCTTGATGGTCTGGCCAAACTGGGTAACCGTTCCACCGTAAAGGCGAGTCGATGCGACCACGTTGCGCCCCGGAGACATCAGCGGAAAGAGCGCCATGATCTGGGCCGCATGACCGGAAGAACAGCAAACAGCCCCAACGCCGCCTTCAAGCGTGGCGATACGTTCCTGAAGGACCGCCACGGTCGGGTTCGTCAAGCGCGAGTAGATGAAGCCAACTTCCTGCAAGTTGAACAGGGCCGCAGCATGTTCGGCATCACGAAAAACATAGGCAGTGGTTTGGTAGATTGGGGTTTGCCTGGATCCCGTTGCCGGATCGGGTCTGGCTCCTGCGTGAATCTGAAGCGTGTCGAATCCGTAAGTCGGCGCGTCGTCGGACATGGTAATCTCCCATTTATGCTTTTGCATAAGGTGTAGGGCAGGGGTGGGTCCAAGCGCAACTGCACAAATGAAAGTGCTTGAACCGGATATGAAACGGGGTCGGCGGCGGCCGGATTCAAAGGCCAAACTCGCAAGTCGTCAAGGTCGATCAACGCATCCAGAATCCGGCTTTCTTGATACGGTTGCGGATCACCTGTTCGCGCCGCGGCAGGTCGTTCCGATCAAAAAGCGCCCGCACCTTTGCGCCCCGGTTCTGGTAAACCATGCGTTTGATCGGTTCATATTGCTTGAGAACCTTCTTGATCTTGTTTGGCGCGGTTACTTCCTCGAGAAGTTCTACGGCCATGTCGCTCTCGCGCGCGTAAAGCAACGGCAGCGTTCGGTAGTGGCAGCTGACATCGCCATCCAGAAGCCCTGCGGGAAGCGTCTTGCGGCCACCACCGAATGAGTGAATCACGAGTGGCAGCGCGACCTGATCGAGCCACGGCGATAATGTCTGACTGGCCAGCGCATCACCCGGATGGGAACGGATATCAAGTGCGTATTCGAGAAATCTGGCGCCGAATTCGTGGGGGCACCGGAAGAAGAACCATCCCGCGTTAAAGTAGAGATAGCGACGCCAGTATTCATCAGGCTGGCTCAGGTCGAGCGAGCTTTCGAAATCCAGACCAAACCGGTCGTACAAGGATTTCCAGATTCCCGTGTATCCCGGACCATAGAGATCAGGTTGTGGCCACGATCCTTCCACGCGCAGGGAAGCGGACGGGCGGTCGAAGTCGAAGGGAACGGCCGAGACGGGCCCCGTGATGAGCGTGTCGGTATCGAAGAAGACAAACGGTTCACCTTTGGGGAGGGCCGAAAGCGCCTCGATCTTGTTGCCATAGGGATAAGAATCGCCAAAATTTCGGGAGTCGAATGGAAGAATCTCGGCTCTGTACTCGTCCGTCAGCATCGTGCGGACTGCCTCGTTCCTCATGGAAGGGTCTGAACCCCAGTGCTCTCCCGGCTGAGGTTCAGCGACAAAAAGACGGCCGGAAAAATTGGAATCGGATTTGCGCAGAGTCGCCGCAAAAAGTAGGGCTTCGTACATAAGCCGGCCTTGCTGGCCAACAATGACAATATTGAAATGCCGGGACTCTTGCGGGGCATTCGCCATTCTGTTTCTGCCTGTCAGCCTGCTTCGTCATGCGTATTCGCACCATAGGGGCAAATCAGGACAAGTGAAACGCGCCATTCTTGCGAACTTGCCGCTGCAGACCTGAACCTTGGGGCTAGC
>JAHEAO010000041.1 GCA_024642725.1 Paracoccaceae bacterium | reverse complement strand
TTGAAATCACCAAAATACTTCGTGATCGCCGCCGTCAGTGTCGTCTTGCCGTGGTCAACATGACCAATCGTGCCAATGTTAACATGCGGTTTATTGCGTTCAAACTTTGCCTTCGCCATGGCTCTTTAGCCTCATACATTGCGGGGCCGCGGACGGCCCGGTTCATCATCCGCGCGCTCGTTACTGGCAATAGCGCGATAAATCAAGCGTCAGTTGGCCGGGGGCGCAGCTTCGGGAACGGTGCTGTCCAGCGGGCGAACCTCCACCGGCGCGGATTCGACCGGCGAGTTCAGGACTTCGTCGATGTTAACGGTTGCAGGTTCGGCAACGGCTGAACCGGCTTCCAGCGGCGGCAAGCCAAACCATTCGGGGTTCTTTAGCAGGTAATCCTGAACCGCCTTGGCAGCATTTCGGGAAAGATTGGCCATCTGTTCTTCCCGGCTCTGAGTCAGACCCGACGAAATCAGAGTATCGCCTGACACGCTTTCGAACACGGCAAGCTGCTTGACCTCGGGGTTCAGCCGTTTCTGAGCCGCGTCATCCCAGACCAGAACATTTATCACCAGAGCCGACTTGGGGGTGAAAACGACGGGAACACCCGGCAAGGCCAGGGCATAGGCCTCGACCGTAATTCCCAGGTTATAGAGCTTGTCCCCATCGTAACCGCCAAGCCGTTTGTCGATGGCAGCAGTCAGCGACGCGACCCACTCCTCGTCCGTGGCAGTTCGGGAAAACGGCCCGAGTTCGGGATCATCCGAGATGACGATGTTATGGCCAAGGCTGAAATCGCCCATCGCAACCTGCGGTTCATCTTCATCGACCGGCAACGCGCAGCCCGCGAGCATGGCAAGGCTCAGAACTGCAAGGCCGAGATTTCGTATTCCGGACAGATGCGACATTGAGAACTCCATTATCCCTGATCCTAGTTAGCCGAGCACAGAAGGCATGGCAATCAGCCCTCGTCGTTAGCGCAAATTCCTCGCAAATCCTGCCAGTCCAACTCACCCAGCGACGGGCGAATTGCCCCGACCATCCGGCTGTTCGCGGCGCGCGCCTTGGCGATCCTGTCACCAAGGCCGGGATGGGCCATGAAATGTGCGACGATGCCGTCCTGATCACCATAGCGGGCCCGAAGCCGTTCGAAAAAGTCGGCAAGGGCGGCGGGGGGGATACCGCCCGAGATCAGCAGATCATGAGCGAAACTGTCTGCAGCAGCTTCGGCGGACTGGCTGTAGGTCGCGTCAATAAGGCGTTCAACCATGAAGAGCACCGCAGCCCCCCCGGCGAAATCACCAAAGATCAAGCCTAGCACACCGATTGACCCGGCAGAGCGCAAGGCCCCCCGTGCCGGGTCCCGGTTGACGACATGGCCGATTTCATGAGCTAGAACTGCCGCGACCTCATCCGGAGTCTCTGCCGCCTTGATCAGGCCACGAAACAACACAATGCGGCCTCCCGGCAGGGCAAAGGCATTGACCATCTCATGATCCAGAACGAGTACCGACAGCGGGTAGGGCAGATCAGTCTCGTCCTCCAACCTTGATTGCATTTGCTCCAACGCGGCCATTCCGGCCCGGTCTTCGCAAATCTTGACGGGGTTGAACTCATTCTCGGACAGGGCGTTGCGGATTTGTTCGAAAGTCGTATCACCAAGCGCTTTCTCGCCGTCAGGGGGCAGGTACTCGGCCAATTGATCGGCCATGGCAGGCACCAGCACGAAGACGATCAGTCCGACCGATGCAAGCGCGGCAATCGACCATGCGAAAATCCGCCCCCTACCGCGAACCGGAGGACGCTGCCGCAGGTTCGGGCTACGGGCTTTCAACAACCGCTGGGTCTCCGCGTCCTCAACGATAAGTCTGCCGAGCGGCGCATCTTTGGATGTTATCACCAGTTGGTTTTTGCCGGCCTGATCCGGAATCGTGCGGAGGTCTCTTAGCGGCCAGCGGACAACCTGATCGTCGGCCAGCGTCACGACAAGGATCGGTCCAGAGGACGCCTCTGCTATCGTCAGCGCGACACGGTGTATGACTGCACTTCGCCCGTCAAGATAATCAGCGAAGGCTTGATGTGGCGCGACCGTTTCGCCAACGCGGATCACCGTGGGACCCATCATATTGCTGCCCCGAGGTCGAGCGCTTCCGCGAATCCTTCGGCTTCGGTGAACTCGTCCCGGTCGCGCTGTCGGACAGAGGAAAGTCCTTCCGCGCCCGTTATCTTCAATGTCTCGACATAGTGGCGGGCAAGCGGCAGCGTGATAAAGACCTGTTGCAGAACCCCCCAGCTTACGAAGAACACGAAATAGGAGATCAGGGCCAATGCGGTTCCTATCCAGACAGGAATACCTGTAGCCATCTCTTCAAGGTCCAGTTCACCCAGCCCGCCAACGGCACTGCCAGCGATGCTGCCCAAGACAGCAAACAACGCGAAAGCGAGACCGACCATGCAAATGCCGACCACAAGGTTTCCGAAGGTATAGATTCCCATTACGCGCCAGGTCCGCGGATTGGATGAAAAGCCGATGTTCCCGAGGGTCTTGGCGTTCGATAGCAACCGAAAACTCTGCACCTTGTAATGCAAGAGACCAAGAAGCGTCGCGATCACGCCCGCCAAGCCGGCAAGAACGGCCGGAACCAGAAAGCCGCCCGCCCAAAGCCCCAAGGCAAGGCCAAGAACGACCAAACCCGCGACAAATGGCACGAAGACCGGGTATAGCATTTGCCACCGGCCGCCTTGATTGAATTGTTCGGTTCCGAAAAAGGTTCTATCGGTCCGGTATTTTTCCAACTTGAATGTCATGCGGGGCCACAAGAGACCAAGGCTGAGAATCGTGATGCTCCAATGCAGCAATGCCCTGCCGGCATATCCCCAAGCACCGGGCGCCAAGCCAAAGCGCAGCCCCCGCCAGCGACTGCGCGCCAGAATGTATCGCCGCGCACGGTAGCGGGCATAGAAACCAACCGGAATCACTCCGACAAGAGACAACGCATAGGCCGCGAAATTCCCTTGCAGCAACGAAAAGGACAGAAACATCAGGATCAGGTTCACGACGCCGATGTAGAAGGCAAGGATCACGACTGCGATAAGGAAACCCAGCAGCTTCTCGATCGGTTCGCCCACATATTCCAGCGGCAGGCCTCCGGGGCGGATTGCTGACCAGTAGTAGCGCCGGAGCCGCGTCTTCATCCAGAACCGATAGATACCCAGCGTCAGCACCGTAAGGACACTCGACACCAGCGCCAGACGAAACAAGGACCCCTTTCGCCCTACGTATTCCAGATGCAGGACAGACGCAGCCACGCCGATCAGGTGAAGCGGTTAGTGCGGGGGAAACCATGTGGCGGACGTTTTCCGACGCCAGCCCTGTTACCCAACCACTCGCTCATGTCCTGCTCTGTCCGCGTCTTGCCCCCACCCATCGTCCACGAGAGACCCTCGGCGAGGTTGAATGTCGCAATGTCGGACAGTCCGCCGTCCAGTTGCAGCATTCCTTGCGCCCCACGCGCCTGTTTGTACTTCTGGATTCGGACACCTTTGCCTCGGGTCATTTCTGGCAGATCCGCGGCGGGGAACACCAGCAGCTTGCCGTTGTGACTTACAACTGCGACATGATCCCCGGTCACCGGGCAGCAGGCGACAGCAATCGTGTCATCCTTTACGTTGAGTACCTGCTTGCCGCTGCGCGTTTGGGCAATGACTTCGTTCTCGGGGACGATGAACCCGTCACCTGCCGAGGATGCGACAAGAAGCCTGCGGCCCGGCACATGCACGAACAGTGCGACAATGTCAGCTTCGTTTGGCAAATCAACTATCAGGCGCAGGGGCTCGCCCATCCCTCGACCGCCGGGCAGGTTCGCTCCGGCAAGCGTATAGAAACGACCATTCGTGCCAAAAAGCAGGATCTTGTCGGTCGTCTCCGCATGAAACGCAAAGCGACTTTCGTCGCCATCCTTGAACTTCATCTCCTGAGTCAGATCGACATGGCCCTTCAAGGCGCGGATCCAGCCCATTTTCGAGCAAACGACCGTTATCGGCTCCCGCTCAATCATCGCTTCGATCGGCACGTCCGGAGCCTCGGTTGCCTCGGAAAACTGCGTGCGCCTTGCGCCGCCTTCGTAGTCCTTGCCGAATTGCTTGCGCGTTTCCTTGAGCTGCTCTGCGATCTTCGCCCATTGCAGGGCTTCACTTTCAAGCAGGTCTTCAAGCCCGGCGCGCTCTTCCATCAGCGCATCGCGTTCACGGACCAGCTCCAATTCTTCCAGCCGCCGCAAGGACCGCAGTCGCATGTTCAGGATCGCTTCGACCTGAACCTCTGACAGCTCACCGTCGCCCGTTGCAGGCAGCGGAGAAACATAGTCCTTTTCGGATACGGCCCGCGCATGTTTGCGGCTCCAGTCTTCGGCCATCAAGGCGGCTTTGGGGTCGTCATCGTAGCGGATAATGTCGATCACCCGGTCGAGGTTCAGGAACGCGATGATGAAGCCTTCCAGAACCTCAAGCCGATGATCGATCTTGTCCATCCGATGCTTCGAGCGGCGCAAAAGGACGTCGCGCCGATGATCCAGAAAGGCGCGCAGGACTTCCTTGAGGCTGCACACCTTCGGGGTGCGGCCATCGATCAGGACGTTCATGTTCAAGCTGAATCGGGTTTCAAGATCCGAATTCCGGAACAGCATCCCCATGAGGACTTCAGGGTCCACGTTCTTGGACCGAGGCTCGATGACCAGGCGGATGTCATCCGCACTTTCGTCCCGAACGTCACCAAAGATTGGAACCTTCTTCAGTTGGATAAGTTCGGCCAAACGTTCGATCAGCTTGGATTTCTGAACCTGATAAGGAATTTCGGTAACGATGATCTGCCACGTGCCGCGCCCAAGATCTTCGATCTCCCACTTGGCGCGCAAACGGAACGAACCCCGACCCGTGCGATACGCCTCGACGATATTCTCGCGCGGCTCGACAATGACGCCTCCCGTCGGGAAATCCGGACCGGGCACATAACCGACCAATGTATCGTCACGAGCATCGGGAGTCTTGATCAGGTGCAGACAGGCATCGACCAATTCAACGATATTGTGGGGCGGAATATTTGTCGCCATTCCGACCGCGATACCACTTGATCCATTTGCCAGAAGGTTGGGAAATGACGCCGGCAGCACCACCGGCTCGGTCAGCGTTCCATCGTAATTGTCGCGGAAATCGACGGCGTTTTCATTGAGACCCTCAAGCAGGGCCTCGGCGGCCAAGGTCATCCGCGCCTCGGTGTAGCGAGACGCGGCCGGATTGTCGCCGTCGATATTTCCGAAATTGCCCTGCCCATCGACCAGCGGATAGCGGACGTTGAAATCCTGCGCCAAACGCGCCATCGCGTCGTAGATCGCGGCATCCCCATGTGGATGATAGTTGCCCATGACGTCGCCGGAAATCTTGGCCGACTTTCGAAATCCGCCATTCGAGGCCAGCCGCAACTCGCGCATCGCGTACAGTATGCGCCGGTGGACCGGTTTCAGCCCGTCCCGGGCATCCGGCAGCGCGCGATGCATGATCGTTGACAGGGCATAGGTCAGATAGCGCTCGCCGATCGCACGGCGCAGCGGCTCGGACATATCCTGTGGGCCGATATTGGGGGTGTCGGTGACGTCGTTCATAGATGCTGTGATAGCGGGGCGGAAGACCGGGGTAAAGAATCCTTCGGGGAAAATCGGCGCGAGTTTCCCGGCATATCAGAAACAAAATCGATATAATGCGTGCTTCAGAGTGATTCTTTTGGGATGGATTCGTTGTGATCCGGCTGCTGCTTCTACTTATCGCAGGAATTGCGGCGACGATGTACTTCGCCGACAATATCATTGCCTCGCTGCCTACCGATGCGCCGGAGGCACGGCAGGCCGCAGCCGCGTCGCAGACAGAAGCGGCGCCGGGCAAAACGCTAAGTCAGGCGGCGCTAGAGATCATTGAGAACACGGCACCCGTTCGGCCTGAAAGGCCCCGATCTGCGGCATCCGAGACCGCCAATATGGTGCCCTTCATGAAGCCAATGGTCGTCGGCCCTGACGGAAAGCTTCAGGAACCAGCCGTTCCGGTCGCAGAAGTCGAACCTGTCGAACAACAAGTGACCCAAGAAACCGATCAGCCGCTGGTTGCTGTCCTTTATGTCAGTGCGGAAAGGGTCAATGTTCGAGGCGGTCCGTCGACCAATGATCCCGTGGTCGGATCCGTAGAATTCGCCGAAGCGGTTCAAGTGCTGTCCGACCCCGCCGAGCCATGGGTTCTCATCCGGATCGAGGGCGACGGGATCGAGGGCTTTATGGCGTCTCGATTTCTCACTCAGACTGAACCGCAAGGCTGATCGACCAGCCTTGCCAATGCGCACGCGTTCGGTTCTATGACCAAAACGAAAAGGGCAGCGTGTGCAAGACAAGTCCATTCTAATAACCGGATGCTCCTCTGGCATCGGTTATGATTCCGCCCATGCTTTGGCGAAGCGAGGCTGGCGCGTATTCGCCACCTGCAGGCAGGAAAAAGACTGCGAGCGCTTGCGCGGTGAGGGACTGGAAAGTTTCGTGCTCGACTATTCGGACAGCGCGACGATCCGCGACGCCGTTGCGGAATGCCTTTCTCGCAATGGCGGAAAACTCGGCGCGGTTTTCAACAACGGGGCATTCGCGATCCCGGGCCCGCTTGAGGATGTTCCAACTGACGCCATGCGCGCGATATTCGAGACCAACTTCTTTGGTTGGCACGATCTTACCCGCCAGATCATCCCCGTCATGCGACGCCAAGGGCATGGACGAATCGTCAATTGCTCTTCGGTGCTTGGACTTGTCGCCTACCCGTGGCGTGGAGCCTATAACGCAACGAAATTCGCGCTTGAGGCAGCGAGCGATACATTGCGGCTGGAACTGGCTGAAACCGGGATCAAGGTGATCTTGATAGAACCCGGCCCGATCGCCACGGACTTCCGAAAAAACGCGATCAGGCAGTTTGAGGCATGGGTGGATTGGGAAAACTCTGCGCGGGTTGAACAATACCGAAATTCCTTGCTCGACCAGTTGTACAAGGGGTCCACCGCTTCGAGGTTCGAACTGCCCCCCAGTGCAGTAACAGAAAAACTGATCGATGCATTGGAGTCTCGCCGCCCGAAGCCTCGGTACTTCGTCACGACACCAACCTACATTGCCAACATTCTGCGCCGGTTGCTGCCGACACGGGCGTTGGATTGGGTGGTGTCCCGGGGGTAGCGGCGAAATGGCAATTCGCTTTTCCGGTGAAACCCGCTACATCGGCGGCTAACATATGAAAGGGCCAGATATGTGGCGTGACCCGTTGTTCATAGTCGTAGCCTTCGCAGTGATGGCCGTCGTCGTGATCCTCATGATTGGCATAGGCGGTTTCGCCAGGGGCGGCGATTTCAACCGCAAGCATGCAAACAGGATCATGAGGTACCGCATCATCGCGCAGGCCATTGCCGTAGCCTTGATCGTCGGCTTTGTCGCGATCCGCAGGATGGGAGGCTGATCCATGGTTGTCCTGAACAAGATCTATACCCGGACCGGTGATAGCGGTGAAACGGCGCTTGGGAACGGCGCTCGGGTTGCGAAATTCGCACAGCGAGTCGAGGCCTACGGAACAGTTGACGAGACCAACGCGACGGTCGGTCTGGCCCGGCTGCATGCGAGCGGCGCCTTGGACGCGCAGTTGGCGATGATTCAGAACGACCTTTTCGACCTTGGCGCAGACCTCTGCCGGCCCGACATGGAGAAAGATGCAGCCGCAGAGTATCCGCCGCTGCGTATGTCTGATGCGCAAGTTCTGCGGCTGGAAAATGAGATCGACGCGATGAACGACAAGCTGACGCCGCTGCGGTCGTTCATACTGCCCGGCGGCTCATCGTTGTCGGCGCATTTACACCTGTGCCGCACCGTTTCCCGGCGCGCAGAGCGGCTGACGGTTCAACTTGGAAAAGAGGAATCGGTGAATGCCGCCGCGGTGAAATATCTCAACCGTCTGTCCGACTGGTTCTTTGTGGCTGCACGTATCGCGAACAACGATGGCCACGATGATGTGCTCTGGGTGCCGGGCGCGAACCGCTAGGTTGTCTTTCGGACTGGAACCCAGATCTCGAACCCGCCGCTTCCCGTCGCCGGATCAAAGTCCGCCCCGTAAAATTCGACGCTCGGACCGTCCGTGATCTCATATCCCGAGCCCGGTTGCCACTCTGCGTAAATTCTCTCCCATTGATGGGCCATCTCTGAAATATGGCCAGGGCAGGCGAATTTCGCATAGTTGCCTGACGGCACAGTGATGCTTGCCAGCCCATCAGGAACCCGCTCGCCCTTTGAAAGTTGCATGCCGCAGAGGTAGCCGAAACTTCCGTCAGCAGCAGCGGTGTGACAAACCCCGTAGGCCCCGTCCGGCGCCATCCCATGATCGTATCCGGGTCGTGCACCATAGGCCGCCCACTGTGCCGGGATCGCGCTGCGACTGATCAGGTCATAGCGCCCATCGATTCCGACGACGACCCGCTGACCCAGCCTTCCGATCCGAACTGGTTTGAATGCATCCGTTGAAATTCTGCCGGCCATGGTCGACTCCCCGGTTCACCGCTGTCCTCAATCCACCTTGCAATATTCTGAAGCAGAAATCCATTTCCGAGGCGCTTGCATCCAAAACGCGACGTCCCCGGCCCCTCCCGCGTCGATTTTACTCTGTTTTCCCCGGCGATGACCCGCTAACACCTGTCCGAGAGCTTGAAGGACTGTCGAAAGGCAGTTGGATTTATTTAGGAGACCGCGCTGATGAAGGTTCTTGTGCCAGTCAAACGCGTGATCGACTACAACGTGAAAGTCCGCGTCAAGGCGGACGGATCGGGTGTCGATCTCGCCAATGTCAAAATGTCGATGAACCCCTTTGACGAAATCGCCGTCGAAGAGGCCATCCGGCTGAAAGAGGCTGGAAAGGCCGAGGAAGTCATCGCGATTTCGATTGGCGTGAAGCAGGCGCAAGAGACATTGCGCACCGCACTGGCGATGGGGGCAGACCGTGCCATTCTCGTCGTCGCTTCGGAAGACGTCCACCAGGATATCGAACCTCTGGCGGTTGCGAAGATCCTGAAGGCAGTGGTTGATCAAGAGCAACCCGGCCTTGTGCTTGCTGGCAAGCAGGCCATCGACAATGACATGAACGCGACTGGACAGATGCTTGCCGCCTTGCTGGGCTGGAGCCAAGCGACTTTTGCCTCAAAGCTGGAAATCGATGGCGACCACGCCGCTGTGACTCGCGAGGTGGACGGTGGCTTGCAGACGATCAAGGTCAAGATGCCCGCCATCGTAACCGTGGACCTGCGCCTTAACGAGCCGCGCTATGCCAGCTTGCCGAACATCATGAAGGCAAAAAAGAAGCCGCTCGATGAAAAGACGGCAGCCGACTACGGCGTTGACGTTTCACCGCGCCTCGCCGTCATCAAGACGACCGAGCCGGAAACCCGCAAAGCGGGCGTGAAGGTTGGCTCGGTCGACGAACTCGTGACGAAACTCAAAGAAGCAGGAGCGATCTGATGGCTGTTCTTTGTCTTGCCGAAGTGACCGACGGACATCTTTCGGTTGATGCGACCGCCAAGACGGTCGCCGCAGCGCAGTCGCTGGGTGACATCACCCTGCTCTGTGCCGGGGCCAACGCGTCCGCTGCCGCCGCCGAAGCTGCAAAAATCGATGGCGTCAAGAAAGTGCTCTGCGCCGAGGATCCAAGCCTCGGCCACCGCCTTGCGGAGCCGACCGCAGCACTGATTGTTTCGCTATCAGGCGGATACGACCACATCGTTGCGCCCGCGACGACGGATGCCAAAAACGTTCTGCCACGTGTCGCCGCACTGCTGGACGTCATGGTGATCACCGATGTTTCTGCGATCGTAGATGCCGATACTTTCGAACGCCCGATCTACGCGGGCAACGCCATTCAGACTGTGAAGTCGTCGGATGCCAAGAAAGTCGTCTCGGTCCGCACCTCGTCCTTTGACGCGGTTGGCACCAGTGGTTCCGCGCCGGTCGAAAACATCGGAGCGGCAGGAAATCCAGGTCTTTCGGAATGGATCGAAGACAAGGTCGCAACGAGTGACAGACCAGAACTGACAAGCGCGGGGATCGTGGTTTCTGGCGGTCGCGGTGTCGGGTCGGAGGCGGATTTCAACCTGATCGAGAAGCTGGCGGACAAGCTCGGCGCCGCTGTTGGGGCAAGCCGCGCCGCAGTCGATTCCGGTTACGCGCCAAACGACTGGCAAGTCGGCCAGACCGGCAAGGTCGTTGCGCCGGATCTCTACGTCGCGGTCGGCATCTCGGGCGCTATTCAGCACCTCGCCGGCATGAAAGACAGCAAGATCATCGTCGCGATCAACAAGGACGAGGAGGCGCCAATCTTCCAAGTCGCCGACTACGGGCTGGTTGCCGACCTGTTTTCGGCCGTTCCGGAGCTGATAGAAAAGCTCTGAGACGACAGCAGAACGACCTTCGAATGGCCCGCTTTGCGGGCCATTCTTTTTTTCAGATCAAGGAACGCAGAACGTTGATAAGCGCTGAAGCCGCGGCTTCCTGAACGACGGGGCCAAGCATCTCGCGCGCAGCAGGTTCTTCGAATTGAGTATAGACCATTCGGTCGTAACCTGCCTCTATCTCATCTTGCGTTGCGACGACTTCGACCAATTCTGCCGACTGATCCGCGACCTCGTCAAGCATGGCCCGGTCCACGAAGAGCGGATCACGCAACGACCAGTCGTCGCATTGATCCTCCGGCCTCCTGTCGCTCATCCAAAGCAGGACAATGGGACCCTCGATCTTGTCCATGACTACACGCATTTGCGAGACCCAAGCCCGCTTGAGCTCTTGTTTCACCACCAGGAACTTTTCAGGTGAGCGATACGCCAGTTGCGACAACAAATGTCTTGTGAAGTGGAATTCCGTGAAGTCCATATCGCCGTACAATGCATCCAAGCGGTCGGTTGCCTTCAGGAATCGGTCGTTTCGACGAGGGTGTACCTTGTAGAATCCGTTGGAAGTACTCTGCGCACCCGTGATCTGCAGCACGGTCACAGCTGCGCCGCGGCAGAGGCCGATTATCGTGTCATCATGGGCCATCAAATCCGCGCCGGCATTTACGCAGCCCAGGTTCACCACCGGTCGATCGATGAGGCTTTCCAGGATCTCCGGCAAAGGATCCTCGACATATCTTCCATAGATTTCAGTGCCCCCGACAAGAACCACATACGGATTGCTCAGAACCTTCCGCGGCCCCCGAAACAGCAATTTGGACATCCCGTATCGACACGGATCATAGTCAAGGGCCCCATCGCCCAAATGTTCATAGGCCATCAGCCACCCACCTTTTCATTTCACCCGGCACAAGATTCGCAAATAGCCGTTGCGATTTGGCTAAACCCAAAGCTTGAAGCAAAGTTTATGGAATCTCGGGCCTTGCACCGGCCTTTCACCGGGGCATATGGTCCGGCAACATCGGAAAGGGTCAGGCATGGAAATCGCCAAGGTAGGAATCGTGGGTGCAGGTCAGATGGGCAACGGCATCGCCCATGTATTTGCACTTGCAGGCTATGACGTGCTGCTGAACGACATCAGCGAAGATAGTCTGAAGAAGGCGCTTGCGCTGATCGACCGGAATATGGAGCGTCAGGTCACGCGCGAGAAGATTACGGCGGAGGAGAAGGCCGCCGCGTTTGGCC
Organism: Paracoccaceae bacterium; assembly: GCA_024642725.1. GTDB lineage: Bacteria > Pseudomonadota > Alphaproteobacteria > Rhodobacterales > Rhodobacteraceae > JAHEAO01. The sequence continues at coordinate 15,716 of JAHEAO010000041.1, read as the reverse complement.
GAATCAAGACGACGCTTGTCCTGACCGATATCGCCAAGACCGATCTCGTAATCGAGGCCGCGACTGAACGCGAAACTGTCAAGGCCGCGATCTTCGAGGATCTGGTGCCACATCTTCTGCCGCACACGATCCTGACTTCGAATACATCGTCAATTTCGATCACGCGTCTGGCTACGCGCACCGACCGGCCCGAGAAATTCATGGGTTTCCACTTCATGAACCCGGTTCCGATCATGCAGTTGGTCGAATTGATCCGCGGGATTGCGACGGATGAACCGACATACAATGCTTGCCTTGAAGTCGTCGAGCGTCTGGGAAAGACCGCCGCCCGTGCCGAGGATTTCCCTGCCTTCATCGTCAACCGCATTCTGATGCCGATGATCAACGAAGCCGTTTATGTGCTTTACGAAGGCGTTGGCTCAGTCCGGTCGATCGACGAGTCGCTCAAACTCGGCGCCAACCACCCGATGGGGCCGCTTGAACTTGCGGACTTCATCGGACTGGACACCTGTCTTGCTATCATGAACGTGCTGCACGACGGATTGGCCGATACAAAATACCGTCCCTGCCCGCTTCTCACGAAATATGTCGAAGCTGGCTGGCTTGGCCGCAAGACCGGACGCGGATTCTATGACTATCGCGGGGAAGTACCGGTTCCGACTCGCTAGGGCTCCAGCTTCAGTGTGGAGTCCCTCAACCATTCCATGAAGCCGCGCGGATTGTCTTTCCAGCGATCGATTTCCTCGCGGCCGATGGAATGACCGACAACTGGGCGCTGCGCCCTGTTCAGTGAATTTACGACTTCATGGATCAAGAGGCCCTGTCGCAGCGTCGCGGAGAGTTGGTTGGCGATCTGGTAGAGACGCGTGTTATTGCCCTGAAAACGGATCGGGACAACAGTGGCTCGTGACCGATGGATCATCTTGGCGGTGAAGGGATTCCACTCGCGCTCCAGCACCGGTCCGAACATCGTGTCAGAGGATGCCACCACACCTGACGGGAAGATTACGATGACCCCGTCCTTGTCCAGATGGGCCATCGCGCTCCGTCTCATTTCCAAGCTCTTCTCGATTGCCCCTTCCTCATGCGGGAAGGGAACGGGGATCATGAAATGCTTGATCTCTTCGACTTCGGTCAGCAGGGACCGCGTCAGGATCTTGTAGTCCTGCCGGACTCTCCCGATGAGTTCGGCCAGCACCATGCCGTCGACCAGCCCGTGCGGATGGTTTGCCACAACGACGACAGGGCCTTTGGCCGGGATGCGGGCGATCTCTTCGTTCGGGGTGTCAATACGAATCCCCATGTGGCGAAGCGCCTGCGGCCAGAAGGCCTGACCTTCCTGCACACCTTCGGCCTCAAACCTTCGAATGAGGCGTAGCAACCAGAACTTCCCGGTTAGCCATTCCATCGTCCGGATGGTGTTGGCCTTCCACGGGTTGGGAAAGGTGTTTGCATAGGACAGTTTTCGCTTGTCGTAAGGGACATAGTCCGACGCTTGGGACTCTTCGGGCAACTGTATGTCCTGATAACTATCTGCCACTAGGCTCTGACCGCCACTTCTGGGTGCTTCAGGCACCGCCTCAGAAATCTTCGCCGAATTTGTCGGCAACCAGCGCTTCCAGCGCTTCGGCCAGTTTCTCGGCCTCGGCACCGCTGGTCGTGACCTCAATAGTGGTTCCCCTGGAAGCTGCCAACATCAAAAGCCCCATGATGCTGTCCCCGGACGCGCTAAGTCCGTCCTTGGAAACCGTTGCACGCGCATCGTGCGCCTCAACAACTTCGACAAGGCGCGCAGAGGCGCGAGCGTGCAGACCTTTCTCATTCACGATGTGTAGTTGGCGAATTGTCTTTTCTGTCATGCGAACGATCTATTTTGCCGTGGCATCGAAGCTGTCGATGTATTTTCGACCAGCAGCCTTTGCACAGTCAACAGCGGAGGCAACCGAGAGATGCCGGGACTTGGCAAGTTTGATCAGCATCGGAAGGTTGGCCCCGTAAATGATCTGCCGGTCGGTGACGGCACAGGCAAGAAGCGAAAGGTTCGACGGTGAGCCACCGAACATATCTGTAACGACGACCACACCGTCACCAACATCGACGCTATCGGCTGCCGCGCAAATCTCGGCCTCTTTAAGACGCCGGTTGTGATCGGGTTCGATCGAAATCGCCCGAATCCCGGATTGTTTGCCGACGACATGCTCGACAGCTGCCAAGTACTCCTTGGCGAGACCACCATGCGCGACGATAACAACACCGATCACGCCTATTCCCCAGTTCTGCCACCCGACGCAGACGAACCGCCGCCACGTCGTTCCAATTCCCTGTGTCTTATAGACACCTGCCATCCTGATGCCGCAAGTGCATTCGCAAGTTTTTCAGCAACAGCGACTGACCTGTGTTGCCCTCCGGTACACCCGAAGGCGATCGACAAATGCGCTTTGCCCTCTTCAGCGAAGGCTGGAAGCAAGAGATGCAAGAGGTTTTCCACCTGAATGTAGAAATCCGTAAAGCGCTTGTCATCGGCTATATAATCGGCGACCGCGACATCCAGGCCGTTCAGGGCTCGTAGTTCTTCGGACCAGTAGGGGTTTCGCAAGAACCGGCAATCAAAGATCATGTCGACGCCCCGGGGTACCCCGCGTTTGTACGAAAAGGACTGTACCGATACAGCCAGTTTCTGGGTCACAGTGGTGTCGAACCACCCCTCGATCTCCGACCGAAGATCGTGCGGCGTCAGGTCCGTCGTATCGATCAGAATGTTTGCTCTTGCCCGTATCGGCCCAAGCAGATCGAATTCCCGTTCGATCCCCTGCACCGGCGATTCCGCAGGCGCCATCGGGTGTCGCCGTCGCGTCTCGGAATAGCGACGCAACAAGACGTCGGCGCTGCAGTCGAGGTAGAGCAACTCGACATCCAGCCCGGCCCGAGACGTCAGGTCGTCCATGACGTCAATCAGCCCAATGGTCGAAAAGTCGCGGTTTCGCACATCAATTCCCAAGGCCAATGGCCTTGGCAAAGGCGCCCCCTCAAGCAAGCGCGGCAAGAGCGAAAGTGGAAGGTTGTCGATGACCTCGTAGCCAAGATCTTCAAGGACATTGACGGCCGTGGATCGGCCGGCGCCAGATGGACCGGTGACCAGCACCAGCCTGCGGCCGCCAGTCGCCGCGTGGCTCGTTGTTTGCTTGTCGCCGTTTGTGGTCATCACGCGCTCCTGCCGCCCTTTAGATACTGCAAAATTGCAGCGGGAAAATGGCCATGCACGGGGGTGTGAACAAGTGGCAGTTCAATACCATTCAGTGTGATCGTCCGAGTCTCTGGCAACCGCTCTCTTTCGACCTGATCCAGATCGACGACAAGAACGACGCGGGCAGTCGCTACCGTGTCCGCCGCCAGAATGCCGACCCCGCGGGCTTCGATATGGCCGCGGATCGCCTTTGGACAGCGCGCGGAAAGAGCCCCATCGCTCGCCGTTATCTCGACGCGGTCGTCCGCAACGAGGACAGCCCCATAAGCCATCAATTCCAGCGCGAGCGCCGATTTTCCGCTGCCCGATGCACCAAGTATTAGGACTCCGGCCGGACCAACGGCCACACAACTGGCGTGCAAAAGTTCAGTATATGATTGCCCTTTGTCCATTCGATCAACGCAGAACATCGGCCGAAGTGACAACCGCTTCGATCACATCGGCAAACCGACGACGAACCGGGCGCCCAGAGGATCCGATGTGATATCAGCATCCGTCGGGCGAATGTTTTCTGCCCAGATCACACCGCCATGCGCTTCGACGATCTGTTTGGATATGGCCAGACCAAGACCGGAGTTATTCCCGAACTGCCCTGCCGGGCGCTCTGAATAGAAGCGGTTGAAAATCTTGGTCAGCGCCTGTTCCGGTATCCCCGGACCAGTATCTTCGACCACGACAAGCACACGGTTGTCACGGCGGCGCGCCCAGACGCGGATGGCATCGCCTTCTTCGCAGAAAGAAATCGCGTTGGTGATCAGATTGACGAATACCTGCGCCAAACGCGCTTCTAGCCCCTGCACCTGGATCGGCACGGACGGCAGGTCAGAGATGAATTCGACGCCTTTGGCGGCGGCCTCCTTGCCCAGGTGATCCGTCAGATTGCGAAGCATGTTCACAAGGTCGAAGGGTTCTTCCTCTTCCTTGACCAGTTCACTGTCCAGCCTCGACGCATTGGAGATGTCGCTGACCAGCCGGTCCAGCCGCCTGACATCGTGATCGATCACATCAAGCAGCCGGTCCCGCTGATCGTCCCGTTTGGCAACCCGCAAAGTTCCGACCGCAGATCGCAGGCTTGCCAGAGGGTTCTTGATTTCATGCGCAACGTCAGCGGCAAATTGTTCGTTCGCATCAATCCGGTCGTAAAGCGCAGCGACCATGCCGCGCAGCGCACCGGACAAGCGGCCAATTTCATCAGGGCGCCCCGAAAGGTCCGGAATGCGGACGCGTCCGGGGCTGACCTTGCGCGAATTGCGGTCGCGCCCGACTTCAGCGGCGGCGGCGAGGTCAGACAGAGGGTTTGCAATCGTCGACGCCAAAACCAGACTGAGGCCGATTGAGACCAGGATTGCAATGATGAACATTTGTAGCACCTGCTCACGCTCGCTCCGCACAAGATCGTCAATCTCTCCTGCGGCGCTTGTAAGTGCAACGACGCCTATGGTTTCACCATTGCGAAGGATCGGGGTAGCCACAGAAAAAACGATGTTGCCGTCGGTAGCATAGCCAGTGTTGACCTGGGTCGGTCCGGCCAGAGTCGCGGGGACCAGAGCACGCGCCTGATTTTCAGCATTCGTCTTGAATTGCTCTGGACCGGCAGGGGCCAACAGGCTGGAAATCACTTCCCAGACCCCGTTCAGAAATCCCGTTATCATCGTATTGCGATTATCGTCCTGCAGACCCTGGACGGGTCTGACCTCACCGCGCTCCATCCCTAGGGTGCTTGCGACCATCCGCTCTGAAGTATCGAAGACATACACATCGATCTTTTCCGGAAGATCCATTCTCCTCAGCGTTGCGGCCGGATCAATGACTTCGGTCAATGCGTTGGGCCCACCGATCGAATTTGCGATCTGCGCCTCGAAAACGTCTGCAATCAGTTCAGCTTCAACCACCAATCCGCGTTCGCGCTGAAAGACAAGGCTGTCACGGAACGGATTGAGATAGAGCACGCCGGCCACGAGAATGATCAGCGCCAACAGGTTGAAGGTCACGATCTTGCGTGCAAGCGGCGAACGGTTGATCGAGATGAGCCCGCGCCGTTCCCGACGCGCTCTCATTTCGGAATCCGCTGTAGTGTGCGGGGCGACCCAATCGTCGCCCAGAACTACTTCAGCCCGTTTTGCCGGTTTAGATTCCTTCACGTCTATCCTCGACGCGAGCGTCATTACTCTTCGTTATACCGGTAACCAATACCGTAAAGCGTCTCGATCGCTGTAAAATCATCATCGACAGTGCGCATCTTCTTACGCAGCCGCTTGATATGGCTGTCTATCGTGCGGTCATCGACGTAAACCTGATCATCGTAAGCGACATCCATCAACTGGTCCCGGCTCTTCACAAATCCGGGCCGCTGAGCCAACGCCTGCAGAAGAAGAAATTCGGTGACGGTCAGCGAAACGTCCTTGCCCTTCCAGCTTACGGAATGACGAAGCGGGTCCATGCTCAGCTCACCGCGAACCATGATCTTGTTCTCTTCGCCTTCTGGTGTTTCACCAGTCTCGATCGCTTCTTGCCGCCGCAGCAGCGCCCGGATGCGTTCGACCAGCAACCGCTGCGAAAACGGCTTCTTTACATAGTCATCGGCCCCCATCCGAAGCCCAAGAACCTCGTCAATCTCATCATCTTTGGAGGTCAGAAAGATCACCGGCATGGACGTCTTCTGCCGGACCCGCTGGAGCAGGTCCATGCCGTCCATCCGCGGCATCTTGATATCGAAAACGGCCATGTCCGGCAGACGCTTGTTGAAAGCGTCCAGTGCGGCCTGCCCGTCATTATATGTTTCAACCTCGAAGCCTTCGGCCTCCAGGGTCATGGAAACGGACGTCAGGATGTTCCTGTCGTCGTCAACCAACGCAATCCTCGACATAGCTTGGGGTCCTTCGTACTACTCTGCTGCCTGTTTTTCTTGGTATCTTCCGGGTTTCTTCCTTTGGAATCAACAAAGAACTGCGAATCGACTTATCTTGTCCCCCAATTCTACAGAAGATTGCGCCAAAGGGATGGCAAAATTGCCTCACTGTTGACGCATCGTTTCCGATCCGGGGACGATGATTGCGCTAAACTTCGGATGATTGCGCTAACTGCGCGATTGCGTCCTGTTCCAGTGCAAAATCCACGTGTTATAGGGCGGTCATCCGGTGTCTGAACTCGAGACACCAGCGCTGATATGGCCCTTCGGCGCGGCACTTGAAACGCATGAGACGCCATTTACGGCGCGGGAGCAAATGAATGACCATTGGACGGGTGAACCCAGCACATACGTTGTCTGATCAAGGCATCACGGGATTGGGACAGGTCTTTTATAATCTGATTGAACCCGCTCTGGTCGAAGAAGCAATAAAGCGTAACGAAGGCACGTTGGGCAAAGGCGGCAGCCTTCTTGTGACAACCGGAAAGCACACCGGCAGATCGCCCAAAGACAAATTCGTCGTGATGTCACCTGCCGTAGAGCCGCATATCTGGTGGGAAAACAACCCTCCGATGGATGCCGCGGCATTCGACCGTCTCCACGCCGACATGCTGGAGCACATGAAGGGCAAAGACTATTTCGTACAGGATCTTTTCGCCGGCGCAGACCCGGCGCATCGGCTTGATGTCCGACTGGTAAACGAACTTGCCTGGCACGGTCTGTTCATACGCCACATGCTGCGGCGCCCGTCGCGCAAGGAACTCGACACCTTCGCGCCTGATTTCACGATCATCAACTGCCCGACATTCAAGGCCGACCCGAAAAAGCACGGCTGCCGGTCGGAAACGGTGATCGCCATCAACTTCGACAAGAAGTTGATCCTGATCGGCAACAGCGCATACGCCGGTGAGAACAAGAAATCCGTCTTTTCGGTCCTGAACTACCTCCTGCCCGCCAAGAACGTGATGCCGATGCATTGCTCGGCCAACCATGCTCCGGGCAACCCGGTTGATACCGCGATCTTCTTCGGGCTCTCCGGTACCGGCAAGACAACACTCTCGGCAGATCCGAACCGGGTCCTGATCGGCGATGACGAACACGGCTGGTCGGATCGTGGCAGCTTCAACTTCGAAGGCGGCTGCTACGCTAAAACCATCCACCTGTCGCCGGAAGCAGAACCCGAGATCTACGCGACCACGACGAAGTTCGGGACAGTCATCGAAAACATGACCTTCGATCCCGAAACCAAGGACTTGAACTTCGAGGATGACAGCCTGACCGCCAACATGCGCTGCGCCTACCCGATGGACTATATCTCGAATGCGTCCAAGACCGGGCTGGGCGGGCATCCGAAGAACATCATCATGCTCACTTGCGATGCATTCGGTGTTCTTCCCCCGATCGCGCGTCTGACGCCCGCTCAGGCGATGTATCACTTCCTTTCGGGTTTCACCTCCAAAACGCCCGGAACAGAAGTTGGCGTTCTGGAACCGATCCCGACGTTCTCCACCTGTTTCGGCGCGCCCTTCATGGCCCGGCGCCCCGAGGTTTACGGAAACATCCTGCGCGACAAGATCGCGAAATACGGCGCAACCTGCTGGCTTGTGAATACCGGCTGGACCGGCGGCGCGTTCGGAACCGGAAGCCGGATGCCGATCAAGGCGACCCGGGCGCTCTTGACGGCCGCACTGGAAGGGACGTTGGCCGAGGCAAAATTCCGCAAGGACCCGAGTTTCGGCTTCGACGTGCCGGTTTCGGTTCCCGGCGTTGCCGACATCCTTCTGGACCCGCGGCGCACTTGGGACGACAGCAAGGCCTACGACAAGCAGGCGCAAAAGCTGGTAGACATGTTTGCCGCGAACTTCGAGAAATACGCCGACCACATTGACGACGACGTCAAGGCCGCTGCAATCGGCTAACGCCTGCTCCGAACGCGCCAAGGACGAACTTTGGCGCGTTCGGTCGGACTTCCCGGGGCACTAGCCGGTCAGGCCGCGCCGCACGAGATTTAGTCCCGCGATCACCAAGACCGCCAGCGTCGCCTTGCGGAATTTTTCCTGATCCATGCGATCATGCGCCCAAATACCCATGGCCATACCTATCATTGCCGGTAACACCATCCCGATACTGAGCGGAAGCGTCTGTGCGTTCAGAACCCCCGACCGGAGATGTGCGAAGAACAAGACCACCGCGCCAGAGGCGTAAACCACGCCCTGCGCGCGCATGTGATCTGCCTTGGGCGTATCGATGGCCGTCAGATAGGCCACCGTCGGCGGCCCCCAGACCCCGGAAATACCGCCGATCAGCCCTGCAAAACTTGCAATCAATATCTCGGCGCGCTGCCGGTTCTCGGGACGGATCGTCAGGCGCCAGCCGAAAAACTGCATCAGGGCAAACAGAGTAATTGGCAAGCCAAGGATCAGAAGCATCGCCGATGCGGGCAGGATACGAACAAGCTGTGCGCTGAACGCGATGCAGATCAGCACGATACCGATATAAAACCGGAACGTCTTTATAGCGATCCACGCGGCACGAAAACCACCACGCAGCCCCTGCCAGAGGTTCGAGACAACAGTCGGAACAATCAATGCTGCAAGTGCAACCTCGGGTGACAGGAACGACCCCATCGCAGAGATCATGATCATCGGCATGGCAAAGCCAACGGCACCTTTGACGAAGCCGGCGACAAGCGTCACGGCGAACGCAACCGCCATGTGAAACGGATCCAATACTCCGAAAAGCTGTTCCAAATCGTTCTTCCCATCGAATTTCTTGGCAGTTGTAGGCCATTCTGCCGGTCAGGGCACCGGGGAATCGACTGCGGCATTTTCATTCGTTTTTGCAACTTGTAACGAATTTTTATTGCGCTGCACCTGCGAAGGGAATATTCCCGAACGGACCGATCAAGACGGAGTTGCCCTGTGGCCCATGATGGACGAGACCTACCCATGACCCAAGTGATCTTGCCTGATCTTCTTGCCCAGACATCCGCTGCTCTCCCCGCAGCAGAGTCCGTTCTGACTGCCGCCACAAATCAGCTTCGGGACCGCTTGTCGAAGGAAGGCCGCATCTCCGGCCCCCTGCTGGAGGCGAACCAGACCGCCGCCCATGCCTTGTCGTGGCTGGCAACCTATGTCGAGGCCCTGCGCCAGATGCAGGCCTGGGCCGAACGGCTCGCGTCGGATGGCAAATTCACCGAGATGGAACAGCTGATCCACCAGATCGCTTTCGGGGAATACCTTTGGCAGATCCAAGGTGGCATCCCGATGAGTCAGGGCGAAATCGCCCGGCTTCAGGATATCGGCCTGACCCAGGATGATCAGCGCAAATTGATGACGCCGGAAGTCGTGGCCCTTTCGCAATCGGGGAACACCCAAGCCGCGCGGATGAGGCTGGTGGAGCTGATGCAAGCCAACCACGGCCATGCCACTTTCGGCACGTCCGGTCTCGATGAAGAACTTGAGATGATCCGCGACCAGTTCAGGCGCTTTGCAGACGAACGGGTTGTCCCGAATGCTCATGACTGGCACCTCAACGATGAACTGATCCCCATGGAGATCATCGGGGAACTCGCCGAGATGGGCGTTTTCGGCCTGACGATCCCAGAAGAGTTCGGCGGCTTCGGCCTTTCCAAGGCATCCATGGTCGTTGTCTCGGAAGAGCTTTCGCGCGGATATATCGGCGTCGGATCACTTGGAACCCGGTCCGAGATAGCCGCGGAACTGATCCTGTGCGGCGGCACCGAAGACCAGAAGGCACATTGGCTACCCAAGCTGGCGAGCGCGGAAATTCTTCCGACCGCTGTCTTCACGGAACCCAATACCGGATCTGACCTGGGCTCCCTTCGAACCCGTGCAGTGAAGGAGGGCAGCGACTATTCGGTGACCGGCAACAAGACCTGGATCACCCATGCCGCCCGTACTCATGTGATGACCCTTCTGGCGCGCACCGACCCGGAAAGCACGGACTATAAGGGCCTGTCGATGTTCCTTGCCGAAAAGACACCCGGCACCGACGCAGAGCCCTTCCCCACACCGGGCATGACCGGTGGAGAGATCGAGGTCCTGGGCTACCGGGGTATGAAGGAATATGAACTGGCCTTCGACGGGTTCAAAGTGAAAGCTGAGAACCTGCTTGGCGGTGTCGAGGGGCAGGGGTTCAAGCAACTCATGCAAACCTTCGAATCCGCCCGCATCCAGACCGCCGCCCGCGCCATCGGCGTCGCGCAGAACGCGCTGGAAGTCGGCATGCAATACGCGCTGGACCGGAAGCAATTTGGCAAGAGCCTGATCGCTTTTCCGCGCGTAGCGGGCAAACTGGCGATGATGGCCGTCGAAATCATGATCGCCCGCCAACTGACCTACCATTCGGCCTCGCAGAAGGACCACGACAAGCGCTGCGACCTTGAAGCAGGCATGGCCAAGCTGCTCGGTGCTCGCGTCGCTTGGGCCGCTGCCGACAATGCGCTTCAGATTCACGGCGGTAACGGCTTCGCGCTCGAATATCAGATCAGCCGAATCCTCTGCGACGCCCGAATCCTCAATATTTTCGAAGGCGCGGCAGAGATACAGGCACAGGTCATCGCCCGGCGCCTGCTGGACTAGGTTTCGATCGGCGCCGCAGTCGCACTCACGCGGGCCGCACCCAATCTGGGGTGCAACCGCCCGGCAACGGCCCAGGCGGAAATCATTGCCAAACCGCAGGCTGCAAAAACGCCCGAGACCGGGGAAAACAACAGCACGAGCCAAGCGGCCCCCGGCGTGAAGATTCCGGACACGTCGCGGAAGCTGGAATAGACCGCCGCCATCTCCGTCCGTTCCGATGGTTTGACCGCCATCAGGAACGGCAGGCCGCCGCAGACGTCAAGCATCACCAGCGTGACCGAAGCCAAAACCGCAAGCCAGAAAGCGACCCATGGCAACCCGGCAAGAATCGTTGTGCCTATCAGCGCCAGCCCGCCCAGCAGGAAAGCGGCGCGTACCGACCACCGAACCGATGTTCGGTGCACCAGCTGAAGCATCCACGGCGTCACGAACAAAAGCGCGTTGGTCCCCGACAGCGCTATCCCTGCAACCTTGTCGCCGAGTCCGGCCTCGATGCAGAAGATCGGTAGATACACGACATAAACCCACCAGCCGCAGCTTCGGATCACCGCGAAATACCAGCCCGCGATCAGGCGCGGCTGCTCAAAAAAGCGGCGCAGAAAGGCTATCGGGTTCGCGGTCGGACCGCGGGCCTTGGTGATCTGTTTGCCGTTGCCCAAGCGCAGCCGCCAGAACACGGTAATCTGTGCCACTCCGAACAGCCCTGCCAAGATGAACGGGGCGGGCGGCCACCAACTGAGCAGCCAGACACCAACGACAGGCCCCAAGGCCCATGGCGCCGCGCTGTAGACCATGCGCGTGGTTTCGGCTCTGCCCAGATCTGCCCGCTGGATGTAGTCCAGAAGGTAGGCGTTGAAGCAGACGAAAGTGACGACGGTGGCAATTGCATTGACGAACAAGGCAGCGGCGATACCGGCGCTGCCCCCGAATATCGCCAGCGTCATCCCCAGCAGGTAAAGCGATGACCCGCCCGTAAAAAGCCAGCGGCGCGGCACGAAGCGCGAAAGCCAAGGCACCAGCAAGCCAAGGACAAGCGCCACCACCCCGACAAAGAAATAGATCCTGGAGACGAGGGCGGCATCGCCCAGCGCGCGGTAGACAGCCAGCGGCATGACCGAAATCAAGGTTCCCCTGACCGCAGCGTCCATGCCCGCGAGCAAAGCGAACCCTTGTACGCTCGGTGTTGGAGCGTGGCTCAGATAGATCGGTGTACGGGGTGAAATCATGGTACTTCTTCAATCTCTCACCAAGACTAGACGATCTTTGGTCGTGGCCGGTCTTGCGTGAAGGCGACAGAAGATGTCGTAACGATGCGGCGGATCGGTCCGTCTTGCGGTAAACCTCAATCATTTAGCGGTCTGCAAGTGATGCGACTGGTTTTCGGCCAGATGTCTTTGCTGTTGTCCCGCGACCGGACTGAAAGCAAGAATTCTTCAGACTTCTCCAGGAAGGATGCCGGGCTCGATTTCGTGTCTTGCGCCGATCAGCCTTTGCGAGCCATTGCATCAATGAACCGTTGCCGCGCCGCTGGAAGCGGCTTCTCGCCCAGTTGCGGTGCAAGCCATTTGGTCAGGAAGTAGCCGGTCGTAAACAATCCTTCCCGAATCCCGCCAAGGTCAACCGGCCCCTCCCCCAAGAGACTCTGCGGCAAGGGCAAGAGCTTGTCGGCCCATTCACCTGCTCCCGCCGCGCTAACGGCCCGGCCCGTCTTCGGCGAGACATAGATCAGATCCGCCGTAGAACCCGTCACCGCACAACGATCCAAATCGAGTCCGAACCCCATGTCCTCCAGCAGCGAAAGCTCCCACCTCAGGTACGCCAGCGGCCAGGCTTCGCTCTGCCCCAACATATCCAGCAGCGTCACCGTTCGGTGGTAAAGCACGGGATGGGACTCTCGTTCCGGCAAGCAAAAGGCCAACAAGGAACAGGCCGAATTCAGCCCCGCCAGCGCGAGCCGGTCGGACATGACAGCCGCCGCCCGGCTTCTGACGGGCTCAACCGCAAAGGCCCCCAGATGCTCGTCAAGCCGTGCGCGCCACGTGACATCCAGCTGCGCGCCGGGTTGCAGGACCGGCGCGATCTTGCGACTTGTCCCACCACGCACGACACCCGCATGGCGACCGTGTTCAGAGGTGAAAACCTCGATGATGGCCGCGGACTCGCCATGCCGCCGCACACTCAGCAATGCACCCTGATCCCGCCATTCCATGCGCTGAACGCTACTCCGACAATCCCGGTTCGTCGAGCAGATGGCGCCCGCGCCGATCCTCGACCTCGATCACCCACAGGTCCGGGTCAAAGCTGCGCTGACGCGCCAGCGCCGCCTCGACAGCGGCATCCTCGCCCTCAGCCAGAATGATCCATGCGCGTTCGCCCGACATCAGGTCAAAAGACCGCTGAAAGGCTTTCGCCTGCCCGTCGAGCGTGTTCAGCTTGACCAGCACGGCACCCGCTGTCGCGTCGCCTTTCGCCGTTACGAAAGCCGGAATATCGGCAAGCCTGAGCCGTGTCAGATAGGCGCTGACCCAAAGCTCTGCCGTCAGTCGCATCAAGTATTGCCGTCCTTGAACTCCAGACCCATCTCGCTGTAGCGCTCTTTCTCTTCCAGCCAGTTCGGGCGAACTTTCACCTGGAGGAAGAGATGCACCTTGCGGCCCAGAAATTCCTCAAGCTCTTCTCTCGACGCTTGGCTGACCGCCTTGATCGTCTCACCCTTCTTACCCAGAAGGATTCCTTTGTGACCGTCCCTTGCCACATAGATGACCTGATCGATCCGGGCCGAGCCGTCCTTGCGTTCTTCCCAAGCTTCCGTTTCGACGGTGAGTTGATAGGGCAATTCCTGATGCAGTCGCAGCGTCAGTTTTTCGCGCGTGATCTCGGCCGCAATCATCCTCAGTGGCAGGTCGGCGATCTGATCTTCGGGGTAAAGCCATGGGCCTGTGGGCAATTCACCGGCCAGCCACTGCTTGAGGTCCTCGACGCCATGACCCTTTTCGGCGGAAATCAGGAATGTTCGGGTGAACGGGAAAAGCTCGTTCATCTGCTGAGTCAGCGCCAAAAGAACCTTGGCCTCGACCCGGTCAATCTTGTTGATTGCCAGCGTGACAGGCTGTGATCCGCCATGTTCCTTGAGTGTTTCGACGATCTTGCGTACGCCATCCGTCACGCCGCGATGCGCTTCGATCAACAGCACGACGATATCGGCATCCGCCGCCCCACCCCATGCCGCAGCCACCATCGCGCGGTCCAGCCGCCGGCGCGGGCGGAAAAGGCCCGGCGTGTCCACAAAGACGATCTGGCTTTGACCCTCCATCGCGATGCCACGGATGCGGGCGCGCGTGGTTTGCACCTTATGCGTAACGATGGAAACTTTTGCCCCGACCATGCGGTTCAGCAAGGTGGACTTTCCGGCATTCGGCTCGCCGATCAAGGCGACAAATCCAGCCCGTGTGTCTGTCATTTCCGGCTTTCCATCCTCTTTAGCAGCGCTTTGGCCGCTGCCTGTTCTGCGTGTCGTTTGGCCGGTGCGCTGGCTTGGGCGGTTTCACCTGACGCAAGCTTCGCCTCGATCATGAAAACGGGCGCGTGATCCGGTCCCTCACGCGAGACTTCCCTGTAAGACGGGGGCACCTGCCCCCGGGCCTGCGCCCATTCCTGCAACGCCGTCTTGGCGTCACGCGCATCGTCCTCGACCGCTCCAATCCGATCTGACCACAACCGAAGGATCATCGCGCGTGCCGGTTCCAGCCCGGCGTCAAGATAAACAGCCGCAATCACCGCTTCCATCGCGTCCGCCAAGAGCGCCTCTTTGCGCCTACCGCCGGAAACCATTTCCGACCGTCCAAGCCGCAACACTGCACCCAGATCGACCTCCCGGGCGACATCGGCACAGGTTTCTTTTCGCACGAGCGCATTGAACCGTGGCGCAAGCTGGCCTTCGCTCGCCCCCCGATCTGCCTTGAACAGGGCCTCTGAGATGACGAGCCCAAGCACCCTGTCCCCGAGAAACTCCAGCCGCTGGTTGTCCGGACGGGTGGCCGTGGCGATGGACGCATGAGTGACGGCGCGGATCAGCAGTTCGGCATTCTGAAAGTCATGCCCAACCCGGGAACAGAAGTCCTGCAGATCCGCGCTGATTTTCACTGAATTGCCTTGAAGAATCTATCTGACCGCCACGTCCAGAAGAACAGCATGGACCGGCCAGCGGATGAGAACATGATACGGTCAGCCCGGCCGATCAGGTTCTCGTAGGGAACGTATCCCACCCCCCGAGCGGTCGGTGCCACGCGGCTGTCAGTCGAGTTGTCACGGTTGTCGCCCATGAAGAAGTAATGCCCTTCGGGAACCACGTAGACGGGCGTGTCATCCAACTGCGAAGTCCGGATGTTCAATATGTCGTGCGACACCCCGTTTGGAAGCGTCTCTGTAAAGCGCTCTTTCACGCAGTCCTCGCCCAGTGCGACGCCGCCGTTCGCGCATTGGGGAAGATTGCCGACAGGTCCCTGCTTTTCATAGGTCTCGACAAATTCACCCGCCGGTTCCTGTTTCGACTCGACGCCATTGATGAAAAGGACGCCCTCTTTAAGCTGGATTCTGTCGCCGGGCATGCCGATCAGCCGCTTGATATAGTCTTCTCCGCTAACGGGGTGGCGGAACACGACGACATCACCGGTCTGAGGTTCCGATCCGAATAGGCGACCGGAAATCGGACACATCGAGAAAGGGCAGGAGACCTGCGCATAGCCATAGGCCATCTTGTTCACGAACAGGAAATCACCGATGAGCAGCGTGTCCTTCATTGAGGACGACGGGATCCAGAACGGTTGAAAAAACAGCGTCCGGAAAACGCCAGCGATCAACAATGCGTAAACCACCGTCTTGATGGTTTCGACGATGCCGTCCTGCTTAACTGCCTTGCTGGCCATCTGGTTTTCCTGCTGTTGTTGTTGCCCCGGCTACA
>JAHEAO010000040.1 GCA_024642725.1 Paracoccaceae bacterium | reverse complement strand
TATCTTCGTCTTGATCCCCGGTGAAGACAACGTCCTCATTTTCAGAACCGAAAACGCTAAGCAATGCGTCCCGGTCACGTGCGTCCAGCGCGGCCAGTATCGCGTCAACGGCAGCTTCCGGGCTGGCGTATTTCGCCGGTTCAGCAACGGCAACGCCTGTTGCGAGGAGTAAAGCCAGCGTAGCGGCCCCATTACGCAGAAAATTGGTTTTCATCTTACCTCCTCCGCTTGATATTGCTGGATCTTCCGCGACTTGATGCGGCTTTTGCCCTGGACCCACCGGATTGCTTAAATGCCGACGATTTCGCAGGTGCCTTCCGGGCAGCGGGCTTCGCCGCCGAGGGTCTGGAAACGTTTGCCGGTCGTCCAGCGGCTTGCGGTTTCGAGATGCTTGCCGGCTTCGGCGCTGCGACAGGCTTGTTCACCTTTGCCGGCTTCAAGTCCGCCGGTCGCTTTGCACCTCCTGACGTCGCGGGAAGCTTGGCAGGGCCCGAGCCCGTCGCCTTGCGCGCGGCCATCTTGTCGCGGGCCTCATTGCGCTTTGCATCCGTGGGGTTGAAGCCGACATCGCCGCGATTTCGATCGATCGCATCGCGATCCAGGTCGCCGACCCGCTTGTTGCCGGCATTTATCCGGCTGCGGTCGATATCGGTTCTGTTCCGGTCGATGTTCGTCCGGTTTCGGTCAATATCCACATCTTTGCGGTTAAAATTGTTAATGCGGTTGTTGTTGCTCCCGATATTCACGTCCCCGTTGACCTTGACATTGGGGCCTGGGTTGAAATCGTGGTTGTCCCAGTGCACATGGCGGGGACCCCGCCAGTAATCATCCCACGGGTCATCGTCATCGAATATCTCGTCGATGATCATCGCCGTCCCGAAGACCATCGCACCTGTCAACAAAACGTCACCGAAGTCGGTGCCGTTGTTGCTGTCCACATAGACGACATCCGGTGGGGCGGGTGTGGTGTAGACAACTTCTGGATTGTAGGCAGGCACATACACAATGTTCGGGTCAGTGGGTTCAATCGTGATCGTATCCCCCTCCACGACCACCGTCTGGGCGTCGTTCGTTGTCAGGTAGCCAGTTTCTGCAGCCTGATCGCGCAGACGCTGAACACTGTCCATAACATCGTCAGTCTGAACCAGCACCGCGTCACCGACCTGCTCTGTCCAGTCGAGGTGGTCATTCATCCGTGTCACGAGGTCGGGAAAACCGACCGCAAGAGCCTGAACGCTGGGATCCCAATCCGTCGCACCGACTGCGTCCGTGCGTTCCTCCGGTGGCATCTCGGGATTGTCTGAAACCCACCGGCCCGCCTTCACGACGTCAACCGGATATGTCGCGGCATAAAGAATCTGCGCGACAAGGGAATCCGGAAAGAGCGCGACAGGTGCCAGAAGAGTGTCCAACTCTTCAGCTGTGTACAGCGCGTCTTCGACTTCGGCAGCGCCGTCTGTGGAAGCTGATGCTTCTGTCGTTGCGGCGCTCGTGGCCTCTTGCGCCCATGGCGGCGACCCCGCCAGCGATGTCGTAACAAGAAGTGCAGCCAGCACTCCTGTATAGTACTTATTCAACATATTAGTACTCCTACCTCCACAATTGCAGTCGTTGCTTCAAATCATACATCCGGTTTGGGCTTTGTCTTCTGTCTTTTCGATGCTGCACAACATCCTATCCCACGGTCCGAGCCTCGAGCACCATATTTGTAGCGCTGCCCGTGCTGCCTTTGGTCACCTCTTGTGCTTCAGTTTCCAGCTTCGAAAGCCCTGCGCCCAGCCGCCGCATCGCCCCCATGACATCGGTGGGCGACATCGTCGTCACTGTGATGCGGCTTTCCGCAACTATGACCACAGACCCGGAAAGAGCTGAAGGTGCGCCCGGCAGATAGACTACTGCTTTGCCGTCGGCTCGGTATTCAATCAGAAAACCGAAGACGGTCATGTCATCAAGCTCAACAAGAACAACTGATGACTCTGCACCGCCGACCAGTTCGGATGCCGCACCCGTCATGTCGCCGATCATTTGCCGTGAGATCGTGTAAATCGGGACCCGGTTCAATATCTTGTCTTCCAGCGATTGGAAGAGCCGACGTCCCGGAGCCGTTCGGATTAGGACCCCGGCCATCAGGGCCAAGCTTAGCAGGAGAAGAACCGCAATGAACAGCGGCCAGACGTTACCCGGAGCGGATGGAAAGAACCGATCGTGAATGACTGTACCGGCCTGCTGCGCGTAAACGAAAACACGGCCGAGGAAGACGAGAATCATGCCGACAGGCAGGAGAAACAAGATGCCACCGACGAGCGCCGATTTCACAAATTCCTTAACTGACTTCATAAGATCTGCCGTGAGCATGCGGCACGGTCCCTCGATTCCGCGTCAAATGGAGGCTAGTGCCGTTGTCATCCATTGGCAATGAAATGAATACCGCCCCCGAAACCCACAAAGTGAAGTTGGTCGCCGATGATCATTGTCGAAACTGGCGGTTCGCTAAGTGACAGCCCGGCACAACCTAGGAAAGCCGTGCGGCAAGATACTTCGACGCCAGCGCAACTGTCGCAAGGGAGTGGTAGTCAGCTTCTGGCACGTCGATCCCGAGGCGTTTGTGAAGCGCCGTCACCAGATTCAGAAAATCCATGGAGTCGATCTCCAGATCTTCCATCAGGTCATCGTCTGCTCCGACGTCAGCGGCATCGATATCGGGTGCAACACGGGTGAGTTCTTCGAGAAAGACCAGACGAATTTCTTCGGGTTTCATAGCTCCTCCGGATTTTGCAATGCGCGTTCGATCGCGGCCAGAAAACGTGCCCCACGCCGCCCGTCGCTGACGCGGTGATCAGCGGACAGCGTGACGGTGACAACCGTCCTTGCAGCAAACTCGCCATCAACGATCCAAGGGCGAAGGACCGGAGCGCCGAAGCCGACGATTGCAACTTGTGGAGGGTAGATCACGGCCGTCAGTTGATCGGCGCCGGTTTCCCCCATCGCCGAGACAGTAATAGTCCCGTCGGTCATTTCAGATGATCGCAGTCGGCCGCTTCGGGCGCGTGCAACCAGATCGCGCATCGCCGCCATCGTTTCATCGAGGTTCAACTCATCTGCCCGACGGATTGCCGGCGCAATCAGGCCGCCGCCGCGCAAGGCGACCGCCACGCCGGTGTTTACCGACTCCGAACGATGGTAACCCGAGCCGTCATATTGCCCGTTGAGTTCGGGCACCGCCACAGCCGCAGTTGAACAGGCTTTCACAAAGAGCGCGCCCATCAAGAGTCTGGCATCTGGCGCACGACCGGCGTTGGTTCTTGCAAGCCAATCGACAGCGGTTTGCAGATCAAAGGTCTGCGAAAGGTAGTAGTGCGGGATTTCCTTTTTGGAGCGGGACATCGCGGCGGCGATCGCAACCCGCATCGCCTGGGCGTCAAATCCACGCTTTTGTGCAGGCGGCGATGGCACGGCCCTTGGTGCCACTGCGGTTTGATCCTCGACATCTCTCAGCAGTATCGCACCCATCGGGCCACTTCCCGACAAACCGGCTAGGTCAACACCGCGCTCCGCGGCCAGAACTCTCGCCGCCGGCGAGGACGCTGGAACACCACCCCGCGCCGTGCCAAAATCAGCAGGGGTTTCCGGCGCTCGGCTCTTGGCCACCTCTTGAACCGGCGTCTCGGCTGGTTCCGGCACATCCGGGGCTGTCACGGCCTTCGGTCCTTCGGGTTGGGCCTTTTCTTCTGGCGGAACCGCGCCGCTCCCCTGCCCTTTGATCGTTGCGAGAGGCGCGCCCACCGGCAAAGTCTCGCCCAGATCGGCTTCCAGCCGCTCTACGATACCCTCTTCGAAGATTTCAATCTCGATCGCGCCCTTCTGGGTTTCAACCACGGCAACGACATCGCCGCGCGACACTCTATCCCCCGGCGCGACGAGCCATTCGACCAGCTTCCCGGCCTCCATGTCAGCGCCCAGAGAAGGCATGGAAAAGACGGACATCCGGCTAGTCCCTGACCAAGGCCGCTTTCGCGGCAGCCACGATGCTGTCCACTTGCGGAATCGCTGCATCCTCTAGATGTTTGGGATAAGGGATCGGAACCTCGGCGGCACAAACTCTGCCGACAGGAGCGTCAAGATTCCAGAACGATCCTTCCATTATACGCGCTGATATCTCTGCCGCCAGAGATCCGCTGCGCCATCCCTCATCCACAACGACAGCCCGGCGTGTTCGGCCGACCGATGACAGTATCGTTTCGTCGTCGAGCGGACGCAGCACCCTCAAGTCAATCACCTCGGCCTCGATACCGTCCGTCGCCAGTTGCTCCGCCGCCTCCAACACTTTCCAGAGTGATCCACCGTAAGTGATCAACGTTACGTCACGCCCGGGTCTTCGGATGGCGGCCTTGTCAATTTCGACCGGCCCCGCGTTGGCGGATATCTTTCCGGTGCGGTTGTAGAGCATGACGTTTTCGAAAATCAGAACCGGGTCCGGATCTTCAAGCGCGGTCCAGAGCATGCCGCGCGCGTCCTCGAGCGTCGCGGGTGCCAGCACCCGAAGCCCCGGTATGTGGGCAAACCAACCTTCCAGAGAATGAGAATGTTGGGCTGCCAGTTGCTTGCCGGCCCCCGTGGCCATCCGAATAACAAGCGGAACTCCGAATTGACCTCCAGACATGTGCCGTATCGTAGCGGCAGTATTCAAAATCTGGTCCAGCGCGAGCATCGCGAAATTCACCGTCATCAGTTCCACGATCGGCCGAAGACCTGCTGCGGCCGCACCTATCCCTGCACCGGTGAAACCCGACTCCGACAGGGGGGTGTCGCGCACCCGCGCTTCGCCGAATTCGGCCATCAGCCCCTTCGAGACAGCGTAGCAGCCGCCATAGGCGCCTACATCCTCGCCCATCATGAAAACCCGGTCATCGCGGAGCATAGCGTCCCGAATCGCTTGTTTCATCGCCTCCCGGTAGGTCATTTCTATCAACTTGCCAGCGGTTTCGGGGGGCGGCGGTGGCGCAGGACGAACTTCTGCCATGACATGCCGCGCCAAATCCGCTGTCGGCTCCCACTCGCCCGCCTCCGCGAATGCGACGGCTTCCGCTATTTCGGCGTCAATTTCGACGAGAAGCGCGTCGATATCGTCCTGATGGATCAGTTTGTTATCTAGAAGCCATCCCTGAAACCGGACAATCGGGCCCTTCTTGCGCCACTCTTCGATTTCAGCCTTCTCACGGTAGAGCTGCGCGTCAAACATCGAATGTGGCCGGAACCTGAATGTGCGGCATTCCAGAAGATAGGGGCGCCCGCTTTCACGAATTTTCCCAACGGCCCGTCGCGTTGCGGATTCCACCGCGACGACGTCCATCCCGTCGACGACTTCGGCTTCGACCCCGTAAGCGGCGGCTTTTGCGTGGATATCAACCTGAGATTCGGTCCGCGCCAGCGCAGATCCCATCGCGTAGCCATTGTTCTCACAGACGAAAAGGACCGGCAGGTCCCAAAGCTCGGCGAGGTTCATGGCTTCGTGGAACTCTCCTTCGGCAACCGCTCCTTCGCCGAAGAAGCAGGCAGTAACATTTCTTTCCTGCCTCATCTGATCAGCAAGCCCGAGCCCGGCGGCGAGCGGCAAGCCTCCCCCGACAATCGCATTTCCACCATAAAAATTCATCGCCGCATCAAAGATATGCATGGAACCGCCGCGCCCACCGGAGCAGCCGTTGGACTTGCCGTACATCTCCGCGAGGATCTTCGTCATGGGGACGCCGCGCGCCAATGCGTGGCCGTGTTCCCGGTAGGTCGCGACGATCCGGTCCTGCGGCCCGAGCACCGGAATGACCCCCATCGCGACCGCTTCTTCCCCATCGTAAAGATGCAGGAATCCCCTGATCTTCTCACGAGTATAAAGTTCGGCGCATTTATCCTCGAAACGGCGTATCCGGATCATCCCCTTGAGAAGCGCAAGCACATGATCCCGGGTAAGGTGTGGTTTGGTGTCGGATTTCATTTTTCATCAGACTCCAGTGTTGAAATGTCGCCTTCGGGCAAACCAAGTTCGCGGGCTTTCAGAAGCCGGCGCATGATCTTGCCGGACCGGGTCTTCGGCAGCGCCTTGCGGAAGATGATCTCACGCGGCGCGACAGCGGCCCCGAGCTTCTTGCGGGCGTGACCGCGAATGTCGCGTTCCAGATCAACCGAAGGTTCAAACCCCGGATTCAGCGCGACATATGCTTTGACGACCTCGCCGGCTGTCTCGTCCGGGATACCGATCACTGCGGCCTCTGCGACCGCATCATGTTCGATCAGGGCGCTTTCAACTTCAAAAGGTCCAATAAGATGCCCGGACGATTTAATGAGATCGTCGGCGCGACCAACGAACCAAAAGTATCCGTCTTTGTCCTGCATCGCGAGATCGCCGGAAAGATACCAGCCGTCGACGAAGCATTTGTCATAACGCGCCTTTTCGTTGAGATAGGCGCGCATCATCGACGGCCAGCCCGGTCGCAGTGCCAATTCACCGATCTCACCGGGGGCACAGTCGCGAAGGCCCTTGTCATCCCGCTCGACGATCCCGGCCTGAACACCCGGCAGCGGCTTGCCCATCGACCCGGGGCGGATGTCCATGGCCGCCGTGTTTGCAATCATGATGCCGCCGGTTTCTGTCTGCCACCAGTTGTCGTGGAAAGGTCGGCCAAAAACCTCGTTTCCCCAAACGACAGCTTCGGGATTGAGCGGCTCACCGACGCTTGCGAGGAACCTGAGGTTTGAGAAATCAAACCGGCTCGCGGCCTCTTTGCCGCCGCGCATCAGCATTCGGATCGCCGTCGGCGCGGTGTACCAGACCTGAACCCTCTCGGATTCCAGAATGCCGTACCACCGTTCCAGATCGAATTCGGCCTCGTCGACGATCATCGTGACCCGGTTCACCAGCGGGGCGATGATACCGTATGATGTCCCCGTGACCCATCCGGGATCGGCCGTACACCAATAGATGTCACCCGGCTTCAGGTCGAGCGCGTAGCGCCCGGTTGCGGCATGGGAAACGACCGCCCCATGCACATGGACCGCGCCTTTCGGGCGACCGGTCGTGCCGGACGTGAAATGAATAAGCGCCATGTCCTCCGCGCCGGTTTTGGCGATTTCAAACTGATCCGATGCGGCAGCCATCAAAGGCTCAAGCGCGAGGCATCCATCAGGGACATCATCGTCATCGACGATCAGCACCAACTTCAGTGAAGGCACATCGCGCCGCCAAGCCGCTACCTTCTTTCGATAGAGCGCGGCCGTCGTCACCAAGACGTTCCCCTCGCCGATTTCCATCCGTGCCTTGATCGGCTCCGGTCCGAAGGCGGCGAAGAGCGGTGAGAAGGTAAGCCCGGCTTTGAGGGCTCCAAGTGCGGCGGCATAGAGGCGGGGCACCCGTCCCAGCAGCGAATACAAGCGCGCGCCCCGACCGATGCCTTGCGCTGCCAAGGCATTTGCGAAACGCGAAGCATCGGAGGCAAGTTCACCGTAAGTTATGTCCCTGCGGCTCCCGTCGCGGCCTAGCCAGCGGATCGCGACCTGATCGCCGTGACCATCGGCAAGGTGCCGGTCCAGCGCCTCATGCGCGATGTTCAGGCCACCACCGGGCAGTCCATCCAACAATTGTCGGGCGTCGTCCCAAGTGAAGCTCTCGCGAAGCGCATCGAAGTCCGGTGCATTTGCAGAAGCCCGAGTCTGCTTGTCCTTGATAATCGTCGGCCAGGAAACCATGTTGCATCCCTCCCGGCAGCAAGTCTGCCCCGAGATCCCGGACCTCGTGTTGACTTAGGTCAATCCGAGCGCATTTTGTGGTGCCTAAGGCTTAAAGGACGTTCCGGGCAGCAGGGCCAGGCCGCAGTTCAGCCGATGAGCGCCGGACGCCCCGCGCTTAGCGCGCCAACAACCTCCGGGTTCAGCGAGGGCGTGCGGCCTAGACAAAGGTCGGCCGCCAGTTGTGACAGGGCGGGAGATGTCTGCACGCCGTAGCCACCCTGACCCGCCAACCAGAAAAAACCTTCCGCGTCCGGCGAAAAGCCGACAACCGGTGTGCGGTCAGTCACAAAACTGCGCATTCCTGCCCAAGATCGCTCTACCCTGGTGATTGATATATTGACGGCCTGTTCAAATCGGTGAAGGCCCTCGGCAAGGACCATGTCATCCGGCCACACGTCATGCGGTTCAACTTCATGCTCTTCAGCCGGTGAAATCAGCAACCTGCCCGCATCAGGTTTTGCATACCATTTTTCCGCTGCATTCGCGAACAACGGCCAGTGCCTAACGTCATATCCATCGGGTGCCGGGATGAGCACCGCAGAGCGCCGCAGGGCGCGTAGACCAACTTTTCGCACACCGGCCAAACCTGCGATCTGGTCGGCCCAACCGCCCGCGGCATTTATCAAGATCGGCGCCGAGAACTCCTCTGGGCCGACGCTGACGACCCATTGACCGTTGGTATGCGAAATTGTTTGGACACGCGCATTGGTGACAACCTCGCCGCCAAGCGATCGAAGACGCTTGGCGAATCCTGAGAGCAATCGGTCCACATCGATGTCCTGAGCGTCCCATTCAATCACCGCCCGAGAGATCGCCTCTGGCCGAAGGATCGGGACCAGTTCCGAGGCCTGCGCCGGTGTCAGGGTTTCAAGGCCGTCACTGCCGGCGAGATAGTCATCGAAACGGGCTTCATCGCCCGCTTCCGCGATAAGCAACTCGCCGCGCGGAGCCAGAAGTGTGCTGTCCGCGACCCCGGACGGCTCTGCAAGGAACGCGGCAGACGCAGCATTGAGCGCGCGAAGCGTTGCATTGCCATAGTTGCGAATGAATACCGCTGCGGATCGGCCGGTCGAATGGTGGCCGAGAAACGGTTCGGCCTCCAGCACGATGACGCGCGCGTCAACGGCAAGCCGCGCGGCCGCGCTGATGCCGGCGATACCGCCGCCGATAACCAATACATCTGATGTGCGGGTCATGCCGATTGGAACCCTGACAAAAAACTGGTCAGGTTAGATCCGAGGTCGTCTGACAAATAGCCCCCCTCTTGGATGATCACGGAAGGCAATCCGGCCGCGGCGATCGCTTTCGCTATCCGGGCGAAGCCGAGTGTTGTAACCTTAAAGCCTTGAAACGGATCGTTCTCATGCGCGTCCAGCCCAAGCGCCACCACCAGAACATCTGCTCCAAATGCCGCGATGCGATCCAGCGCGGCTTCCAGGACAGCAAGGAATTCGTCATCCGTTGTCCCGCGCGGCATTGGCAGATTGAGATTGTAACCCAGCCCCTCGCCTTCGCCCCGCTCGGCGGCATGGCCCCAGAAAAACGGGTAGAATCGCACCGGGTCTGCATGGATCGAGACCGTCAGCACGTCCCGGCGGTGGTAGAAAATGCCCTGCGTCCCATTGCCGTGATGCACGTCAATGTCGAGAATTGACGGACGGCGACCGGCGGCAAGCAGGGCTTCGGCAGCGATGGCCGCGTTGTTGAGAAAACAGAAGCCCCCGGCAAGATCGCCGAAGGCATGATGCCCTGGTGGTCGGCTGAGGGCATAGACAGCCCTGTCGCCAGCCAGAAACGCATCGACTGCACCAAGTGCGGTCTGAGCCGACCAATAGGCAGATTGCCAGGTTCCAGCTGCAATGGGACAGGCCGTATCGGCCTGATGGAATCCAGCCTGCCCCGCGGCAGAACGGGGATAGCTTGCGGTACGTCTGTCCGGGTGGATGTTCGGTATGACCTCGTCCGAGGCGCCTTCAATCCTGCTCCAGCGCGTGTGAATCGTTTGCAGAAATGTAAGATACTCAGGCGAATGCACCGCTGCGATCGGCCCTGCGCCATGGTCTTCTGGAGCGTGAAAGGCACAGCCGGCCGCCCGTGCACCGTTGCTCAGGACCTCGATCCGGCGCGGCTGTTCCGGGTTTGGAAGCGGCCGACCATTCGCCATGAAATTCTTTGGATCATGCAACCACTGCCGCTCGTCAAATATGGCTTTCAAAGGTTTTCTCCCATCGCGGTCAGCGCTGCATCTTCAAGTGTCATTACAGTTTCGCCCGTCGAAGACCGGAAACCGAGACCGGCATAGAACGAAACAGCCCGCGGGTTGTCGTCGTAGACAACAAGCCGGAGAAAGCCCGCCCCCCATCGCGCCTTCGCATCGTCGCGGACGGCTTCCAGCAGACGAACGCCCAGCCGTTGCCCGCGGGCGGCCTCATCAACCCAGAGGTCCGACACATAAACCCCGGCCTTGCCGCGCACCGTGGAAAACAACGGTGAATAGACCGCCACGCCGACGATCTGGTCACCTTCCTCTGCCAACTCCGCATAGAAAGCAGGTGTTTTCCCGAAGCCTGCTTCTGCGATCGCCAGATCATCGGCCCTATGCGTGTCGCCCATGGTTTGCGAGAGTTTCTGAAGGGCGGCGTTCAGGCGCGGCGCATCGGCGCGTTCGGCCAGTCGTATCGTTGGTCCGGTCATGATCTAGAATGCAACCTCAGCCCGGCCTTTCAGGCCCAGCATTGCCCGCGCCTCGTCTGGCGTCGCCACTTCTCGCCCCAGGGCCTCGACGATACCTCGGACCTTCTCAACCTGTTCGGCGTTCGATTTGGCCAATTGCCCTCGGGCAATGTAGAGGTTGTCTTCAAGCCCCACGCGGACATGACCGCCCATGCCGGCTGCGGTTGCAGCCATCGACATCTGCTTGCGGCCCGCCGCCAGGACTGAGAACATGTAGCTGTCGCCAAAAAGGTTGTCCGCGGTTTGCTTGAGGTGGATCAAATGTTCCGGTCCCGCTGCGACGCCACCAAGAACTCCCATGACAAATTGTATGAAGATCGGTCCGTCGACGAGGCTACGGTCAACGAAGTGGCGTAACATGTAAAGATGGCCAAGATCGTAGCATTCGAACTCGAACTTCGCGCCCCGGTCCCGCCCCATCAACTCGAGGACAGCAGCAATGTCTCTTGGCGTGTTCTTGAAAACTAGGTCGTCGGAATTCCGCAAGAAGGGTTCTTCCCAGTCGTGCAGCCAGCCGGTGCGCTTGCCCAGCATGGGATAAAGCGCGAAGTTCATCGAGCCCATGTTGAGCGAGCACATTTCAGGCTTCGCGACCAGCGGGGCAGCAAGGCGCTGTTCCAGCGACATGACAGCACTTCCACCAGTTGTCAGGTTAACGACCGCGTCAGTCTGGGCTCCGATTGCGGGCAGGAAAGCCATGTAGTGGTCAACATCGGATGATGGCTTGCCAGTTTCTGGTTCGCGCGCATGCAGATGTAGAATCGCGGCGCCGGATTTGGCCGCGCCGATCGCCTGTTCCGCGATCTGATCCGGGGTCACCGGTAGATACGGTGACATCGAAGGCGTATGAATCGAGCCCGTAACAGCACAGGAAATGATGACTTTTGACATGCCGATCCTTTCAGGCGCTACGCGCCAGCGCCGCACCGACCCGGCCTTCGAACTGCTCAAGCGCAGAAGTCAGCTTGGCGACGATTTCCTCTACATCCGTCTTGGTCGAGATCATCGGCGGGCAGACCAGAAAATGATCGCCCTCGATCCCGTCCCGGGTGCGGCGGGAATAGATGATCAAACCCTCTTCATAAGCCAGCTCTACCAGTTCGGAATGTGCCGACATCGCCTTGGGCAGCGGCGCCATGGTCCGCCGGTCAGAAACCAGTTCAAAAGCCAGCAGCAAGCCTTCGCCACGGACATCGCCGATAAAGGAAAAGCGCTGCATCAGATCTTGCAGTCGCGATTTCAGCAAGCCGCCGATTTTGGCGGCATTGTCCATCAGATTGTCGGCCTCGATGACGTCCAACACCGCCAGCCCGGCGGCGCAGGCAAGTGGATTTCCGGCATAAGTGTGTCCATGCATGAAGCCACCGGCGGTCAGCACGGGCTCGATGAACCGCTCATGTGCAATCATCGCACCCAATGGCGCGTAGCCGGCTCCGAACCCTTTCGAGATCGCGATGATGTCGGGATCCACGCCCCAATGCTCAGCACCCATGAAACGCCCCGTCCGGCCGCCGCCTGACATCACCTCGTCATGGATCAGAATGACGCCGTACCTGTCACATATTTCACGTATCGCCGCCATGTAGCCTGCAGGCGGCACCAAGGCCCCGGTCGATGCCCCGCCCACGGGTTCATGAATGAAGGCCAGCACACTTGCCGCGCCCTCTTCCAGGATCTTCGCCTCGAGCATGGCCGCATAGTGAAGGCCCGTTGCAGGGTCGTCCATGTTGAGACCGTCCAGATAGGCGCGTGGAGCAGGAATCTTAGGCATGGCCTGCATCATCGGCAGAAAGGGATCCGTCAGCGGCGCATATCCCGTCAAAGCAAGCGCCCCGAGCGTCGAGCCGTGATAACTGGGACTGCGCGAGATGACTTTCCAGCGCGCCCCCTGCCCAACCGTCACCGCGTATTGTCGCGCGAGTTTGATTGCGCTTTCAACCGCCTCGGAACCGCCTGAAACGAAGAAAACCTTTTCCATTCCGGCTGGCGAAAGCCGCGATACTTTCTCGGCCAGTTTCTCTCCGGGTTCGGTTTCGAAATGCAGCCGGTAGCCGAAGGTCGATTTATCCATCTGCTGCCGCATCGCCTCGATCACCCTGGGATCAGAATGTCCAATATTGCTGACCATGGCTCCGGAGGACCCGTCCAGATAGCGTTTGCCGTTCACGTCCCAGATATGCACCCCACTGGCCCTGGCCAGCATGGGGCGGCGGCTGCGAGTTTGATAAAACAGGTGACTCTTGGCCTGCATTTCACTTCACCTCGGCCGGCAGAACCGAGCAGTCCTGCGGATTGATTTGCACGGTAACCTCGGTGCCGGCACCGAATGGGCGGCCTTCGATCATGTTCATGGCCTGCAATTGCAGATCACCGACTTTGACAAAATATCGGGCGATCTGGCCCTGATAGTCGACGGCTTCGACGGTGCCTTTTGCACCGACACCGGTCACCTTGCTGCCGGGCACCACCAGTTGCAGCTTTTCGGCCCGGACGACCAGTCGCCCCGAGCTTCCGTCGCCGAGGTTCGTTGCCCGCGACCGCGGCACCGGGATCGTGCCGAAATGCGCCGTCGAGAGCGCGATACTATCCTGGTCAGAACCAGCGACTGTCACATCCAATATGTTGGACGCCCCCAGAAAACTTGCCACGAATTCGTTCGCCGGGTTGTTGTAAACCTCCTCCGGGGCACCGACCTGCTGCACTTTTCCGTCACTCATCACGATGATCTTGTCCGACATTGCCAATGCCTCGGATTGATCGTGGGTTACGAAAATCGAAGTCACCCCGATACGATGCTGAATGGCCTTCAACTCGACCCGCATCTCCTCGCGGAGATTTGCATCAAGCGCTGAAAGCGGCTCATCCAAAAGCAACACGTCCGGTTCGATGACAATGGCGCGGGCCAGGGCAATCCGCTGTTGCTGACCCCCTGAAAGCTGGGTCGGGTAACGATCTTCGACACCCGGAAGCCGAACGATGTCCAGCGCGCGCTTCACCTTGGTAGCGGCGTCCGATTTGGATACGCCGCGATACTTGAGCCCGAAGGCAATATTCTGGCCGATGGTCCGGTGCGGAAACAGCGCGTAATTCTGAAAGACCAGCCCAAGGTTGCGCTTGTGGATCGGCACATCGTTGACGCGTTTGCCGGCCACCAGAATATCGCCTCCTGTCGGGGCCTCGAGCCCCGCCACCATCCGAAGGATCGTCGTCTTGCCGCAGCCCGACGGCCCCAGCAACGTGGTGAAGGATCCTTCGTCGAAAGTCACATCCACATCCTTGACAGCGGTGACCGCGCCAAAGGACTTCACAACATTCTTGAGCTCGACGCCCGCCATCAATCCGGCCCCACTTTGGATTCAATTGGAAACTGCGGGCCACAATTGCGGCCCGCAGCGTCGTTTGTTCGACCGTCAGCCGCCCTTGGCGACTCGGTTCCAAGCGGCGGTGTAATCCTTTTCAAGCGGATTCCAGGTCACCGGGTCGCGGAACACAAGATTTGCCAGCTTGCCGGTGGGATCGTAGGCTGGCAGCGCCTTGATTGCGTCGGTCATCGGGACCTTGTTCGGGTCAAGCGATGACGGGTATTTCTGCCCTTCCGCCACCGCGATCGAAGTGGCCGGGTCCAGCATGAAGTTCAGCAGCTCTTCGGCCTCTGCCATCGGCGAGCCCTTCAGAACGAACATGCTTTCCATCCAGGCCAGACCGTTCTTGGGGTCCATATAGGCGATCGGATGGCCTTGCTCCTGCAGCGCAGCCACGCGGCCGGACCAAGCTTCGGTCACATAGATTTCCTCTTTCGCCAGAAGATCCATCAGTTCGGCACCCGAGCTCCAGTATTTCAGCACAAGGTCGCGATGCTCACGCGCCTTGTCCCAGACTGCATCCCAATCCTCGATGTTGTTCGGGTCCTGGCCCGACTGCAACGCGCCATACCAGGCGCGGTTGGCCGCATCCCCCCAGCCGCCGATCTTGCCCTTCAGCTCTTTCTTGAGCAGCAGGTTGGCGCCGAGCGCTTCGGCTTCTTCCTTGGTGACATATTTGGTGTTGTACGCAATCCCGGTGGTGCCATAGTCGTAGGGTACCGCCGACAGACTGTTCGGCGTGATCGCGCGGAACGGTGCGATGATTGCTTCCATCACATTCGCAAGATTCGGAATATTGGCTTCGTTCAGCTCGCTGCCGTAACCGGCATCGACCCAACGCTGGTACCAGCTCACACCGGACGAATGCAGAATGTTGTGCCCGTCGGTATTGCCGGCGGCCTTGATCTTCGTCAGCACTTCGTTCTCGCCGCCAAAGGTCGAATCCACGACGGTGTTGCCGGTCGCGGCCTCGTAGGGGTCAAATGCGTTCTTGCGCAAGGCTTCGCTGACGACGCCGCCCCAGCCTTCGAAGTTGAGCGTCGTGCCGGCAGCACGCGCCTGCTGCGCCATGCCGACCATGATACCGCCGCTTACGCCGGTGGTGATGCCCGCTGCCCCCAGCAGGCCCATAAACGTCCGGCGATCAACATCGCCATTGCCCATCCTTTCACGTAGGATTTCGTAGCGCTTCGTACTGTCGATCTTCTTCATTCAGTCTCTCCTTGTTGAGGTTTCAGGCTCGTTGGCCCAGTTAGGTTTTCTTTCTGGCGAAGTAACGTGCCAGCGCGCCCGCAAGCAGCGGCACGCCAACGGTAATGACGATCATGACGAACCCAAGCGCGTTGATTTCCGGGCTGACGGAGTTTCGCAGCATGCCGAAGATCTGGGTCGGGACCGTTTCCATCCCTGTCGGGCGCCAGAAGATCGTCGCGGTTATATTGTCAAACGAAATGGTGAACGCGAACAGCGCCCCGGCGAAGACAGCTGGCAACAGCAGCGGCAAAGTGATCGTGAGAAAGGTCTGGAACGGGCTCGCGCCAAGACTGCGGGCAGCTTCCTCGTATTCCTTCTTGATCCCGACCAGCCGAGCCTGAACGACAAGTACCACGAAAGGTAACGCAATGATCGAATGGCCCAGCAACAGCAGCAGGAACGACCGCGGCATATGCAGCCAGCGCAAGAAGATCAGCAGCCCCACAGCCAGAACCGTCTCCGGCACCAGAACCGGGGAAATCAGCATTGTCGTGATCAGGTCCTTGCCGCGAAACTCGTAGCGCACCAGTGCCAGAGAGGCGAGGATACCGATGGTCGTCGCGACCAGCGCCGTCAGCAGACCAAGCGACAGGGAGGTCTTGAACGCTCGTACGATCGCCTCGTTCTCTGCCAATTTGTAGAACCAGCGCAGGCTGAACCCTTCTATCGGGAAGCCGCCAAACTGCGAGTTGTTGAAAGCCAGCATCAGCACGACCGCTATGGGCGCGAACATGAACACGTAGACCAGGATCGTGTATAGGCGGATCAATCCCCAGGCGCGCATATCACCCCCTAACGGAACGCTTTGGAAAGCTGGTTAAGACCCATCAGGCGGCTGTAAGCCACTACGACGGCTCCAAGCAGCACCAGAAGCGTGAAAGAAAGCGTCGCGCCCATCGGCCAGTTCAGTTCACTGACGACAGCGTCATGGATCAGGTTGCCGAAAAGGTAGTCACTCGGCCCCCCAAGGATCAAAGGCGTCACGTAACTGCCACCCGTCAAAACAAAAACAAGCAAGCAACCCGCAGCCAGTCCCGGCAAAGACAACGGCAGCGTCACTTCAAGGAAGGCCTGCCAAGGGGTTGCACCGAGAGTTCGGGCGGCAGGTTCGAGATTTCTGTCGATCCCCTCGAGACTGACGTAAACGTTCAGGATCATGTACGGCAGGAACACATGAAGAAAGCCCACGATCACCGTGGCTTCAGTGAACATCATCTGCAATGGCGCATCGATCACACCCAGCCATTGCAGCAAGCCGTTGAGTGCGCCCTGATTGCCCAGAATGTGAATCCAGCTTAGCGTTCGGATGATGAAGCTGATCCAGAAGGGCAGGATCAGCAGCAAGAGCAGCAGCCAGCGTTGCCGGAACTTGGTCATCGCGATGAAATAAGCGGGTATGTAGCCCAAGACCGCCGCAAGCACCGTCACGATGACTGACAGACGCAGCGTCTTCCAGATGGCGATCCGATAGTAGTTGTCCAGAAACAGCGCCTGCCAGTTGGAAAACTGGAATGCCACGCGATCCACTGCAAGGTCGATATTCTCGTAGAACGAATAGACAAGGATGAAAGACATCGGGACGACGACCAGCATCACGATCGTCACAAGCGCCGGGGCCAGCAGTATCCACGGCCGCCGCTCCAAGGCTCGCTCCGAGTCGCTCATCCTAAGTCGAAGACCCCCATCTCATCAAAACCTGACTTGACTTGACTATTGCATTCTCCCAGAAGATCAGTGAAATTCATATTAGTAATGACCTCCATTAATTCAAGCAATGACCAACCGCTCCCATAACCGCTTCGTCTCAAATCTTGACTGGAACCTTCTGCGGACATTTGTCGTCATCGTTGAAGAGGGCAGCATTTCGCGCGCAGCAAACAGGTTGTTGCGTGGCCAGCCGGCCGTAAGCCTAGCGCTTCAACGCCTCGAAAACGAACTTGACTGCCGGGTTATCGAGCGCGGCCATGGCACCTTTCGCCTGACTGCCGAGGGCCGTAGGCTCTATGAAGAATGCATTGATATCTACGCTGGCGTCGCGCGCCTGAAAGAGACCGTTACGACAGGAACAGATGAGATTTCAGGTGCCATAACGATCTGTCTCGCCAGCCATGTAATCACACCGCTATTGGACGACTTGCTTGCATCAACCTATAAGGAACATCCAAAGGTTAGCTATTCGATCAAGACGGCGTCCAGTGCCGAAGTTGCAAACCAGGTGCAGGATAAATCCGCCAGCCTTGGCATTTGCCTTATCAACCGTCGCCTACCCGATCTGGACTACGAGAACATCTACAAAGAGTTTTTCGGTTTCTATTGCGGCCCGCCGCATCCTCTGTTCGGAAAGAAGAACCTGCGGCTTCAGGACCTGCGGGGTGAGGACGCCGTCTCTTTTGAAACGGACGATCTGAACGATGCGCTGCGGCCCGTGGCCTTGCTTCGCCAACAGAACGAGATGTCTCAGCGGATCGTGGGCCGTTCCTCACAGCTTGAAGAACTGCGGCGGATGATCCTTTGCGGCCTCGGCATCGGCCCGTTGCCGGTTCACGTCGTAGAGCGGGACGTCAGGGACGGACTACTCTGGCGGTTGCCCCCCTATGACGACCCGCCCATGGTTGACATCTTTCTGGTGACCAACCCGAAGAAGCGGTTCAATCGTGCTGAGGCGAAATTCATCGACGCTCTGAAGACGTCGATCCGGATAACACCGATAGAAAAACGAACCTATTTCTGAACAATCCGTCATCGACCGCCCCAAGACATTGGAAGGACCGCCCTGTGACCAGACCCGTGAAGACCGCCATCGTCGTTGGAGCCGGCATTGTGGGACTGACGACGGCCTGTCGACTGGCGGAGGAAGGCTACGCGGTCACCGTAATCGAACGAGACAGCGGGCCCGGAAATGGCACCAGCAAGGGAAACGCCGGGCAATTGCTGTTCGACCGGATCGGCGCGATGGGATCAGCGTCATTTCTACGCGGCTTGCCCGCGGCTCTGATGGACCGATCGCAAGGTATCCGGGTGCACGGTCTGGCGTATCCATCGCGCTGGAATTGGACCCGTCGCTTCTTGCGTGAATGCACGCAGGAGGCCTGGCAGAAAAATACCGAAGGTCTACTCGCCCTGGCGCATCTGTCACGCGACGCAATGCAAGACTTCAGGTCCCGGCACCAGATGGAAATCGACTGGCGCAGGCCCGGAAAACTGGTCACCTACGCGACCGGCAAAGGTTTGGAGGCGGCCGCAAGATCCGCGAATTTTCAGGGCCAGTTCGGTGGCCGGCACGAGGTCTTATCCTACGACGAATGCGTCAGCCATGAACCCGCATTGGGACAAACCGAAAGACCAATCGCCGGGGCCGTTTATTTGCCGGATGCCGAGGTCGGCGATTGCCATAAATGCTGTCAGGAACTCGCAGGGATCCTGCAAGACAAACTTGGCGGCGCGATCCGTTTCAAAACACCGGTGACCGGACTGGAACGGGACGGCTCCCGCGTCACCGGCCTGCGGTGCGGAGCGGATGTCATCCGCGGTGATGTCTTCGTGCTGGCAACGGGGCGCGCCACGAGCGGCCTGCTGCGGTCATCATTTGCTGACATAAAGCCAATTGTCAGCATCCTAGGTATTTCCCTGACATACCCGCTTGGCGATGCGCCGCCCAACCTCAGCGTCACTGACACCTCCGGAAGATTCGTCATGGTCCGGCTGGGTGACCGCCTGCGCGTCACCGGCTACGCTATTTTCTCGGACAAGCTCCAAGCCCGGCCCGCCGATGTGCAGGCGCTTCAGGACAAGGCGCAGCAACTGATGCCCCGCGCGGGGGCGTTCGACGTCGCGCCAGACATCTGGATCGGCGCCCGGCCCCAGACGCCCGACGACCTACCGATGATCGGTCAGGCCGGGGCGAAGAACCTGTTCGTAAATGCCGGCCACGGGTCCTTGGGCTGGACCCTTGCCTTTGGGTCTGCCGAAAAGCTCTTGAGGACAATGAAGACGCGGGCGCAGACAAATTAGGTTTCAAGCTCGGCGCCCTCTTGCCGTCTCAGACCCGTAAATTCGCAAGTCGCGCATCATGGCCCTCCGCGCCACCGTACCAACGTTGCACGCCGCGAACTCGAAATAGGCCGCACTTGGACATTCTGAATTTGGGAGGAAGGCCTGCAATCCGGCCCGGCGAAGTCAGACAATCAATACGCGGCTTTATTTCTGATTGTTTTAGTTGGGCTTACATATCTGACAATTTTAGTAAAGAATTTGGCAACGGATAAAATGATTCTATGAGGGACACCATGCTACGCAGTTGCATCATTCTTGTGACGACTTTTGGCGCCAGTGTATCTGGCTGGGCCAGCGACCGGGCCCAAGTTGTCGAAACCTACTCCGATATCGCCGAGGCGGCCTATTCCGATAGCCTGACGATGGCACGCCAGTTGCAGGCTGCGGTCGACAGCCTGATAGCTTCGCCATCGGAATCCACATTGGATGCCGCACGCTCGGCCTGGCTGGCGGCGCGCGACCCATATATGCAGACAGAAGTCTACCGCTTTGGCAATCCGATCGTCGACGACTGGGAAGGCAAAGTGAATGCTTGGCCGCTTGACGAAGGCCTGATCGATTATGTCGCTGCGGGTTATTTCGGCGCCGGAGAGAACGAACTGGCGGAACTGAACGTGATCGCAAGTCCGCGCTTCGCGCTGTCCGGTCGAGAAATCGAAGCGGATGTCATTACTGCAGAGCTGCTCTCCGACGTGTTGCAGGAAGCGGGCGAGAACGAAGCGAATGTTGCGACGGGCTATCACGCCATCGAGTTCCTGCTTTGGGGCCAAGACCTGACAAGCAACGCGCCGGGCGCTGGTCAAAGGCCCTATTCAGACTTCGTTGTCGGTGAGGGCTGCACCGGAGACAATTGCGACCGTCGCGCAGAATACCTCAACGTTGCGACCGATCTGCTCGTCTCTGATCTGGAATGGATTGCAGCACAGTGGACAGATGGAGGTGCTGCACGCAGCGCCATCACGACCGATCCGGATGCGGGGCTTGCCGCAATCCTTACCGGAATGGGAAACCTGTCCTACGGTGAAATGGCGGGTCAGCGCGTCAAGCTGGGTCTGATCTTGAACGACCCCGAAGAAGAGCATGACTGCTTCTCCG
This sequence comes from Paracoccaceae bacterium, assembly GCA_024642725.1. Lineage (GTDB taxonomy): Bacteria > Pseudomonadota > Alphaproteobacteria > Rhodobacterales > Rhodobacteraceae > JAHEAO01. The sequence continues at coordinate 7,957 of JAHEAO010000040.1, read as the reverse complement.
ATAATACGCCCAACAGCCATTTTCACGATGTTCTCGGCATTCAGAACGTCTATCGCGGCCAGTACAAGCGGATCGATGGCTCGGTGGTTTCTGGCGCATCCCTGCGGAATGCGATCTCAGAGGTCGACCCGAATCTCGCGAACACACTTGACCATGAGATTTCCGAAACGCTTCAGGCTGCCGACGCGCTTCGGGCAAGGGCCGCAGACGGAATGTCCTATGACATGATGCTGCAAGTCGGCAACGATGAAGGCAAGGCACTGATCAATAGCTTGATAGACGGGCTGGTCGCGCAATCGCGATCCATCGAAAGGGCGTCTGCGGCTCTTGATCTTGCAGGGGTCGTGTTGGAGGCGGATGATACACTGGAAGGAGCGGGAGACGTCTTCCAATGAAATTGCCTGCCATTCCAATCCAGTTGAGGGCGCGTCACCGCGCCCTTTGCGCATTTCTGCTCTGCACCGTTTTACCTGTCGGGCTTGCGGCTCAGGATTTGGCCGATCTACAGCTGCCGCTCTTGCCCCGCACGACTGAAGAAGTGGCGCGCATCGCGGCGGTGACAGCGCCGACGACCGATTTCTCGGCGCCGGAGCGGTTCGAGGCGAAGCCAGCCGGAGCGGCGACCGTGCGGGCTCGGACAAATGCAGATGCCTTTTCAGATCCCTCGGCGAATATCGGTCTAGAAGGCCGGATGACTTTCAATCTCGGCAACGGGCTTTTCACAAGGCCCTGGGTTTCTGCTCCGTCTTCCACCACGGCATCTGACGGACTTGGTCCGATATTCAACGCCCGCGCCTGCCAGCTCTGCCATCTTAAAGACGGCCGCGGACATCCCCCGGTGAACAGCGACGAACCGGCCATTTCGCTGTTCCTAAGGCTGTCCTTGCCCACGGACAAGGCGACCGAGATGCAGGCCATCGCAGACTGGATCGGCTCCAAGCCGGACCCTGTATACGGCAGGCAACTCCAAAATTTCTCGCTGCCCGGCGTTCCCGCTGAGGGCCAGATGCACATCAGCTACACCGAGATTCCCGTAACGCTCGAAGGCGGGGATGTCGTTTCGTTGAGATCGCCGGAATATAGCATCATCGACCCGGCCTACGGCCCGATATCGCCCGACCTGATGATCTCTCCACGCGTCGCCCCGCAAATGATCGGGCTCGGGCTGCTCGAGGCAATACCAAGCGGCGACATCCTCTCGCTGGCCGACCCTGATGACTTGGATGGCGACGGTATTTCGGGTCGGGCCAACATCGTGATGTCTTCGGAATTTGGCGTCCCCATGCTTGGCCGTTTCGGGCACAAGGCCGGGATGCCGAGCGTCAAGGAGCAATCGGCGGGCGCTTTCTCGGGCGATATGGGCCTTTCAACGCCGCTTCACACGTCTTCGGCGGGCGACTGCACGGATGCGCAGAGGGATTGCCTTGCCGCTCCAGACGGGGCAGACGCGGAAACTGGCCTTGAGGTCAACCCGGAGTCACTCGACCTTGTAACCTTCTATGCCCGAAACCTCGGCGTTCCCGAACGTCGCGGCCCCGCTGACCCGGAGGTTTTGCAGGGCAAGGTCGTATTTTATGGCCTGGGATGCACGTCATGTCACACACCAAAATTTGTCACCGGGCGCATGGACGGCGATGTCGCCCAGAGTTTCCAGCTGATCTGGCCCTATACCGATCTTCTTCTGCATGACATGGGCGAGGGTCTCGCGGACCACCGCCCGGAAGGGCGCGCCACCGGCAGGGAATGGAGAACAGCCCCCCTGTGGGGCATCGGTCTGACAGAGCAGGTTTCTGGACAGGCGACATTTCTGCACGATGGCCGCGCCCGCTCTCTGCTCGAGGCCATCCTGTGGCACGGTGGCGAAGCTGAGAACGCCCGCGACGGGGTGGTGGCGTTGCAGAAAACCGACAGAAACGCACTCATTCGATACCTGGAAAGCCTTTGATATGCGCATATTGGCCGTAGTCTTCCTGCTGATGCCACTTCACGCACAAGCGGATGGCGTGATTGACCGCGTTGTGGATGAATTTGCCCTGCCCGCCGTTGCGGCATTCGCCGAGCGGGCGGAAGCGCTGAACGAGGCCGCCAAATCGACTTGTGCCGCCGAACACCCGGCCCTGCGTGCAGCGTGGAATGCCGCAATGGATGCCTGGCTGGGCATTCAGGACTTGCGGTTCGGGCCGCTCGAAGATGCCGCCCGACGACAGGCGATTGCCTATTGGCCTGACACCCGCGGGCACCGAGAGCGCGCATTGTCTCGTATTCTCTCGGGTCAGGACCCTATCTTGACAACCCCAGACCGCTACAATCAAGAGCCGGTATCAGCGCGCGGGCTTTATGCCATTGAAACAATGCTCTATGATCCGGACTTCAACCACTATGGACCAAGTGATCCCGGTTGTCTTCTGGTCCGCGCCGCAAGTGCCGACCTTGCCGCGATTGCTGCCGAGGTTCACAACGAATGGCAGAACGAATTCGCCGATGTGATGCGAACCGCCGGCGAGCCGTCTAATACACGCTTTCTTGACTCTACGGAGGCGCGACAGGCCGTTTTCACCGCGTTGCTGACAAGCATTCAATTCGACGTCCTCGAACGTCTTGGCTTGCCCTTGGGAACATTCGACAAGCCGCGCCCGTTGCGGGCCGAGTCGCGTCTTTCGGGACGCAGCCAGCGAAATCTCGAGCTTTCGCTCGCGGGACATGACCGGCTTGCCCGTGCGCTGGTCCCGGACGCAGCTGCAAACGTCGTTACCCGCGAGGATTTCGAGCGTATTGGTTGGATGGCCGCAGAACTGGACGACCCGGATTTCTCCGGGGTCGAGAACCCGATACGGAGGTTCCGGTTGGAAGCGCTGCAATCTGCATTTGCACTGCTGAGGTCAGAGATGAACCGAGAACTCAGCGCCGCACTCGGCGTGACCATGGGCCTCAATGCCCTCGACGGAGATTGAAGATGAATGCTCGCCGCCAATTCCTGGCAGGCCTGCTTGCGGCGGGCACCTTGCCACGACTAGGCTGGGCGGATGCAGGCAGTCCAGCATTTGTCGCGGCGGCCCAAGAGCCGAACGGTGACTACGCGCTTTTCGGTATCACAGCGACCGGCCAGGATTGCTTTCGGGTGCCCCTGCCCGCCCGCGGCCACGCGGCTGCCGCCCATCCCGATGCACCTGAAGCTGTTGCTTTTGCGCGTCGCCCCGGCATCTATGCGGTGGTAATAGATTGCGCGCACGGCGAAATCGTTACCCGGCTTTCTACGGAAACCGGTCGGGAATTCAACGGACACGGTGCTTTTTCGCTGGATGGAGACACGCTCTTTACGTCCGAAGTTGTCGCCGAAACAGGCGAAGGTCGGATCGGTCTTTGGTCTCGTTCGGCCGGATATCGCCGGATCGGGGAATTCGCATCAGGAGGGATCGGTCCGCACGAAATTCGCAGGCTTCCCGGTTCTGAAATTCTTGTTGTTGCAAACGGGGGCATTCGCACAGGCCCCGGCGACCGCGAAAAACTGAACCTCGATACGATGGCGCCGAATCTTACCTATCTGGATCGCAAGGGCGATATCGTACAACAGCTCACCTTGTCACCGGAAGTGCATCAGGCCTCGATAAGGCATCTGGCGATCAGTGCGACCAGGCGGGTTGCTTTCGCCATGCAATGGGAGGGACAGGTCGATGATGCCCCGGCTCTGCTCGGGCTGCATCGCTTGGGCGAGCCTGCAGCCGCCCTTGCCTTGGCTCCCCAAGAGATTCACGCGGGGCTCAAAGGATACGCAGGCTCGGTAGCCGCTTTTGACAGTGGAACGAAATTCGCGATCTCCTCACCCAAGGGCGGGCGTGTACATGTCTTCGACGCCAACGGCAGGTTCATCTCTGAGATCAACAGGCCCGACGTCTGCGGCTTGGCTTCCGAAGGGGCGTTACTGGTGATGACCGACGGCTTCGGAACCGTTTTGGCATCATCGGATGGCCAACCAGTCTGGCATCAGAGATCCGCCCGGGCCTGGGACAATCACCTGGTAACACTCGAAAGCGCGATCGCCTAGGTCGAAGCGACAGCCGCTTCCATCGCGGCAAGGAACCGAGTGACTTCGTCTTCGGTGTTATAGTGGCACAGAGAAACCCGCACGCAGGACTCCAAGCCGAGCGGTTTCAGAATGTTTCCGCAATAATGGTCGTCGTTGCGAATATGCACCCGGATTCCTCGATCACCAAGGAAGCTGACGAGCGCGCCTGACTCCATCCCTTCAAGAACCAGAGAAACGACGCCTTCGCGCGCCTCAGTTCCAGGGCCGCCAATCAGGGTCACACCCGGCATTTCCGCCAGTCCGCGCGCATTGCCCAGACCATGGATCATCGCCCCGATCAAATCATGCTCGTGGTCCTGAATGGCCTTGGCCGCCGCGACAATCCGGGACCGCCGATTGCTCTCTTCCGAAACCTGCGCACCGAGCCAGTCGAAATAATCGACGACGTCGGAAAAGGTGGAATAGGCCCCGGCATCGCGGGTTCCGAGTTCCCAGTTCTCCGCCGCGCCGCCGATGATCTGTTCTTTGCTGCAAGCGGTCAGCCTGTCTGACGCCCAGCCGACGCCATAGCCGTGCCGCGCAAAGACTTTGTAAGGCGAAACCGAATAACCGTCGGCGTCATAAGCAGCGCAATCAATTCCGCCGTGGCTTGCGTGCTGAATGCCATCGACGATGATCAGGCAATCGGGTGACTTCGCACGGATCGCAGCCGCGATTGCGGCGACATCGACGGACATGCCAGTTACCGGAGAGGTCTGAACAATCGTCGCGACCCGCACCTGCGGCGTTATCATCGCCTTGTAGGCGGCAAGCGATACCGACCCGGTCGCGTTGTCATGAGGCACCAGGACATGCGGCCGACCAGTGACCTCTGCCCAGCGCGCCATGGCGCTGCGCGATGCGGGATGTTCGAGCGTCGAGCCGAGCATGATACCGCCTTCCGGCGCGCCCAGGGCTGCGGTTCGGATCAGACGGAACAAGACCTCGGTTCCGCTCTCGCCAACGAAGATCTGCCCCCCTGATGCGTTCAGGAAAAGCCGCATGTCGGCCCTGCCCTTGTCGATTGCCGTCATCAGCGCACGGGATGCCGGGTTGTCACGCCCCTGATTGTCGGGGTAGCCGGCGAATGCCGCAGAGGTCGCAATGACGGATTTCAGCCGCAACGCACCGCCCGCATTCTCGAAAAAGACGCGCGCGCCCCCGAACGGACAAGCTTCGACATGTGCAAAACGGTCGCGTATTTCTTCGATCAAATCCGACCTTGCAGCAAACATCAATGTCTTCCCCCAGCCAATGTTACGCGCGCAACCGCAAACCCGCGGCGTCAAACGGGGGTTCCGCCAACACGCGCGCGGTGTGGTCCTGCCCCAGAATGGCGACATGCACCGTGTCACCCGACTTGGTCAACCCGGACTTCAGATAGGCAATCGCCAACGACTTGCCGACACTGTATCCGTAGGCACCAGAACTGACCTGCCCCACTGGCGTGCCGTCGGCCAGAAAGATCGGTTCTCCACCCGAGGCATCGGCGACTGTCGCATCGATCTCGAGCATCGTCATGATCTCGCGCGCAGGATTTTCGGCGATGGCCTGCCAGGCTGCCTTGTTCAAAAAGTCCTTGTCGGCCTTGATCAAATTGTCGAGCCCGCTTTCCTGCGGCCAGTATTCGGGGCTGTAATCCCGCCCCCAGCTGCCATAGCCCTTCTCGACACGAAGCGACAGAAGTGCCCGCAATCCAACTGGTCCGCCCCCGGCCTCTTTCACCGCACCGATCAGCGCGGCGTAAAGCGCCTGCTGGTCGGCTTCGGCGCAATGCAGCTCCCAGCCCAGATCGCCGGTGAATGAGACACGGATCGCAAGGCATTCAACACCGGCCACAACCATGCGGGCCGAACGCATGAACGGCATCGCCCCCGTCGACAGATCCGCATTCGTAAGCCGAGACAGGACGTCGCGCGCCTTCGGTCCGGCGATGTTGAAGCCGCAAAAGGCCTCTGTCCGGCTTTCGAAGGTCGTCCCTTTCGGCAGTGGAACCTGCCTGAAAAACCGTTGATGAAAACGTTCGGCCATGCCCGATCCGATCACCCAGAATTCATCCTCTGAGAGCCGGGTAACGGTGAAATCACCAGCGACCCCACCGCGTTTTCCGATCAGCGGAGTCAGGCAGGAGCGACCGACGGCTTTCGGCATCCGGTTAGCGAAGACAGCGTTCAGCCAGTCCTCTGCCCCGGACCCTTTCACCCGGTATTTCGCAAAGTTTGAAATATCTATGACGCCCACCTTTTCGCGCAGAATCCGCGCCTCCCGGCCCACCGGTTCCCACCAGTTTTGCCGAGTGAAGCCGTAGGTCTCCCGTTCGGGCTCTCCCTCTGCCGAGAACCACAATGGATGCTCCCAGCCGTAGTTGAGGCCAAAGACCGCACCCAAGTCTTTTTGCATCTGATAAGCCGGGCGGACCCGCACCGGCCGGCCGGACGCTCGCTCCTCGAACGGAAAATGAATCTTGAACCGATTGGCGTACTGGTCCCCGACCCGCGCCTTGGTAAATGCCTTTCCGGCCCAGCTGCCATAGCGCGCGAGGTCCCAGCTAAACATGTCAAGGCTCGGCTCGCCCTCAACCATCCATTCTGCCGAAAGCCGACCTAGGCCGCCATTCTGCGAAAAACCGGGAATGATACCGCAGCATGCGAAATAGCCGTTCAGCTCGGGCACCGGACCGAACAACGCCGAACTGTCGGGCGACCAGATCATTGGACCGTTTATCACGCGCTTGATGCCAGCCTCACCGACGGCCGGAACCCGGTCTATCGCGCGCAACATGTTTGGCTCGATCCGTTCCAGATCGTCCGCGAAAAGCTCGTGCCCGAACCCCGGCGGCGTGCCGTCTTCTGCCCAGAACCGCATGTCTTTCTCGTAAGCCCCGACCAACAGGCCCTTGCCCTCTTGCCGCAGATAATACTCGCCGTCCCGGTCCGCGACCGATGGCAACCGGCGGTCCAGCGCCGCTATTTCGGCAATCGTCTCGGTGACGAAATACTGATGCTCGGTTGGGATCAGCGGCAATTCGAGTCCCGCCATCGCCGCGACCTCACGCGCCCAGAGCCCGGCGGCATTCACCACCCACGGGGTCCGGATATCGCCCTTTTCCGTGCGCACGATCCAACTGCCGTCAGGCTGAGGCTCGGTGCCGATGACCGGCGTAAATCGGTGAATCTCCGCACCGCGCTGACGTGCCCCGACGGCATAGGCATTGGTGACACCAGACGGATCGACATTGCCGCCATCGGGTTCAAACATGATGCAGCGGATACCATCGTAGTCCACCAGAGGATGAAGCCGCTCGGCCTCGTTTCGGCTGACCTCGTGAAAATTCATTCCATAGCGCCGCGCCTTGGCCGCCTGTAGCCGCAATTGATGCTCGCGCGCCTCAGTCTGGGCGAGATAAAGCGAACCGGGCTGAAACACCCCGCAGCTTTGGCCGGTTTCGTGCTCCAGTTCCTTGTAGAGAGTCATCGTGTAGTGCTGAAGGCGGCTGATGTTCGTCACATCGTGCAGGCCATGAATGTTCGCGGCTGCATGCCAGGTTGACCCGCTGGTCAGTTCCGATCTTTCCAGCAGAACCACATCTGTCCAGCCGAGCTTGGCAAGATGGTAGAGGATCGAACAACCGATGACGCCCCCCCCGATGACAACGGCCTGAGCATGGGTGCGCATCTGTGACTTGCCTTTCGTTTCAACCGGTCTGCGCCGGTATGGGGGTGAGAAGAATTGAAACTAGATTTGGTCGGAACTCGGCCACTCTGGGGTATCGCAAGTCGAATATCGAAGCCATCAGCGTCCGAAAATAACCTGTTCGCGACCAGTCTTCGGCGACATCGACGCGCGCCGCCCAAGCGAGACCGCGCTGTCCCCCCATGGGCTGCAATTCAAATC
>JAHEAO010000039.1 GCA_024642725.1 Paracoccaceae bacterium | reverse complement strand
ATCCTGGTGCCGAACGTCAATGAATTTACAGGGCAATTGCCATGAAACTGAGTACCAAGGGTCGGTATGCGATGGTGGCTTTGACCGATCTCGCGACTCAGCGGGAAGGCACGCTGAGCTCGCTTGGTGACATTTCCAAGCGACAGGATATCTCCTTGCCCTATCTCGAGCAGCTTTTTGTCAAGCTGCGTCGGGCCGGGCTAGTGGACTCAGTGCGGGGGCCGGGCGGCGGCTACAAGCTTGCCTTGGCGCCCTCGGAAATAAGGATATCCGACATTCTGGCGGCCGTGGATGAAACCGTTAGCGCGATGCATACCGGTGCAGGTGCCTCCGGCGCGGTCTCGGGCACGAGGGCGCAATCCCTAACCAATCGCCTATGGGAAGGGCTATCCGCCCATGTTTACGTGTTTCTGCACCAGACACGTCTGTCGGATGTGGTTGGCAATGACCTGACGCCCTGTCCCGCGGTGCCGGTGCTTTTCACTGTGGTCGACGACGCATGAACGCACGCGTCTATCTTGACTGGAATGCAACCGCGCCGTTGCGGTCCGATGCCCGCGCAGCGATGGCTGCCGCGATGGATGAGATTGGCAATCCGTCAAGCGTCCATGCGGAAGGCCGTGCCGCGAAGGCCCTGATCGAACGGGCCCGTGCCGATGTCGCCGCGGCGTTCGGGGCGGATGGGGCTGATGTTGTCTTTACCTCCGGCGCAACGGAAGCTGCGGCATTGGCGCTGGCCGGGCGTGGGCTACATTGCGCCGCTATTGAGCATGATGCCGTGACAGCATGGTGCAACGTCGATCTGCCCGTGGATGGCCACGGCCAGGTTTCGGTGGATGCGCCGGAAAATGCCGCGCTACAACTGGCCAATTCAGAATCCGGGGTGGTGCAAGACCTGCCGGAAGGATTGGCGGTATGCGACGCGACGCAAGCGTTTGGCAAGCTTCCGGTGGCGTTCAACTGGCTGGGGGCCGACATGGCGCTCATTTCGGCACACAAGCTGGGTGGGCCGAAGGGCGTCGGGGCGCTGGTCTTGCGGCAGGGTACAGACTTCGAGCCTCGGATCCGGGGCGGCGGACAGGAAATGGGACGCCGGTCGGGAACGGAGAACCTGATCGGCATTGCCGGGTTCGGGGCGGCAGCGAAGGCGGCTGCGCACGATCTGGCGAACGGAATTTTTGATCAGGTTGCGGAAACAAGAGATTTGATGGAAGCGGCGATTGCCGATGCGGTTCCCGGCGCTATCTTTGTCGGGCAGGGCTCACAAAGGTTGCCGAACACAAGCTGCATCGTCAGCGCCGGCTGGAAAGGCGAAACCCAAGTGATGCAGATGGACTTGGCGGGGTTTGCCATATCGGCGGGTTCGGCCTGTTCGTCTGGCAAGGTCCGGGCCAGCCGTGTTCTGCAAGCGATGGGATACGACGCAGCAGCAAGCGGCTGTGCGGTCAGAATATCGATTGGACCGGGCACAACGAATGAAGAAGTATTGCGGTTTGCTGACGCATGGGGTCTGGCATTCAGGAAGTTTCGCGCAAGAGCTGCGTGAGGAAAGGCGAACAGGACATGGTTGCTTTGGACAAAGTCGAAGTAAAAGAGGGCGTTGATCAGGATACAGTCGATGCTGTCAAGTCCTTGTCGGGAAGCTATAAATACGGTTGGGAAACCGAGATCGAGATGGACTATGCGCCCAAGGGCGTGGATGCCGACATCGTGCGACTGATCTCGGGCAAGAACGAAGAACCCGAATGGATGACGGAGTGGCGACTGCAGGCGTTCGAGCGCTGGCAGAAGATGGAAGAGCCGAGCTGGGCGATGGTCGATTATCCCAAAATCGATTATCAGGACCAGTATTACTACGCTCGACCCAAGAGCATGCAGGTCAAGCCCAAGTCGCTGGACGAGGTCGACCCCAAGCTGTTGGCGACTTATGAAAAACTGGGCATTCCTTTGAAAGAGCAGATGATCCTCGCCGGTGTCGAGGGGGCCGAAGATGTTCCGGCAGAAGGTCGTCGCGTCGCCGTTGATGCAGTATTTGACTCGGTCTCGGTCGGCACGACATTTCAAGAAGAATTGAAGAAAGCGGGTGTCATCTTCTGCTCTATCTCGGAAGCCATCCGAGAACATCCCGAACTGGTGCGCAAATATCTGGGGTCGGTCGTGCCGGCGTCGGACAATTTCTTCGCGACGCTGAACTCCGCGGTCTTTTCGGATGGATCTTTTGTCTATGTGCCGCCCGGTGTGCGTTGTCCGATGGAACTGTCGACCTATTTCCGCATCAATGCCGAGAATACCGGGCAGTTCGAGCGCACGCTGATCATCGCGGACAAGGGCAGCTACGTGTCCTATCTGGAAGGCTGCACGGCACCCAAGCGCGACATTCCGCAGCTGCACGCCGCAGTAGTTGAAATCGTCCTTTTGGAAGATGCCGAAGTGAAATACTCGACCGTACAGAACTGGTATCCGGGCGACGAGAACGGGGTTGGTGGCATTTACAACTTTGTCACCAAGCGGGCCGACTGCCGCGAGGCGCGGGCCAAGGTGATGTGGACTCAGGTCGAAACCGGTTCGGCCGTTACGTGGAAATACCCATCCTGCATCTTGCGCGGTGACGACAGTCAGGGCGAGTTCTACTCGATCGCCATTGCCAATAATTACCAACAGGCGGACACGGGCACCAAGATGGTGCATCTGGGCAAGAACACCCGGTCACGGATCGTGTCCAAGGGCATCAGTGCAGGACGGGCGCAGAATACTTATCGGGGGCTGGTTTCCATGCACCCCAAGGCGAAAAACAGTCGTAACTACACCCAATGTGACAGCCTGCTGATTGGCGATAAATGCGGTGCACACACGGTCCCCTACATCGAGGTCCGGAACAATTCCTCTCGCGTCGAGCATGAAGCCACCACATCGAAGGTCGACGACGATCAACTGTTCTATTGCCGCAGCCGGGGCATGGACGAGGAAGAGGCCGTGGCACTTGTCGTCAATGGGTTTTGCAAGGAAGTGCTGCAGGCCCTGCCGATGGAGTTTGCCATGGAAGCGCAGCAACTTGTCGCGATCTCGCTCGAAGGTTCGGTTGGCTGATTGGTTGGATGAAAAATCGTGAATTTCGTTGCACCTATCGCCATGCTCGCCTTGTCGAATGTCTTCATGACTTTTGCCTGGTACGGCCATCTGAAGTTCAAGGCGACCCCGCTGGTCGCAGTCGTCTTGATCAGCTGGGGCATCGCATTCTTCGAATATTGGTTGGCGGTGCCGGCCAACAGGATCGGACACGCGGTCTATTCGGCTGCCCAGTTGAAGACGATCCAAGAGGTCATCACGCTGATCGTTTTCGCAGGCTTCTCGACGCTCTGGCTGAAAGAGGCAGTTGGCTGGAACACGCTGATCGGCTTTGGCTTCATTGCTATCGGCGCGGCATTTGTATTTAGAGGTTAGTCCCGTCGGAAGTTCAGTCTTGCAGCAAGAGGAAAGCCCTATGACCAATCCGGTCGCAGACATTGACAAGATGCCGTCGTTCGCGAACGCGCCGGGAAATTCGAACCGTTTTGGATCCGTGATTGCACCGCTCGGCAAGGCAATCGGTGCGAAAAAGTTTGGGGCGATGTATATGCAGGTCGATCCCGGCAAGCGAGCCTTTCCGTTTCACAACCACCATGCCAATGAAGAGATGTTCGTCGTTCTTGAAGGTGAGGGGACGTACCGTTTCGGCGCCGATGAATATCCGATCCGCGCAGGGTCGCTTTGTGCCGCGCCCGCGGGCGGACCTGAGACCGCGCATCAGATTATCAACACCGGCAAAGTGAGGCTCAAGTACATATCGATCTCGACAATGATCGACCCGGAGGTCTGCGAATATCCCGACAGTGGAAAGTTCGCCGCCATCGCCATCGGCGAAGGGAACGATTTCCTGCATGCGCATCTCAAGTCGGTGCATCGGGTCAAGGACACGCTCGGCTACTTCGACGGGGAAGAAATGTGAGATATTCTCGTTGCAGGACCTCTGATCAGCGCCGTGGCGAGTGCCGTTCCCGGCAGCGCCTGTGGTGGGATGTTCATCATGCCTTAAACTTCATTAAGCGCGAAATGGGCCAATCTGTGTCCAATTCCCGCCCAATTCGACAGGTTAACTGCCACCAAATTCAACTTGTGGGTGAGCGCCATGATCGACCCAGACCGACAGAAAAGCCAATTCGAAGCTCGGCTCAAGCGAATATCCGCAGGCGGAGCGAATACGATGGGGCAGGTCTACGTCGGACCGGCAGAGGATTCGGAACGCTATGGCAAGAAGCACCGCGCGGTTTCAGTGTTGCCGTCGCCGCGCGAAACCATCGGCTATCCGCTGTCGATTGTCGGTGCAATTCTGATCGGGATGCTTGCGGTTCTGATCTCGCGTTGGGCGCGCTACACAATCTCGGGCGGGTCGCTGACGGGCGAGGATCCCGATATCATGATGGCAATCGACGCCGGTCTTGCGCTGGCGATCGGTTTCGTTCTGAAGCAGATTTTCCGTTTGACCGGCAAGGTTCAGGAGACCTCAAAGACTATTGGCATCTTTGCAATGGTCTGCATCATGCACAACTTGGTGCATGTCTGGCCGGGCGCATTCGAAATGGCATTCTCGCCGGAGTGGGTCACCGACGTCATCGAGACCACGCAAGCCAATTCGATCCTGTTCCGGGGTGTTTCCTTCGTGGTGGGCGAGAGCGCGCAAAACGCTCCGGCTATGCCTCAACTCATCGAATTGAACTACGACTAGGGTCAAGCCGCCGACTTCCAACACGTATTGCGAAATCCAGTTCCGTCAGGGCTGTAACGCCATGATGGTGACGACTCATCGCGTACAACAGGATCGGCAGGTTCCTCGAAGTCACTGTCCTGTGGTCTTGGGCACAGCGGCGATGTACTGGGATTGGCACTGCGGGCGGCCTCTCGCCATCCGCCTGGGCCCTGGCCGTGACGAGAGCCATGATCAGGCCCCGCGCGGCGCGCTTGTTGCAGTTGACACCAAGGCCGACCCGGTTGCGCCAGTCAAACGACGCCCTTTGGCATTTGAACTGTCCATTGCGAACAGGTTTGTGCGCCCAATGGTCAATCGGATTTACATTGATCGCATTGGTGTTGATTTGCCGAGCCGGCGATTGGGCGGTTTCACGGTGCAGGAACGCCACCGAAATCTGGATGCGGCGAGGTCGTGTCAAGGCTTGCACAATCTGGAGCTCCGGCCCGGCGATGACCTGCGGGCCGAGGATGATTCAGATTCAATCGAAAGCGGTCCCAATAGCGTGAAATTGCAGTTATTGACGGGTCTTGACGGGCCAAGAGAACAAAGTCAGACAGCGGTCTTCAATGAGATCGACGCAAAGCAAGACGAAACCCTTCCGGCATCAGCTGATGCGAAATCTTGCGAGAGCATGAATGCGCCTCGAAGATGCCGACCGCAGGTAATTCATTCGCAGCGTGCCGAGATCGAAGGCATCCGGCATGAGACAAAACTACAGATAATATTAGGCAAGGATATCCGATGCTGACGATCAAGAATTTGCATGTAAAGCTGGAAGAGGAAGACAAGGTCATCCTCAAGGGCGTCGATCTGACCGTCGATGACGGCAAGGTCCATGCGATAATGGGGCCGAACGGCTCTGGCAAATCCACCCTCTCCTATGTGCTTTCGGGCCGTGACGGCTATGAAGTGACCGACGGGACGGCAGAGCTTGACGGTGCCGATCTGCTTGCGATGGAGCCCGAGGAACGCGCTGCGGCAGGCCTGTTCCTTGCCTTCCAATATCCGGTCGAAATCCCGGGCGTTGGCAACATGACCTTTCTTCGCACGGCCGTGAATGCGCAGCGAAAAGCGCGAGGGGAACCAGAATTGTCCGCGGCTGACTTTCTCAAGGAAGTGCGCGCAAAGGCAAAATCGCTCAAGATTGATGCGGAAATGCTGAAGCGTCCGGTAAATGTCGGGTTCTCGGGTGGTGAAAAAAAGCGCAACGAAATCTTGCAGATGGCGATGCTGGAACCGAAGATGTGCATCCTTGATGAAACCGACTCCGGTCTTGACGTGGATGCGATGAAACTGGTCGCCGAAGGAGTGAACGCGTTGCGCGGAAAGGGGCGGTCATTCCTTGTCATCACGCATTATCAGCGGCTCTTGGACCATATTCAGCCCGACGTAGTCCATATCATGGCCGACGGACGGATCGTAAAAACGGGTGGACCGGAACTGGCTCTGGAAGTCGAGACAAACGGCTATGCCGGTATCCTGGAGGAGACTGCCTGATGGGAGTGCCGCAAGCGAAACTGGACGCGACACAGGCCCGTCTGGCCGCGCTGAGCTTGCCGAAAGGGGCAAACTGGGCGGCAGTCGCACGCCAGGATGCGCTTTCGCGCGTTCAGGCAATGGGTCTTCCCGGACGACGGGACGAATATTGGAAATACACGAACCCGGCGACGCTTGTGCAACCGGATGCGCCCCCCGCCGCGGTTCTGGAAACCAGAGAACCCCCGATATTTGCAGAGATTGATCGCCTCAAGATCGTCTTCGTCGACGGCGTCTTTGACGCCGCGGCTTCTGATGATCTCGACAGGTCAGGTCTGGAGATCGAACTACTTACAGACGCCACATCGACCGATATTCATTGGGCGCGCGATCTCTACGGGGTGTTGGAGGCGCGCGGACAGTCGCCCGTGCATCGTCCGCTGGCAGCGCTTAACAGCGCCTTCGCCAACCAAGGCGTTGTCATCCGGGTGACGGGGGCCGCCGCATGTCCGGTATCTCTGGTTTATCTCCGTCGTTCAGAGAACTCGGACGCAGTGATTCATCATGTGATCAGGGTAGAGGAGGGCGCTGACCTGACCCTGCTCGAAGATGGACCCGCCTCTGCGCGTTTCAATCAGGTGATCGAAGTCGATGTCGCGGATGGCGGGTCTTTTCACCATGTCCGTGCACAGGGACGCGACCACGAACGCCGCGCCGCGACCCATATTTTCGCAAGGCTCGGTCGAGAAAGTACGTTCAAGAGCTTCACGCTCAGTGTGAACGGAGCCCTGACCCGAAACGAGGCCGTCATTGAACTGACAGGCGACAATGCGGTGGCCCATGTCGCAGGCGCGGCTGTTGGTGATGGGGATTTCCACCATGACGACACCGTATTCGTCACCCACGACGCGGTGGCCTGCGAAAGCCGCCAAGTGTTCAAGAAAGTCCTGCGCAATGGTGCGACGGGGGTCTTCCAAGGCAAGATTCTAGTGAAGGCCGACGCGCAGAAGACCGACGGGTATCAGATCAGCCAGTCGTTGCTTCTGGATGAAGACGCTCAGTTTCTGGCAAAGCCGGAACTCGAAATCTATGCCGATGACGTGGCATGTTCCCATGGTTCGACTTCGGGCGCGATTGACGAAGATGCCCTGTTCTACCTGCGCTCTCGCGGAGTTCCGCAAGCCCAGGCGCAGGATCTCCTGGTTCTTGCGTTCCTGGCCGAAGCCATCGACGAAATCGAGGATCCTTCGATTGCTGCCGACATCCTGTCGCGGCTCGATGGCTGGCTCAAGCGCCATCATCATTGATGGGTGTGACTGGCGACATAGTGCGAGCCTGGCGGCGTCCGCGGCAAGCGATGCGACAGCAGTTAGGCTTTGGCCAGAGGGAAGACCGTGCGCTTGTCTTTATGGCCTTGGCTTGCGGGTTGATCTTTATCGCGCAATGGCCGCGCCTGTCACGCGAAGCCGCACTTGACCCGACTATTCCCTACGAGGTCATGATCGGCGGCGCGTTGCTCGGTTGGGTCTTCCTGGCCCCGCTGGGGCTATATGCCCTTGCCGCGGTTTCCCATCTTCTGGCATTGCTCGCAGGTGGGCAGGGCAACTGGTACTCTGCTCGCCTTGCGTTATTCTGGTCTCTCTTGGTGGTTTCCCCGATTTGGCTTGTGAATGGGCTGGTGGCGGGGCTTGATGGCGCGACTGCACTGAAGGTCTTGACTGGCGCAGTGGCGCTCGCCAGTTTCCTCGCAATCTGGCTATTGTCGCTCTACGAAGCCGAACGCGGGGACAGTGCCTTATGAATTTCTCTATCAATGGTCTTGTGAATGCGGTGCTGCTGACACTCCGTGACCCTCGTGCGGGCGCGCGGATGGCTCTAGACATGTCGCTGACGCGGCGCGAGCGATGGGACCTGTTGTTTCTCACCGTTGTCCTGAGCACGTTGCTGGCGAAGCTGTCCAGCATTCTCTCTGGAAGCTCCGATGCCGAACTCGGCGTCTTTTCCGTATCGCCTTTCGTCTTGGCAATGGTTCAACTCGTATTGATGCTGTTTGCGGTCTTTGCCGTGGATGGTGTTGGCCGCCGCGCCGGTGGACGCGGAGATTTAGACGGCGCCATAGCAATCGTCGTCTGGCTGCAATTTGTCATGATCTGCCTTCAGGCCTTACAGATCCTGCTGCTCGCCGTCTCTCCGTTGTTTGCTTTTCTTCTAGGGATAGTGGGCCTGGTGCTTTTCTTCTGGCTGCTCACCCAATTCATCATGGAGCTACACGGTTTCCGATCGGCGATTTCGGTTTTCCTTGGGGTTTTCCTGTGTCTCTTCGCCTTCGCAATTATGCTATCGATCTTACTGGGGTTCCTCGGAGTGATCGTTCCCGGAGTTCCGCATGTATGACATCGACAAGATCCGCGCTGATTTTCCAATCCTCAGTCGGGAGGTCAACGGCAAGCCCCTAGTATATCTTGACAACGGGGCCTCGGCGCAGAAGCCAAAAGTTGTGATTGATGCAATCTCGCATGCCTATTCCATGGAGTATGCCAATGTTCACAGGGGCTTGCACTTCCTTTCTAATCTTGCGACCGAGAATTATGAGGCCGTGCGGGGAAAGATTGCGCGCTTTCTGAACGCGGCTTCCGAAAACGAGATCATAATGAACTCGGGCACGACCGAGGGGATCAACATGGTCGCCTATGCATGGGCGATGCCGCGATTGCAGGCGGGCGATGAGATCATCCTGTCGGTGCTCGAGCATCACGCCAACATCGTCCCGTGGCATTTCCTGAGGGAAAGACAGGGCGTGGTTCTCAAATGGGTTGAACCTGATGCGACCGGGGCAATTGATAACCAAAAGGTTATTGATGCTATTTCGAACAGGACCAAGTTGATAGCAATTACACATGTTTCCAATGTGTTGGGAACCAAGGTTGATGTTAAGGGGATTGCGGCAGCCTCGCATTCCAGAGGCATACCTGTGTTGGTTGACGGGTCCCAGGCCGCAGTACACATGCCGGTTGACGTGCAGGACATCGGTTGCGATTTCTACGCGATCACCGGCCACAAACTTTACGGCCCCTCGGGGTCCGGGGCGATCTATTGCAAAAGAGAACGGCTCGATGAGATGCGCCCTTTCTTGGGGGGCGGCGACATGATCCGGGAAGTGACGCGAGAGACGGTGAGTTACAATGACCCGCCGATGAAGTTCGAAGCGGGGACACCCGGTATCGTTCAGATGATCGGTCTTGGTGTTGCGCTGGATTACATTAACGGTATTGGAATGGAGGCGATTGCACAGCACGAAGAACGCTTGTGTCGATACGCCGAGGCGAAGTTGCGCGGCCTGAACTGGGTGCAGGTGCAGGGCAACGCCCCGGGCAAGGCCGCGATATTTTCGATCACGATGGATGGGCCTGTGCATGCGCACGACATCTCTACGGTCCTCGACAAGCGAGGCATCGCTGTTCGTGCCGGACATCACTGTGCGCAGCCGCTGATGCAGCATCTGGGCGTTACCGCGACCTGCCGTGCCTCGTTCGGACTTTATAATACGCAAGCCGAGGTTGATGCCCTGGCGGATGCTCTGGAGCTTTGCCACGATCTCTTTTTGTAGACTCGAAGCGGAGCGAGACGGTCCAAGCCAAGCGCGAACATTCGGATTGCGATGGCGTTTCGGTTGTCCTATACCGCGCCGCAGGCACCCGTAGCTCAGCTGGATAGAGCGCTGCCCTCCGAAGGCAGAGGCCAGAGGTTCGAATCCTCTCGGGTGCGCCAATCAGGCCGTTTAGACAAAGTGCTTTTCGTTAGCGAATGGTGTTTAGCGCCTCGCCGAGAGACGTTTGGCCGTTGCTGGCGCATTTAGCTGAGCCTCTCGCACCGCGACAAAGACCCCGGAAAACAGGATCAGAGCGATGCCCAAGGCTGAAATCAGGTCGGGGACTTCCGCCCAGATGACATAGCCCCAGAAGGTCGCCAGGATCAGCGCCGTGTATTCGAATGGTGCAACCAGTCCTGCGGCGCTGTTGCGGTAGGCCTGACCGATCAGATAGCCGCCACCGGCACTGCAGGCACCGGCCAAGAGAAACAGTAAGAAATCATCGGGCTTGGGCCAGGCCCAGGCCCTGAACACGAACTCCAGCGACGGGTCGCCGCTGCCCGACAGTTGGCCTCCGCCAAAGAGCAACCCCATTGCCGCGCACACGATGATGAAGGTCAATTGGATATAAGCCGACATGGTTACGGCGGATTCACCGAGTCCCATGTTGCGTGTCATGGTATGAAGCCCGGCATAGGCTGCAGCCGAAAAGGCCGGAAGTAAAACCGCCCATTGAAATGCCGCTGTGCCCGGTTTTACGATCAACATCACGCCGATGAGGCCGACGATCAAAGCGAACCAGCGCCGGGGGCCCACGTATTCCCGCAGGATGATCGCTGAGAAGCCGGTGATCATGAGTGGGGCAACGAAGAAGATTGCTGCATTTTCCGCCAGTGGCAGCGCGGCGAGGCCCGCGAAGAACGCGAAATTTGAAAGCACAACGCAAAGGCCCCTGAATGCATGTGCAAATGGACGCCGGGTTCGGAAGATCTGCACCAGCCCCATCCCGGGAGCAAAAATCGCCAATGTCAGAGACAATCCGATGAGCGAGCGGAACAACACGACTTCATGAAGAGGGAGCGTTGTGCTGAACGATTTGACGGTGATGTCATTTATGGAAAAGGCAAGCGACGCACCAAGGGCGCAAGCAATGCTCAAACCCGGCCGGTCCGAAGTAGAGGTAATGACTGTCATCGAGGCCCCGTTTTCTTTGGGTCCTATCCCGATGCTGAACCTACTGTCCTGTCTGTAAGCGACACGGCGTCAGCAATGCTGCCGCATGATGCGACGGCGTGGGTCACAGTATGGAGCGAATCCGCCGGATGGCTTCCCGAATGTTCTCGGAGCTGTTCGCGTAAGAGAAACGGACATAGCCTTCTCCCCAGGCGCCAAAGCTTGTGCCCGATATCGTGGCGACTCCGGCTTCAGTCAGGAAGCGGTCCTGAGCCTGTCGTGACGTCAGGCCAGTGCCTTCTATGTTCGGAAAGGCATAGAAGGCACCGGCGGCATCGGCGCAGCGAAAACCCGGTAGGTCGTTGAGTTCTCGGACGATGATCTTGCGGCGCTCGTCAAAGGCGGAAACCATTTGATGAACCGCGTCCTGGGGGCCGGTAAGCGCGGCCAGGCCAGCGTATTGCGTTGCAGCGTTGACGCAAGAATGATCGTTGATGCAGAGCCGGGTCACATCTGCAACCAAGGCGTCTGGCCATACGGCATAGCCCAGACGCCATCCGGTCATCGCATAGGTTTTTGACCAGCCATCAAGCATGATCAAACGGTCACGGATCTCCGGATATTGCAACAGGCTGACGTGCTGACGTCCATCGTAGAGCATCTGGCTGTAGATCTCGTCAGACAGCAAGGCAACGTCAGGATGATCGGCCAATCCTTTGACAAGTTTGTCAATTTCTTCCTTCGGAGTCACTCCGCCGGTCGGGTTGGCAGGGCTATTGATGATGATCAGCCTTGTCCTTGGCGTAATCTGGGCAAGGAGTGCATCGGCATCAAAGGCAAAGCCATTTTCCTCTTTCAGCGCGATTGGAACGGGTGTCGCGCCCGAATATTTGATGACCGATTCATAGATCGGGAAGCCCGGATTTGGATACATGATCTCGGCTCCGGGCTCACCGAACATCAAGACGGCAAAGAACATGGTCGGCTTTCCACCCGGTACGACAACGATATTGTCGGGGTTCACCTCGGTTCCGTGACGTGTATGCAGGTCGGCGGCAACTGCTTGGCGAAGGGCAGGGATGCCGTTGGCAGGCGTGTATCCATGATGGCCGTCCTGCAACGCTTTGATGCCTGCCTCTACGATATGGTCGGGCGTGCGGAAATCGGGCTGCCCGATACCGAGGTTGATGATCTCTTTGCCTTGTGCCGCAAGAGCTTGCGCACGGGCCAGAACCTCAAATGCGGATTCGGTTCCGAGGCGAGAGAGAGACGCAGCTTTCTGCAGCATGATACAGCCCTTATCGTTGTTTGAACCTTGCTAGCGGCTGCTTTCAGGACTGCAAAGTCCAATTTGGGGCTATCCCCCGGACAGCCTAACAAATGTTCAGCTAAGTTGTGCATTTAGGAATTGAAAAGCGCCGCAAACTGCGGCGCTTGGGACATCCGATAAACTTCTGTTTAACCGCGCCAGCTGCGAACGGTACCGCAATCCATATGCACGAAGTTTGATCTGGAATAGGTGCCGACTCCACCAGATGCGCAAGATACAGCCGCCTGAGCCATCTGCGAAACGGACCGCGACTTTAGTCGCAAATCAGCCGCTTGGCCCTTGATGTGAAGTGAATTCCGAGCAACACCGGACGACCGAGAGCGCAACATGGCGTTGGTTTGGGCGGAACGGTAACCAGAGAGCAGCATGTAGGGTTCGTTCACATTCAGCAAAGAATGCGACGCTGCCATGATGTCGACGGTGCGCGCATCGATCGAAATGGTCTGGTCTGTTCGCCAGTCTCTCATGAAGTAGTTGATTTCTTTAAGGGCGTCTTTGATGTAGTCGCCCTCGATCCAATAGATCGTATCCATGCTTTCGCCGGTTCGCCCGGAATACATTCGGATACGGCGGATGTCCCCTGCGCCACGCAGGAGTCCGAATGCATTTGAATAGGTAGGCGCAGCAGCAACTACAGTCGCCGCGAATGCACCAAGCAAACCACGCCTCGAGAGGCCCACTGAGCTGGAGTTCGTCATGATATCTCTGCGTGTCCCGTCGCTTGCCTGTACCCGCTTGCCAGCGAGTTTTTTTCACCTCATCCCCAGGTGCAGGTCTTTTATGCCATATGTGGATTCATCGGGGAAGATCAGATTGGGGATAGTAAGGCCTGATCGGCAAAATAGGCGAGATTCTGCTGACAATGCCTTTACGAGAGGTAAACGACCCCTCGTGCGGATTTGGGTGCGAAAGGCGTTGCAGAGGCGCGACAGAACAGGAACATTGCGCGATTGTGATCAAGGCGGGCTGCATTTCTGCCCCATTTTGCAATAAGCGTGGGTTTGATATTCGCGCGATTACGGGATTGGTGAGATGATTTTGGTGAAACGGACTGCCGCTGCATCTGTGCGCAAAGCTGTGTTTTTACTGGCACTGAGCGCGGGCCTGATGGGTTCGATGGCGCAGGCGCAGGTGACCGCGTTCATGCAGGCAGTAGCAGAGGCCTCGTCCAGCGACGCAAGCATTGCAGCCTTTTACAAGGCAAATGGCTACAAACCGATCTGGACCGGAACCGGCAGTCAGGACAAGTCCCGACGCTCGGCTTTGCTGAAGGCGCTGGCATCGGCAGATGATCATGGACTTCCTACCAAGAGCTACGACGTTCAATTTCTTCAGACTAATCTGCGAGCGGTGAAGTCCGATCGTGACTTGGGTCGGATCGAAGTGGAACTCAGCCGGTTGTTCCTGCAATACGCAACCGACGTTCAAACGGGCATTCTCACACCCGGCAAGATCGATCCGGGATTGGTGATGCAGGTGCCATATCGCGGGCGGACTCAGACGCTGGTGGCTTTCGCAAAGTCCAGCCCCGCCGGGTTCATCAAATCGCTGCCGCCGTCTTCACCGGAATACACGCGACTTATGAAGGCCAAGTTCGAGTTGGAAAAACAGCTTGGCGGCGGTGGATGGGGACCAAAGGTCAACGCCAATAAGCTGGAGCCGGGTATGTCCGGACCTGCTGTGGTTTCTCTTCGTAATCGATTAATTGCAATGGGTTATATGCGGCGAAGCGCGGGGCAGAGCTATGATGGCAACCTTCAGGCGGCGGTTCAGCAGTTTCAGTTGGCAAACGGGCTCAACCCCGATGGAGTCGCAGGAGATGGGACGCTGACCGAAATCAACGTCTCGCCCGAGGCGCGTCTGGCTTCGATTGTCGTCGCTATGGAGCGCGAACGCTGGATCAACATGCCGTTAGGCAAACGCCACGTTTGGGTCAACCTGACCGATTTCACGGCCCGTATCGTCGACAATGGCAAGGTGACATTCGAGACGCGCTCGGTAGTCGGCGCCAACCGAAACGACCAGCGCAGCCCGGAATTCTCGGACATGATGGAGTTTATGGTCATAAACCCCACGTGGAACGTTCCGCGTTCGATTACCGTCAAGGAATACCTGCCGATGCTGCAGAAAAACCCCAATGCTGCAGGGCATTTGCGGATCATCAACAGCCGAGGCCAGACCGTTGACCGCTCGTCAGTGGATTTCACTCAATTCAATGCACGGAATTTTCCCTTCGACATGAAGCAACCGCCCTCTGACGGGAATGCCTTGGGGCTGGTCAAATTCATGTTCCCCAACAAATATAATATCTACCTGCATGATACGCCGTCCAAGAATCTATTCGGACGCGAAGTGCGCGCTTTCAGCCATGGCTGTATCCGCTTGGCAGATCCGTTCGATTTCGCCTATGCGCTGCTGGCAAAACAAACCAATGACCCTCAAGGCCTGTTCAAGTCCATGTTGGCCACCGGTGTCGAGACGGTCCTGCCGCTTGAAACTCCGATTCCGGTTCATCTCGTGTACCGAACGGCCTTCACCAGCTCAAAAGGTCAGATCAACTACCGCAGGGACATTTACGGTCGCGACGCGCACATCTTCAGCGAACTGCAGAAGGCCGGGGTGGTATTGCGGGCCGTTCAAAGCTAAGTCTTTCCAGTAGTGGGGGCGCTTTGTCGTCCCTGCCATTGGGGGGCTTTGATGAACGGCTATTCCATTCTTGAAATCGCGAAGGCACTGGGCGCAGAGGCGGTTGGAGAGACCGGTCTCAAGGTCTCCGGTGCCGCAGAGCCGGCGAGCGCCAATGGCCGGCAAATCGCCATCGCAATGGAACCCCGTTACGCGGCGGATTTGCAGAAGGGTGATGCGACTTGCGCGCTGCTCGCGCGCGGTATGGATTGGCAATCGCTCGGCCTTAAGGCTGCCGTGCTGGTGGATCGTCCCCGTCTCGCTTTGGCGGGTTTGACATCGTTTCTCGACCCTGGCCCGAG
Source organism: Paracoccaceae bacterium (assembly GCA_024642725.1). Lineage (GTDB taxonomy): Bacteria > Pseudomonadota > Alphaproteobacteria > Rhodobacterales > Rhodobacteraceae > JAHEAO01. Next base: position 13,020 of record JAHEAO010000039.1, on the reverse strand, counting down.
CTTGCCATCGGGTATTCATCCCACCGCTATCGTCGATCCGACTGCGCGTCTGGGCAGCGGTGTTGACTTGGGTCCCTATGTCGTTGTCGGTCCGGGTGCGGTGGTGGGCGATCGCAGTCGCATTGACAGCCACGTCAGTATCAGTGGTGGGACCACAATTGGCAGGGAAGCGATCATCCTTGCCGGGGCCCGGATCGGGCGAAATACTCGGATAGGCGACCGTTTTGTGGCCCATTCTGGCGTTGTCATCGGTGCCGACGGGTTCAGCTTTGTGACGCCGGAAAAGTCTTCTGTCGAGACGGTGCGTGAAACGCTCGGTGGCGCAGCCAGTGATCAGGGCGTCAGTCAGAGCTGGCTGAAGATTCAATCGCTTGGCGGTGTTCTTATCGGCGACGATGTCGAGATTGGCGCCAATTCCAGTGTCGACGCGGGAACCATCAGGCCGACCAGCGTCGGAGACGGCACCAAGATCGACGCCCTCGTCCAGGTTGGCCATAACGTGCAGGTCGGGCGAAATTGCCTTTTGTGTGCTCATGTCGCGGTTGGCGGATCCGCTCGCTTGGGAGACAACGTCGTGCTGGGAGGGCAGGTTGGCGTCGCAGACAATATTTCGCTTGGAAATGGGGTCATTGCCGGTGGGGCTACCAAAATATTGTCGAATGTCCCGGCCGGACGCGCCCTCTTGGGGTATCCGGCAATGAAGATGGAAACGCATGTCGAGGTCTACAAAGCGCTTCGGCGTCTGCCGCGTCTTTTCGCCATTGTCGAGAATCTGCAAAAATCGGTTTCAAAGACCAAGCAGAGTGACTAAGTCACGCCCAACAAGATGAGGGGAAGCTGATGCCGGAAACCGTCAAGCAACGTGTCATCCAGATCATTGCGGATCAGGCCATCTTAGAGGTCTCGGATATATCGATGAGCCAGACACTCGAAGAGCTGGGGATCGACAGTATGGGGTTGGTCGAGTCGATATTTGCCATCGAGGAAGCTTTTGACATTCAGGTGCCGTTCAATGCGAATGACCCTGAAGCAAGTGACTTCGATATCAGCTCTGTCGCGTCGATTGTCTCCGCGGTCGAGAAGTTGGTCGCCGATCAGACAGCATGAAACGTGTCGTAATCACCGGCGCGGGGACGATCAACGCGCTTGGCCACAATGTGCCAGCGACGCTCGAGGCAATGCGCGAAGGCCGGTGCGGCATAGGTCCGCTGGAGATTCGTGACGTCGAGCGCCTTTCGGTCCAGATCGGCGGCCAGGTTCACGGCTATGACCCCGAGACCCATTTCAATCGCCAACAAATTTCGCTCTACGACCGTTTTACGCAGTTCACGCTCCTCGCGGCAAAGGAGGCCGTTGAAGAGGCGGGGCTTACGTTCGAGGGAGAATTTGCCACGCAATCAGGTGTGGTTCTTGGGACCGCCGGTGGTGGGGTCAACACATGGGATGAAAACTACCGGACGGTCTACGAAGAGGGCAAGAACCGGGTACACCCCTTCGTTGTGCCAAAGTTGATGAACAATGCTGCCGCCAGCCACGTTTCAATGGAGTGGAATCTAAAGGGTCCGTCATTCACCGTGGCCACGGCCTGCGCGTCGTCCAACCATGCCATGGGGCAGGCCTTTCACATGATCCGTTCGGGCATGACCAAGGTGATGATCACCGGAGGTTCTGAATCGATGCTGTGCTTTGGGGGGGTAAAAGCATGGGAAGGCCTGCGCGTCATGTCGAAGGACGCATGCCGGCCTTTCAGCGCCAATCGAAACGGTATGGTTCAGGGCGAGGGCGCCGCGGTTTTCGTTTTTGAAGACTACGACCATGCCAAGGCGCGTGGCGCTACGATGCTTGCCGAGGTGGTTGGCTTTGCGATGACGTCTGATGCTTCGGACATTGTCATGCCGTCCAAGCAGGGTGCCGCACGCGCGATCTCTGGGGCACTCAAGGATGCGGGTCTGAACCGTGATCAGATCGGCTACATCAATGCCCACGGGACCGGGACCGCCGCGAACGACAAGACTGAATGTGCCGCGGTCGCGGACGTCTTTGGCCACCATGCCGACGAGCTGATGATTTCTTCAACCAAGTCAATGCACGGCCATCTGATTGGTGGCACCGGCGCTGTGGAACTTCTGGCCTGTATCATGGCGCTGCGGGACGGGATCATTGCGCCAACAATCGGCTATGAAGAGCCGGACCCCGAATGCGCTTTGGACGTTGTGCCGAATGAAGCGCGCGAGGCCAAGGTTGATGCCGTTCTGACCAACGCCTTTGCTTTTGGTGGCCTGAACGCCGTTCTGGCGATGCGGCGGGTCTGAGTTTGGAACGCTAAGCGCCGCCCGAAAGAGGCGGCGCCTTTTAGATGATCAATTGGCTATTGCGCGTTGACGTTCAAATTGGACGCGGCAACTGCATCATATCCTGCGGTGAAGCCTGAAAGCGAGAACGTCAATTCAACCTTTTGATCCGGTGCGACGACTGGGACGATTGTCAGAATCCCGTTCGAACCGGCTTTGAATGCTGCAACTTCGGGTGCAGTAAATCCGACCCGAGCAAAACAGCCGGCGGCAGAACACCAAGAAAACGGATAGCGCTTTGGCTGGCCGGAATCGATCACGAGGGTGAGTTGCTGGGTCAGCAACGTTTCGAGTGGCACCGCGATCGTTGCCCCGGCAGCCGCCGGTTCACCTTCTGGTAGCGCGAAGAGGCTGATCTCGGATACCGTGTTGCCCTGTTGATCTTTCAACAACTGGTAGAGTTGGCACGGGTCCTTGCCGTCTTCGGTGCGGATGCAGCGTACCTGCCACTCCCCATGTTTTTCTTTCACATAGGGCGTACCGGGTGCATTTGGGTCGGGAACCGCTTCGCCCAAGGCAAGGTCGCTTGCGGGCGACGCAGGTGCTGCTTCCGTCGTCGCGCCGTCCGTATTTGTACCGCTGTCTTGCGAACTGGCCGGGCCGGAAACCATCAAGGCAGCGACTGCAAGCGCTGTTAGGAACTTAGAGAGGTCTGACATTTCTTCTCCTGTAAGACTGCCATCATTTCTGGCCCATTACCATGGAGATGGGCAAGTGTCAGGCCCGTAATCCGAAAGGGTGATCAACTCTGAGTAATTCCGCCGATCCCATCCACCCGGTTCAAAATAGAAAAAGGGCCCTGACGGACCCTTTCCCTTTTTTCTCTCCCTGTCGGACTGGCCGACTTAATTGTGGGGAAGTTAGGGGGAATGGACTACCCCGTCAACAGTCAAGATGAGGGAATATGTCTTTGAACCAATTGGTAAAAAAATGCCGCGCCAGAGCAGCGCGGCCAGTACTACAGGGAGGAAGTACGTCCGGGCGATGAAATGCGCTGCCGGACAGCTTCCAGACTGGCACAAAGGGGTTAAGTTTGTATTGTTGCCGCGAGCGTTGCGCTGAAATGGGAGATGTTGGGTGAGTGAGCAGATTTTTGTCGGCGGCGGTGGCGATGGATACTCTTTGCCGCAGTCGCTATTGTTGAAATACGCAAATCGTCACGGGCTTATTGCTGGTGCGACCGGGACGGGCAAGACTGTAACGCTGCAAATCCTCGCCGAGAGCTTTTCCGCCCAGGGCGTCCCGGTCTTCCTTTCTGACGTGAAGGGTGACCTGTCCGGATTGGCGGTCTCGGGCTCTGCCGATTTCAAATTGCATGACGCATTTACCAAACGAGCGGCCACGATTGGTTTCACTGACTATGCCTATTCCGCTTTCCCGGTCACGTTTTGGGATCTCTTTGGTGAGCAGGGACATCCGATTCGGACCACCGTGTCAGAGATGGGGCCTCTGCTGCTTTCACGCCTGATGGATCTCTCTGAGGCGCAGGAGGGTGTGCTAAATATCGCCTTCCGCGCCTCGGACGAAGAAGGCCTGCCCCTTCTGGACCTCAAGGACCTGCAGGCATTGCTGGTTTGGGTTGGCGAGAACGGCAAGGAACTTTCCCTGCGATACGGCAACGTTTCGACGAGTTCGGTCGGTGCGATCCAGCGAGCACTTCTGGTTCTGGAAAACCAAGGGGGAAGCAACCTGTTCGGCGAACCGGCGCTGGAATTAGCGGACATGATGCGGACCGATATCGACGGGCGGGGGCGAATTTCCATTCTGGCCTCTGACAGGCTGATGGCTTCACCGCGCCTTTACGCCACCTTCCTGCTCTGGTTGCTTTCGGAGTTGTTCGAGGAGCTGCCGGAAGTCGGCGACCCCGACAAGCCCAAGATGGTGTTCTTCTTTGATGAAGCGCATTTGCTATTCGATGACGCCCCGAAAGCGCTGGTCGACAAGGTCGAACAGGTTGCGCGGCTGATCCGATCCAAGGGGGTGGGCGTCTATTTCATCACCCAGAATCCGGCGGACGTTCCCGAGGATATTCTTGGCCAGCTGGGTAACCGGGTACAGCATGCGCTTCGTGCTTTCACGGCCAAAGACCAGAAGGAATTGCGGCAGGCCGCCCAGACCTACCGGGACAATCCGCGTTTTTCGACCGAAGAGGCCATCCGCGAAGTCGGCACGGGAGAAGCTGTGACGTCTTTGCTCGAAGCCAAGGGCATACCCGGCATGGTCGAGCGGACGCTGATCCGACCGCCGTCTTCGCAGCTTGGCCCGATCTCGAGTGCAGACAGGGAAGCGGTCATGGCTGCATCACCGATTCGCGGAAAATATGAAAACGTGGTCGACCGCGAGTCGGCCTTTGAAAGACTCGCGACACGGGCGGCTGAGGCTGCCAAGGCCGCAGCCGATGCCGAGGCCGCTGCCGAGAAAGCGAAGGCAGAAGAGCGCGAGTTGCAGAATGCACGCCGCTATGACGGCGGGTCCATCGGTTCTAGCTCGACCCGAAGCCGTCAGTCGGACAGTTTCGGAGAATCGCTGGCCAAAGTCGTCGTCAAGGAGCTCAAAGGCACGACCGGGCAACGCATCGTTCGCGGAATTCTGGGAAGTCTTTTCAAGGCCAGATAGTCAGCCAAGCGGCCGGATCTTTATCCTTGTTACTCGATTGTCTTTGCGGGCGACGACTTCAAACCGGAAACCGTGGAAGGAAAAAACCTGACCGGCGGCCGGGATCGTCTGGGCCTCGTGGATCATCAACCCGGCCACGGTATTTGCCTCGTCGTCCGGCAGATTCCAGTCGGTCGCACGGTTGAGATCGCGAATTGTCATCGCACCGTCGACAAGCCAATCGCCGCCGTCGGTGCGTTTTAGCGGGGCTGCTTCGGTTGCGTCGAATTCATCGGTGATCTCACCGACTATTTCCTCGAGGATATCTTCGAGTGTTATCAGCCCTTGAAGCGTGCCATACTCATCAACCACCAGTGCGAAATGTGTATGGCGGCGCAGGAATTGGCGCATCTGCTCGCCAAGGGTTGTGGTTTCTGGAACGAAATAGGGTTTCATTGCCACATCCATGACGTTGAACCCGGAGAATGCGTCCGCGCGCGTATCGCTTTGCTGGGTGCGTGCGTACATCGCCCTTAGCAGGTCCTTGGCATGGACGACACCGACGATGTTTTCCTGATCGTTCCTGTAAAGCGGCAGTCGCGTATGAGCCGATTGCAATACGTTTTCGAGCAGCTCCTGGGGGGGAAGGTCTACGTCCAGCATTTCGATTTCTGAACGGTGAAGCATGATTTCCTCGACCGCGCGTTCGTTGAGATCGAGCGCGCCGAGCAGGCGGTCACGATCCTCCTTTTCCACCGCGCCACCTTCATGGCCGAGCGTGATGGCGCCTACAATTTCTTCCCGGACGGCAAGGATATGGCTATCGGGGTCGGTGCGAACGCCAAAGAGCCACAACATGCCTCGTACAAGCGAACGAACCGCCGAAACGATCGGAGAGAAGATCAGGATAACAATCCGTATGATTGGCGATACCTTGGCCGCGGCGCTCTCGGGGTTCGTAATGGCGTAGGTCTTCGGCAAGACTTCGGCGAAGACTAGCACGAGGATGGTCATGATCATTGTCGCCAATGCGATACCGTTCTGCCCGAAGAGTCGGGTGAAAAGTGCGGTCGCGAGTGACGCCGAGAGAATGTTGACGAGGTTATTGCCCAAGAGGACCGAGCCGATCAGCCGCTCATTGTCTTCAGTTATCCGAAGAGCCAGCTCCGCCCCTTTGGAACCCTTGTCTGCCTGAGAGCGCAGTTTGCCGCGCGATGCGGCCGTCAGCGCAGTCTCGGACCCGGAGAAAAATGCCGATAGAACCAAGAGTGCAAGAATTGCGCCGGTTGTAATCCAGAAGGCGGTATCCATTACGTGGCTTGCGGGTTCCATTTGGCTTGTCTTTCAGTGGCGATTTCGTCTTATGGGTATGCACTGTCCCGACTTCAAGGAAAAGCGCCATGTCCGGAAATCTGATCATTGATGATCTGGGTCATCTGGACGGCGAGGTTCTGATTTTTGGCGGTTGTTATTCCAATCTGCAGGCAGCTCGCGCACTTCTGGCCGAGGTCGATGCGAGGGGTATTCCGCCCGGGAATGTCATCTGTACCGGCGATATCGTTGGTTACGGCGCCGACCCTGTCGCGGTCGTGGACATGGTGAGTGGCAGCGGCTGGGCTGTCATCGCCGGGAATGTGGAACGGCAGATCGGCGCGCAGAAAGAGAATTGTGGCTGCGGGTTCGAAGAGGGATCGGCCTGTGACCGGCTTTCCCAAGGTTGGTATCGGTACGCGGTCGGGCAAGTCCGTTCGGATCAGCGGCATTGGATGCAAGCGCTGCCGGATATGATCACCTTCATCCACCAACATCGCAGATATCTCGTCGTTCATGGTGCACCTTCCGATATCGCGCGGTTTGTCTGGCCGGTATCGGATGAAGCCATCTTTCGCTCCGAATTCGATCTCGCCGAGGCAGTCGTAGGGCCGGTGAATGCGGTTCTTGCCGGACATTGCGGCATTCCCTTCGAACGGGTGATGGAAGGGCGACACTGGATCAACGCAGGTGCCATCGGCATGCCGCCTCACGATGGCCGGTCATTGACGCGGTTTGCTGTACTCGGATCCCGGGGTGTCCGGATAGAGCGCCTGCAATACGATGCCGAAGCCGCGGCCAAGTCGATGGTGCACGCGGGGCTAACCCAAGGCTATGAGCAATCCCTTCTGATCGGCATATGGCCCAGCGAAGACGTCTTGCCTGAAGAAATGCGCCGAGTTCAGCGCTTGGCAAGCGGGTGATGTTCCAGAACAAGCTCGCGTAAACGTTCGTCCAGCACATGGGTATATATCTCGGTTGTAGAGACATCGGCGTGACCCAGAAGGGTCTGGATGCTGCGAAGGTCCGCGCCATTGGCCAGCAGGTGAGTCGCAAAGGCATGGCGGAGTGTGTGTGGTGTCACTTTCGCAGGACTGACGCCGGCGGCAACCGCGAGCTCCTTTATCAACAGGTAGAACCGGTGGCGTGTCAGGTGCCCGTCCTTCGCATGTGACGGGAACAAGAATCTGGACGGGGGCTTGCCTTCGAGGCGCCGGGAGTCCTCGCGTAGGTCACGGCAAGCAAGCCACGCCAGCAACGCCTCGCGCGCAGGTGGTGAAAGCGGCACCATGCGTTCCTTGCCGCCCTTTCCGCGGATCAACAACATACGCGGATCGCCGCGCGCCGCCGCGACCGGCAAACTCACCAATTCGGTAACGCGCATGCCGGTGGCGTAGAGCAGTTCCATCAGGCAGGTGTCGCGCAGCTTGTCATCCGCCGACCTTGCCGTCTGTCGCGCCGCCTCCAAAAGGCCGACTACTTCGGCCTCTGACAGGGTTTTTGGAAGCCGTTTGTCCCGCCCCGGACCCTTTATCTGAATCGCCGGGTTATCGGATCGCCAGCCCTCATCGAAGCTGAAACGATACAATTGTCGGATTGCAGACAAACGCCGTGCTCGGGTGGCCCGCGCGAGGCCTTGCGCGTCACAAAAGACCAGGTAGGCCTCGATCTCCTCCCGGCCCGCAGAAAGGAAATCGATATGCTTGCGATCCAGCCAGTTCGCGAAATCCTTCAGGTCACGGGCATAGGCCAGCTGCGTATTGGTGGCCGCATCAAGTTCTGCAGCCTGAGCTTCCAGGAAAGTCTGGATCCTCTGCATCATGTCGGTCATCCGCGCCGATCCAGCAAGAGAAGCTGCAAAGAGGCTCGGCGTGCCGTATCCTCAAGACCGATGGTCCGCAAGAAGGTTAGCGCATCGCGGATCTGATCACGATCACCTGTCGCCCCCGCCGTGAAAAGTTCGATCGCTCGCAGAATGGCCTCGCCCAGTCTGTTTTCGTCGGTCAGCGAACGCAGGCGGACCGGTATGCCGCTGCCACTGAACCCTTCGACTATTGCGGCCTCAAGCGAATCGGAAACGTTGATCTCTGCAAGGTTTCCGGTAGCGATGCCACGGAGTAGTCGGTCACGCTGGTTGTCCGGGACGTACAAAAGCGCGGCAGTTTCATAGTCCTCCGAAAGAAGTTGGATCCTGTATGCCAACTGTGCCGCATCGCCGGTAAGCGCGAGATTAGAGAGTTGAGGGCCGAAGAAGGTCGCCAGTGTCATTTCTAGCTCGGCCGATGCCATGACCGTCCAAGCGTCAAAAAGCGCATTGGAAGCGGCGCCCGAATCGCCGGCCGTTATGGCAGCGTCCAATTTCTGGATGGCTGCAGCACGATCCCAGACACCTCCCGACGCCGCCGGACGTCGTTCTGTGTAGAGGCCAAGCAACCGATTGGGATCGATCGAGCCGCTTCTCACCAGTCGTTCGGCAGCTTCTATCTGGGCTTTCCATCCAGCGTTCTCGTTCAGGTCAGCATGTGCAAATGCCCGGGGAAGGCTGGCCGTCGGCATGGGTTCACCGATCGCTTCCATGATCCGGAAGACCAGCGGTGATGGCCGGGAGACGGTTGGCAACAACAGCGTGGCATCCGCGATGTCGGGATCAAGAAACGTGGCAAGCAAGGTGTCGTCCGCCTCCGAAATCACCCCGAGCGCACGTCCGGTTTCGAGTGTAACGGCAGCAGTGTCCCAATCGCCTGCTCGGGCCAGACAGAAGATCCGGGTCGGATAGGTCGGTGACAAGTCAGGCAAGCTCAGCATTGACCGACAGGCCTGATCTTCTGTTCCCAGCAGTAGGGCGGTATCAAATCGCCGCCGGAAAATCTCGGCATTGTCGGTTCCTGCCCGCTGCAGCAAGGCATCTGCCTGTTCAACCGCCCCAAGTGACAAAAGGGTATCGACCCGAGCAAGAAAAAGCTCTGCCTCGGGGCCGGTGTCCAAGGGGGGCTCAAGTTCCGCCAACAAGAGCTTGTAGAGCAGATCCTGCATTGCCGGCAGGCTTTCAGGACGTTCCGACCGGAAGCGCCGGGCAAGTTCGGTTGACGTGCTGCTGCCCCAAAGGTCCGCTGGGAGCCCCGTCACGCTTATTGGAAACAGACCGACTGCATCGGGCGATGGATGACCAAGTTCCGTGACGGTAACGTCGTCTGGCAAGGCCGAAGTCGCGATGTCACTTTGTGTCGGGGATGGCGCAATGGCAACCGGTGTCGCGACACTGTCAGAAAGCCAGTCAATCGCTGACAACGGCCCCTCTGCCCGTGCAGCGCTTGCAGCCACGATCGAAAGAAGGGCTGCTGCAAAGCTTTTCCTAATCCACATTCAACGTAACCGGTTCCCTTATGTCCGTCTGATCGGGGGAGAGGTCACCCAGATAGGCAAAACCCGTCAGTCCGATAAACCCCAGCACCAACAAGAACAGCAGCACCTTCAAAATCCTGCCCAACATAGCTCTGCCTTTCTGCCTCTTGCCTCAGTCCCACCGCTCTTCGGCGGTTTGTTTTTTATATATGGCATTTTTCTTGAGTTCACGCCATTCAGGACACCGGAATTTTTTTAAGCGGGACACTGCCAGTTGGCCTATTTGCTGAAAAAGACCGTCGTGCTGGTCGGCATGATGGGATCGGGCAAGACCGCGGTCGGGATGGCGCTGGCGCGGCTTCTGGAGGTTCCATTTCTGGATTCCGATGCCGAGATTGAAGTGGCTGCAAACATGTCCATAGCTGAAATATTTGAGCGGGACGGTGAATCGTTTTTCCGGGAAAAAGAAACTCAGGTCATCAGCCGCTTGCTGGATCAGAAGCGAGGCGTACTTTCGACGGGCGGCGGGGCATTCCTGGCCGAAAGAAACCGTCGGATCATTGCAAGCAAGGGTGTTGCGGTCTGGTTAAGGGCGGATGTGGACCTCTTGTGGAACCGTGTACGGCACAAGGCCACCCGGCCGCTTCTGCGAACCGCGAACCCGCGTGAGACGCTTGGTGACCTTTGCGTTGCGCGTGCGCCAAGCTATTCGCAAGCAGAATTGGTTGTGGATGCGCGCGCTGACTATACGATAGAGGATATGGCCAATCGGGTGATCGAGGCGCTTTTGACGCGGCCTGATGTTCTGGAAAGGCAGAAATGACCGAGATTGTTCATGTCCCCCTGGGTGACCGCGCCTACGATGTATTGATTGGCGAAGGGCTGATTTCTGAAGCCGGACGGCATGTCTTGCCGCTCTTGCATCGCCGCCGAGTCGCAATAGTCACTGATGAAAACGTTGCTCGACTGCACTTGGACGCTCTGAAGACAGGTCTCGGGCAGGAGGGCATCGAGGCCTCAGCGCTGGTTTTGCCTGCAGGCGAAGGCACAAAGAATTGGGAGAACCTTTCACGGAGCGTCGAATGGCTTTTGGACCAGAAGGTCGAAAGGCGTGATGTCGTCTTGGCCCTTGGTGGCGGGGTGATCGGTGATCTGGCCGGGTTCGCGGCGGCAATCCTCCGGCGTGGTGTACGATTTGTTCAGGTGCCGACGTCATTGCTGGCGCAGGTCGATAGCTCTGTTGGCGGTAAGACCGGAATAAACTCACCTCATGGCAAGAACCTGATTGGGGCGTTTCACCAACCCTCGCTTGTTCTCGCGGATATTGCGGCGCTTGGCACGATGTCTGAACGGGATTTTCTTGCCGGCTATGGCGAGGTCGTCAAATACGGGCTTCTGGGGGATTCCGAGTTCTTTGATTGGCTCGAGAGGAACGGGCCGGCACTGGCGGCGGGAGACTTGGAACTTCGTGCCCGTGCCGTTCGTCGCTCGGTTGAGATGAAGGCGGAAATTGTCGTTCGCGACGAAACAGAGCAGGGGGATCGCGCGCTGCTCAACCTAGGCCACACCTTTTGTCATGCGCTGGAATCTGCGACCGGTTATTCGGACCGGCTTCTGCATGGCGAGGGCGTGGCGATAGGCTGTGCGCTGGCATTTGAAACCTCCGCGAGGTTGGGGCTCTGCTCTCAGGAAGACCCGGGACGGGTTCGGGCTCATCTCAAGGCCATGGGGATGAAGACCGACCTGGCTGACATACCCGGCGATCTGCCTGGCGCAGAGGCGCTGCTAAAGCGCATGGCGCAGGACAAGAAAGTTCTCGACGGCAAGCTCCGCTTTGTCTTGGCGCGGGGAATAGGCGAGGCTTTTATCGCCACCGATACCGATACAAATGTTGTGTTTGAAGTTCTGAATGACGCTATGGAAGAGCGTCAGCGGCGCGTCTGACCGGCCACGACCATCAATTCTCCGATGTTTTCCCGTGTGATGTAGCCGATCATGTGGCCTGCCTGGTCGGTGACGGCCACTGCCGGGGACTGGCTGCTAAAGAGTTGATCAAGCGCGCGCTGCAGCGGCGCCGTTAGCGGGACCGCGGGGATGTCCCTTGTCATGATGTCGGCAATCCGGGGTTTTGGTCCTTCCGCCGACAAGGCGGCAAAGATGGCGCTTCTATCAACGAAGCCGACCGTATCGCCACCAGAGTCGCGCACCGGAAACTCATGCTGGGTGGTCCGGATAAGCGCTGCCGTCGCTGCCTGTAGGCTATCTTCGGGACTCAGGGACTCATACGCCGTGATCATTGCCTCGCGCGCCTTCAGATTGCGGGCCAATTCGCGCATTGCGACATCTGAATTTTCCGAAGAAGCGGCAATGAAGACGAAAACCGCAATCAGAACAAGGATCGGGTTGCCGGAGACGAGGCCGAAGAAGCCGAACAGGAAAGCAAGAGTCTGGCCGGCAGCCGAGGCGATCTGCGTCGCCCGAACCCGGCCAACCCAAAGTGCGATGGCGGCACGGAAGACTCGGCCTCCGTCCATCGGAAATGCCGGGATCATGTTGAACAGGACCAGGAAGATGTTGACCGCAGCAAGGCGAGCAAGAAAACCCTGAGATGGGTCGTCGATGTTTTCAAGCCCGGCCATTCGTGTTTCAGCGCCCAGCGCGACAGTCAGGATAAGCCAGATAGCGACATTCACCGCAGGTCCGGCAACAGCGACCGCAATTTCCTGCCACGGGTTTTCCGGTATCTTGGCCAGCCGCGCCATGCCCCCGATTGGCAGCAATGTCACATCCGGCGTTTGAATGCCGTAACGGCGGGCCATCAGGATATGTCCAAACTCATGCGCAAGGACACAGGCAAAAAGCGCCAAAACGAAACCAAGGTTGTCGACTGCTAGCGTTGTTCCGCCCTGAAAGTAGGCACCAACTGCAATCCAAAGGAGAAGAAGAAAGAAGGTGGCGTGAATCCGTATCTCAGTACCGAACAAGCGTCCGACCAGAAATGACCAGGTCATGCTTCAGCCCCTCTTCGCCTGATAAGGACCCTGTTAGAACGGAATCTCATCGTCGATATTGCCCGAAGCGCCACCGCCGTAACCTCCACTCGACGGGCCGCTGTCATAGCCGCCGCCTTGATCGCTGCTATACCCGCCGGAGCCGCCCGCACTGTCGCCGCGGCCATCCAGCAAGGTCAATTCACCTCGGTAGGGACGCAGAACGATCTCGGTCGTATAGCGATCCTGCCCCGACTGGTCCTGCCACTTGCGGGTTTCCAACTGGCCTTCGATATAAACCTTGGAACCCTTCTTGAGATACTGTTCCGCGATCCGCGCCAGAGGTTCCGAGAAAATCGCGACGGAATGCCATTCGGTGCGTTCCTTGCGTTCGCCCGTAGTCCGATCTTTCCAGTTTTCGGAGGTGGCAA
>JAHEAO010000038.1 GCA_024642725.1 Paracoccaceae bacterium | reverse complement strand
AGGCCCAGCGCCTCGATCACGGTCCAGCGCCCGGTGCCTTTCTGACCGGCCTTGTCGACAATCATGTTCACCATCGGGTTACCTGTCGCGGGATCGACCGCTGTCAGCACCTTGCCTGTAATCTCGATCAGGTAGGATTGCAGCGGTCCGCCGTTCCAGGCCTCGAAGAGCTTGCCGATTTCGGAGGGCTTGCGGTGATCGCCGTCGCGCAGCAGGCCGTAGACTTCGGCGATCATCTGCATGTCGGCATATTCGATGCCGTTGTGGACGGTCTTGACGAAATGTCCGGCCCCGTCGGTTCCCAGATGCGCGGCGCAGGGGTCGCCCTTGTATTTCGCGGCAATCGCCTCGACGATATCGCGGATGACGGCGTAGCTTTCAGCCTTGCCTCCGACCATGATCGACGGTCCGTGACGCGCCCCTTCCTCGCCGCCCGACACGCCCATGCCGATAAAGGAAAGCCCCTGTTCCGAAAGGCTCTTTTCGCGCCTTCTGGTGTCGTGGAAATTCGCATTCCCGGCGTCGATGATCATGTCGCCCTTGTCCAGCAGCGGCACCAGTTGCGCGATCACTGCGTCCACGGCGGCCCCGGCCTGGACCATGATGATGATCGCGCGGGGGGCCGAGAGCGCCGCCACCAGCGCTTCGGGCGTCTGGCAGGGCACCAGGTTCCGGGCCAGCGCACCGGCCTCGGCCATGAAGTCGTCGGTCCGTTCAGCGGTGCGATTGTAGACCGCGACCGGAAATCCCTTTTCCGCGATATTGAGCGCGAGGTTCGCCCCCATGACCGCGAGCCCTACCAGACCGATCCGTGCCTTGGTCATGCTGCCCCCTTTGCCGTTTTCCTGGCACACACTATGGCGCTTGTCGGGGGATGCAAGCGGGTGAATCGCGGCATCGTGGCACGGTCGGTCGCGGCCCAAAAGGGGTAAGTGCTTGAAATTAGGCACTGGTTCATATATTTGATCGTATAATAACAAGAAATGTCAGGCAGTTTTCTATGACTCCGATCTTCAACAAAGCGTGGTCCGAGGTTTTGGACCCCTTCTTCCGGCGGCCTAAAGAGCTGCAGGTTGCGGCCCTGTGCTATCGCCGGCGCAAGTCGGGCAAGGAAGTGCTGCTGATCACCAGCCGCGACACCGGTCGCTGGATCCTGCCCAAGGGCTGGCCCATCGACGGGCTGGATGCGCCCGGTTCCGCTTTGCAGGAAGCCTGGGAAGAGGCCGGCGTCAAGGACGGTCGGGTCGCCAATGATCCGATCGGCAGCTTCGAATACCAAAAACGGTTCGACAGCGGTGCCAGTGCGACCTGCAACACACATGTTTTCCCGGTCGAGGTTGGCCATCTGGCGCGCAATTTCCCCGAGCGCGACGAACGTCGCCGGAAATGGGTTTCGCCGGTCAAAGCCGCCGAAATGGTCCAAGAGCCACAGTTGCGCGAGATGTTGCGGACCTTCTGACCGCCCCAAAGCTTTAGCCATTGAGTTTTCGGCGGTCAGACGCTAGCCCCGGTCCCTGTTTGGGCAAGGCCGGAGAGTGTTGTGGCATCGGGACCGTCGGAAAATCAGTGGCGCACGCTGGACAAGGATCTCAAGCGGATCTCGCAGGTCGAATATGCGACGCAATATGTGTCGCGGCCGCTTGTCGGCATCGGTCTGTCGCTGGCGTTCATCGTTGTGGCGGCGCTTGGCGCGGCGTTCCTTTTCGGCATGCAGCCGACGTCTTATGCCGTGGTCGCGGCCGCGGCTTTCGGCGCGTATATGGCGCTGAACATCGGCGCCAATGACGTTGCCAACAACATGGGTCCGGCGGTCGGTGCGAATGCACTGACGATGGGCGGCGCCATCGTGATCGCGGCGCTTTGCGAAACCGCGGGCGCGCTTCTGGCCGGTGGCGACGTGGTTTCAACGATATCCAAGGGCATCATTGACCCTGCATCGGTGGCCGACCGCCAGGTTTTCATCTGGGCGATGATGGCGGCGCTTATTTCCGCCGCGCTCTGGGTCAATCTGGCGACATGGCTGAGCGCACCTGTATCGACGACGCATTCCGTTGTCGGCGGGGTGATGGGCGCAGGTGTCGCGGCGGCGGGCGTTACGGCAGTGAACTGGACGAATATGGGGGCAATCGCCGCGAGCTGGGTGATTTCCCCGCTGCTTGGCGGGTTGATTGCAGCGGTCTTCCTGGCGTTCATCAAGGCGAAAATCGTCTACCAGGACGACAAGATCGCCGCCGCCCGCACATGGGTGCCAGTGCTGATCGGGATCATGGCCGGGACCTTTGCGGCCTATCTGTCTCTGAAGGGGCTGAAGCATATTGTCGAGATTGACATGGCGCGGGCGCTGATGATCGGGGCCGTGATCGGCGCCCTGTCCTATGCAGGGGCTGCGCCGCTGGTGCGCCGGCAGTCGGAGGGGCTTGAGAACCGCAAGAAGTCATTGAAAGTGCTGTTTGGTCTGCCGCTGGTGATCTCGGCGGCGCTGTTGTCTTTCGCGCATGGCGCAAATGACGTCGCCAATGCGGTGGGTCCGCTGGCGGCGATCGTTCACGCCGAACAGTTCGGTGAATTCGCGGGCAAGGTCGCTATTCCATCCTGGGTGATGGTGATCGGCGCGCTGGGGATATCCTTTGGTCTCATGCTGTTCGGCCCGAAACTGATCCGCATGGTGGGCAGCCAGATCACCCGGCTTAACCCGATGCGGGCCTATTGCGTGGCGCTGTCTGCCGCAATCACCGTGATCGTCGCTTCGGGACTGGGCCTGCCGGTCAGTTCAACCCATATCGCGGTGGGCGGGGTCTTTGGCGTCGGGTTCTACCGCGAATGGGATGCCGAACGCCGGGCGCGCGCACGGGTGCTGAGCAACCCCAAGGCCAAGCGCATCGCGGCCGAAGAGCGCCGCCGCCGCAAGCTGGTGCGGCGGTCGCATTTCATGACGATCGTGGCGGCATGGGTCATCACCGTTCCGGCCGCGGCCACGATATCGGGGCTGATTTTCCTGCTTCTGAACGCGGCCTTCGTCTGACCGGTTCGGGATATCCGGCAGGATCAGCCTAGGTTCCGGAAATCATGCGCCGGAAACTTGCGGGATAGTTATTCTCCATCGCCTGCCAGCTTGCCAGAAATCCCGGCTGTGCAAGGTCTTCGTGCATGGCACTGCGATAGGCGTCCCAGACTTCATCATCCATCAGCTTTTGCGAAAACTGCGCAAAGGCGCTGTAAAACAAGGACATCTGGGCGTTGACCAGCCGGTCGAACCGGAACCTGTCCACGTCGGTCAGCTGTGCGAGATCGCCACAGCCGCGCACAAAACAGTCGGCGTTTGCCATCAGGAGGGCGTAGACGTCTTTCTCGAAGATCATCAGCGCCTGAACGGTCGATCCTTCGACCGCCGCCGCGTTGCGCCGCACGCCGATGATGAGAAAGCCTAACGAAACAAGACCGCCAAATACGCCGATCACAGTCGCGATGGCGGAAACAAGCGTCCAGTCCCACACCATCTCGTGCCGCCTCCCCCAGAACAATGTGGATTGGACTTCAGGGGAAGGAGTTCAATTCTGGCAATCCGTTTCGGTTGCCAGTGTTGTGAACGCTGCCAGAGCGCCAGCGGACGGGCGAGGACTGCGGATCAGACCCCCAGACACCAGCGCATGATCGCCTTTTGCGCATGCAGCCGGTTTTCGGCCTCGTCGAAGATCACCGAATGCGGTCCGTCCATCACCGCGCTTGTCGCCTCGTCGTCGCGATGCGCGGGCAGGCAGTGCATGAACAGCGCGTCGGGTCTGGCGTGTGACATCAGGTCATCGTTGACCTGATAGCCGCGCAGCTGGTTGTGCCGCCGTTCGCGGGCCGATTGCGGATCGTGCATCGACACCCATGTATCGGTGACCACCAGATCGGCGCCTTCGACAGCCTTTTGCGGGTTGCGTTCGATGGTCACCGGATGGCCCTTGGCGGCGGCGAAATCGAGCACGGCGCGTTCGGGGTCCAGCGTTTCGGGCCCGGTGAAGGTCAGATCGAAACCGAACTGCCCGGCGGCATGGGCGAACGAGGCGAAGACGTTGTTGCCATCGCCCGACCAGACCACCTTCTTGCCGGCGATCGGGCCGTGGTGTTCTTCATAGGTCATCACATCGGCCATGATCTGGCAGGGATGGGTGCGGTTCGTGAGCCCGTTGATGACCGGGACGGTCGCATGTTCGGCCATTTCCAGCAGCGTCTGTTCCTCGAAGGTCCGGATCATGATCAGGTCGACATAGCGCGACAGCACGCGGGCGGTATCGGCGATTGTTTCGCCGTGACCAAGCTGCATGTCCGCGCCCGACAGCACAAGCGTTTCGCCACCCATCTGGCGCACGCCGACATCAAAGGACACGCGGGTCCGGGTGGACGGCTTTTCGAAGATCAGCGCGACCATATGGCCGGCCAGCGGTTGTTCGGCGTCGCGGGTGCCCTTGGGCTTGCCGTCGCGGGCGTCTTTCATGCCCCGCGCGGCGTCGATCATCGCCCGCAGGTCGGCGGGGTCGGTTTTGTGGATATCCAGAAAATGATTCATCGGTCTGCTTTCATCAATGCGGATCGGGGCGGGCAGCGCCTTTCGCCCCGGAAATTTCGGGTTCTGTGGCCTATTCGGTTTCGATTCGGGTGGCGGCGCGGTCGAGCCGCGCCACAGCCTCGGTGATTTCGGCGTCGCTGATGTTCAGCGGCGGCAACAGGCGGATGACATTGTCGGCGGCGGGCACGGTCAGAAGGTCTTCGGCGTAGCCGGCCTTCACGATGTCGGTGTTCATCGCCTTGCACTTCAGCCCCAGCATCAGGCCGACACCGCGCACGGATTCGAAGACCTCCGGATGCGATGCGACCAGACCTTCCAGCTTCTGGCGCAAGAGACCCGCCTTGCGGTTGACCTCGTCAAGAAAAGCCGGGTCAGAGATCACGTTCATCACCGCCAGCCCGACGGAGCAGCCCAGAGGGTTGCCGCCATAGGTCGAGCCATGGGTGCCAACGACCATGCAGGCCGCCGCTGTTTCGGTGGCCAGCACCGCGCCCAGAGGGAAGCCGCCGCCGATGCCCTTGGCGACCATCATGATATCGGGGGTGATCCCGGCCCACTCATGGGCGAACAGCTTGCCGGTGCGCCCCATGCCGCATTGCACCTCGTCGAAGATCAGCAGCGTGCCGGTTTCGTCGCAAAGATCGCGCAGTCCCTTCAGGCACTGGTCGGGCACCGGGCGGATGCCGCCTTCGCCCTGCACGGGTTCGATCAGGATCGCGGCGGTCTTGTCGGTAACGGCGGCGCGCAGGGCGTCGTGATCCCCGAATTTCAGATGCACGAAGCCGGGCAGAAGCGGTCCGAAGCCCTTGGTCATCTTTTCGGACCCTGCGGCGGCGATCGCGGCGGAAGACCGGCCGTGGAACGACCCGTCGAAGGTGATGATCTCGACCCGGTCGGGCTGGCCTTTGTCATACCAGTACCGGCGCGCCATCTTGACCGCGAGTTCGCAGGCTTCGGTACCCGAATTGGTGAAGAACACCGTATCGGCGAAGGTTTCTTCGACCAGCTTGGCGGCCAGCGCTTCTTGCGCGGGGATATGGTAGAGGTTCGAGGTGTGCCAGAGCTTCCCCGCCTGATCGGTCAGCGCCTTGACCAGAACCGGGTTGGCATGGCCCAGCGCGTTCACCGCGATGCCGGCGCCGAGGTCGAGGAAACGTCGGCCGTCCGCCTCGATCAGCCAGCTGCCTTCGCCTTTGACGAAGCTGAGGGGGGCGCGGTTATAAGTCGGCAGAACGGGGTCGATCATGGCAAGGTCCTTGGATAGGAAGCCCAACTGGTGCCAAAGGCGGCGGAGCTAGTCAATGAAATTGGGAAGGACGGCAGACGCGCCGAAGGGCGCCGGAACGCGGTTCAGCGTCGGCGTCGCAGGGACGGGAAAAGGGTGTTCCGTTGCGTCATGCGAGGCTGACTACACGTAAGGCGGGTACATGTCCAGCCGCCGCAAAGGCACCGATGTCATGGCTTCAGCCGATAGCCGCGCTTGAACCAGAACCAGCAGAGCCAGAGCACGGCCAGCGTCGTTACCGACACCACGGCGAGACCTCGCCAGGGATTGCTGTCGGAGGTGCCGATCATGCCAAAGCGCAGGCCGTCGATCAGGTAGAAGACCGGGTTCCAGTGGGTCAGCGTGCGCACCAGCGGCGGCAATCCGGCGGTGGAGTAAAACGTGCCCGACAGGAACGACAGCGGGGTGATGATGAAATTGGTGATCGCGGCCATCTGGTCGTGCTTGGAGGCATAGATCGCGGCGACAACGCCAAGACCCCCGACCATAAGCGCGCCGAGGATGACGAAAATGAGCGCCCAGAGCGGATGCGCCAGTCCCGCGCCGATAAACAGTGCCATCGCCAGCCAGATGCCGCAGGCGACAAAGAGGCTGCGCCCGACTGCCCCCGCCATATAGCCGATCACCAGTTCGAGCGGCGACAGCGGCGGCATCAGCGTGTCGACGATGTTGCCCTGCATCTTCGAGATCATGATCGAGGACGAGGTATTGGCAAAGGCGTTCTGGATCACCGTCATCATCAGGATGCCGGGGGCGAGAAACTGCACGAAGGGCACGCCCATCACCTCGGCCCGCGCGGGGCCGATGGCCAGCGTGAAGATCGACAAGAACAGTCCGGCGGTGACCAGTGGCGCCAGAAGGGTCTGGGTCCAGACTGCAAGGAAGCGCTTTGTTTCGCGCTCTGCCAGAGTGTAAAGCCCAAGCCAGTTGACCCGCCCGAACCGGCGCAGGCCCATCGCCGTTCTGTCCGTCATACCCATCCCCTTGCGTTCCTGTCGTCAGGGGTGCTTGTATCCCGACCGCTTGGGGGATTAGAATAGACGCTGACCAGAAAATCCTGACGGCCAGGGCGATCCGCCTCTTGGCCGTTTTCAGTTGAGGTAATCTTATGTCCTGGACCGACGAACGCGTAGAAACCCTGAAGAAGATGTGGAGCGAGGGACAGAGCGCCAGCCAGATCGCCAAGGAGCTTGGCGGTGTCACCCGCAATGCGGTGATCGGCAAGGTTCATCGTCTGGGCCTGTCCAACCGCTCGGGCGGAGCGCCAGCCAAGCCGGTGACCAAGGAAAAGCCTGCCGCGACAAGGCCCGCTGCGGAAAAGGCCGAAGCCAAACCGGCAGCGGAAAGTGTGGCGCAACCGGCGGAAAAGCCGGTCGTGCCCTTGCGCCGCCAGATCATTCCCGCCGGCCAGCCGCTGCCGCCGCAACCCTCGGCCAATGAAATCAGCCCCGAGGCGCTGGCAAGCGTGCGCGAGGTTGAGAAGAAGTCGAAGAAGATCAGCCTGATGGAATTGACCGAGCGGACCTGCAAATGGCCCGTCGGCGACCCGGCGACCGATGACTTCTGGTTCTGCGGCCTGACCGTGCAGCCCGGCAAGCCCTATTGCGAGGCGCATGTCGGCGTCGCGTTCCAGCCGATGTCGAGCCGCCGCGACCGCCGGCGCTGAGATCAAGGATCGGGCGAGGGGGCCGTCTGCCCCCTCTGGCCCCGAAACGACGGGGCCATTCACCCCCGAGGATATTTTCGAACAGAAGATGTGAGCGGGCGCCTATTGGCGGGACCGGTGTTTGTGGTCTAGACCGTGTCGGCGAACAAGAGGGTTATTCATGGCCTCTATCATTTCAATCCGGAACCTGACCAAGACCTATGCTGGCGGGTTCACCGCGCTTGACGATGTCAGTCTCGAGATCGAAGAGGGCGAGATCCTTGCCCTGCTTGGTCCCAACGGGGCCGGCAAGACGACGCTGATTTCTACGATCTGCGGGCTGGTTCAGCCGACATCGGGCAGCGTCACAGTCGGCGGTCATGACATCCTGACGGATTACCGCGCCGCGCGGTCCCTGATCGGGCTGGTCCCGCAGGAGATCACCATCGAACCCTTTGAGCGGGTGATCAACACGACGCGGTTTTCGCGCGGGTTGTTCGGCAAATCGCCGGACGAGGCGCATATCGAAGCGGTGCTGCGGGCGCTGTCGCTGTGGGACAAGAAGGACAGCCGCAACCGCGAGCTCTCTGGCGGAATGAAGCGGCGCGTCCTGATCGCCAAGGCGCTGAGCCACGAGCCTCGGGTGCTGTTTCTTGACGAGCCCACCGCCGGGGTCGATGTCAGCCTGCGCCGGGATATGTGGGCGCTGGTCCGCCGCCTGCGCGACGACGGCGTCACCATCATCCTGACCACGCATTACATCGAAGAGGCCGAAGAGATGGCCGACCGGATCGGCGTGATCAACAAGGGCAAGCTGTTGCTGGTCGAGGAAAAGGCCCGGCTGATGAAACAGCTTGGCAAGAAGAAGCTGGTCATCGAGCTGCATGACCCGCTGACCGCGATCCCCGCAGCCCTTTCGGAGCATAATCTGACTTTGCTGCAGGATGGCCGCGCCATCGGTTACGACTATGACACGCAGGCGGACCGCACCGGCATCGCCCGGTTGCTGGCCGACCTGACGAAGGCCGGGCTGGTGGTCCGGGACCTTGAAACCGAGCAAAGCAGCTTGGAACAGGTGTTCATGGGGCTTGTGGAGGAAGACGCATGAACTGGCAGTCAATCCGTGCGATCTACATTTTCGAGATGGCGCGCACGTTTCGCACGATCCCGCAGTCGATCATCTCTCCGGTGCTGTCGACGGTGCTTTATTTCGTCGTCTTCGGGGCGGCGATCGGCGGGCGTATCGAGTCGGTGGAGGGGATTTCCTATGGCGCGTTCATCGTGCCGGGGCTGATCATGTTGACGCTGTTGCAGCAGGCCATCACCAACGCCAGCTTTGGCATCTATTTCCCGAAGTTCATCGGCACGATTTACGAACTTCTGTCGGCGCCCTTGTCGTTCATCGAAATCGTCATCGGCTATGTCGGGGCCGCAGCGACCAAGGCGATCATGATCGCGCTGATCATTCTTGCAACCTCTGCGCTGTTCGTTGACCTCACCATTCTGCATCCGTTCTGGATGATCTCGTTCCTGATCCTGACGGCGGTTTCCTTTTCGCTTCTGGGCTTCATCATCGGCATCTGGGCGTCGAATTTCGAGCAGCTGCAGCTGATCCCGCTTCTGGTGGTGACGCCGCTCGTGTTTCTGGGCGGCTCGTTCTATTCGGTGTCGATGTTGCCGCCCGCGTGGCAGGTCGTGACCCATTTCAACCCGGTGCTTTACCTGATCTCGGGTTTTCGCTGGTCGTTTTTCGGCGTGGCGGATGTGCCGGTGGGTGTCTCTATCGCGGCGGTCGGCGGCTTTCTGGCGCTGTGCCTGACGGTCATCTGGCTGATCTTCCGCACCGGCTGGCGGCTGCGGCAGTGACACGGCGGGCGGTTCTGGCAGGCATCGCTGCGGCGGCAACGGGAGTTGCGCTGTGGCGGTCACCGCTGATCACGCCCGAGCCCTTGCCCTTCACGGACATGGCGGAGCCTGCCGGGTTTAGGCAGCTTCGCGCCGGGTCGGTTTCGCAGGCGGGAGCGATCTTTGCCGGGCTTGACGAGTCCGCTTCGGCGCAACGGGATGACGCGGCTGCCGGCGTCGCGGCGGATCTGTGCGGCGCTCTTTTCCGATCGACAAACCCCGGAACCGTTCCGGTGGCCTATTTCTACGACTACCAATGTCCGATCTGCCGCCGGCTGACGCCTCGGTTGCGCAATCTGGAAGGCGTCACGCTGACCTGGCACGATCTGGCCGGGCTTGGAGCGGCCTCCGAGACCGCCGCCCGCGCCGCGATTGCCGCGCGCAATCAGGGTGCATTCGACGCGTTCCACGACAGGATGATGCGCGCAGCTTTCCAGCCGACAGAGGGCTATGTGGCGGCGCTGGCCGAAAGCACCGGGATCGATGCCGCGCGGCTGCTGGCAGATATGCAATCGCCTGAGGTGGCGCGGCAGATGAACAGATCGCAGGCCTTGGCGGATGTTTTCGGGATGCCGGGCACGCCGGGGCTGGTGATCGGGCGCACGCTGGTCGTGGGCGATGTCGATGAGCGAACGCTGGCGCGGATCGTGGCGCTGGAACGCGACGCGCCGGGTCGCTGCGGCTAACCCTTGGGGCTGCGGTGGGGGGCGTTGCGCGTTGGCACGACGTCAAGCCAGTCGGCATAGGGGGGCGTCTGGCTGCGGCGGTAAAGCTTGCGCAGCCGTTTGAGCGGCTTTCTCGCGAGATCGACGCGCAGGCTGAGCGGCGCCATGTCATCGCCGAGCACCAGAAGTGCGGCAGACAGCAGGCCCCTGCTGTCACTGCCTGCGCCATGACCGGCATCGAGCGCGGCCAGCAGGCGTTCCGGGAAGGGCGCATCGCTGGTTTCAAAGCCTTGCAGGGCGGCATCCAGAACCGTCTTGTCCGACAAGAGGTTGCCCGCCACGATCACGCCTGCGCCCTGACGCGAACCGCAGGCCGGGATGCTTCCGGTTCCGGTGAAGGCCGCCGCGCCCCCTGCAAGGTCGAGCGCCGCAAGCTGGCGGTGCGCGCGTCCCGGGTCGGCGGCGGTGATCTCGGCGACCGCCTCTGCCGCGGTCCGGCCATTGCCCAGTGCCGCCAGAACGTCTTCGCCCCAGAGCGTCGAGGGCGCCGATCCCTGCGAGGCGGACATGCCAAGGCGCGAATCGCCGCGCAGCACCCAGCCGCCGACACACAGGCTGCCCGTCGCCGCCGCACCCCCGATCCTGCCGGTTTCTTCATCGCGTGCGAGGATCGAAAAGGTCATTAATTCAGCACTTTCTGTTTGCGGTTCCTATTTATCATGAAAAATTGGACGGAACAAATTTATCATGATAATTTGATCCTAAACCACAACAGAGAGGAAAACCAAATGCAACTGATGGATTGGACGCGCCGCAGCCTGCTTGCGGCCGCCGGGGCCGGAGCGATGGCGCTTGGCCTTGGACTGCCGGTTCAGGCCCAGACTCCTCCGGGCGTGCTGGTGGTAGGGCAGATCGCCGAACCCAAGGCGCTGGACCCGGCCGCGGTCACTGCGGTCAACGATTTCCGCATCCTGATGAACGTCTATGACGGTTTGGTGCGCTACAAATCCGGCACACTGGAAGTCGAACCGGCGCTGGCCGAAAGCTGGACGATCAGCGAGGACGGCACCGAGTATACGTTCAAGCTGCGCGACGGCGTCATGTTCCATGACGGCAGCGCCTTCAACGCCGACGTGGTCAAGTTCAACTTCGACCGGATGCTGAAAGAGGATCATCCCTATCACAACACCGGTCCCTTCCCGCTGTCCTTCTTCTTTTCAGCCGTGGAAAGCGTCGACGTGATCGATGCGCAGACGGTCAAGTTCAAGCTGAATGCGCCCTATGCGCCGTTCCTGTCGAACCTCGCTTATCCGACCGGGCTGATCGTGTCGCAGGCGGCGGTCGAGCAGCATGGTGCCGATTTCGGGCGCAATCCTTCCGGCACCGGGCCGTTCAAATTCGCTGAATGGCGGTCCAACGAGGCGGTCGTGGTCGAGAAGAACCCCGATTACTGGGATGGCGCCGCGTCGCTTGAAGCCGTCGTCTACCGTCCGATCACCGATGCCAACACCCGCACGGCAGAAATGCTGGCCGGCGGCATCGACCTGATGGTCGAGGTGCCGCCCGTCGCGCTGTCGGAATTCCAGACCGATGCCTACAGGGTTTCGGAACAGGCCGGGCCGCATGTGTGGTTCCTGATCCTGAACGCCAAGGAAGGCCCCTTTGCCGACAAGCTGGTGCGGCAGGCCGCGAATTACGCGGTGAACAAGGCGGCGCTGGTCAATGACGTACTGGAAGGCACCGCCGAGGTCGCCGCCGGGCCGACACCGCCTGCCTTTGCCTGGGCCTATAACGAGGCATTGGAGCCCTATCCCTACGATCCCGAGCGCGCCAAGGCGCTGCTTGCGGAAGCCGGGATGCAAAACCCGTCCGTCACCTTCTTTGTGACCGAAGGCGGGTCGGGCATGCTTGACCCCGTCGCGATGGGCACGGCGATCCAGGCCGATCTTGAAGCGGTCGGGTTCAGCGTGAAAATCCAGACCTACGAGTGGAACACCTTCCTGGGCGAAGTGAACCCGGGGCTTGAGGGCAAGGCGGACATGGCCGAAATGGCGTGGATGACCAACGATCCCGACACCCTGCCCTTCCTTGCATTGCGCACCGAGGCCTGGCCTGACAAGGGCGGTTTCAACTCCGGCTACTATTCGAACCCGCAAGTCGATGCTCTGCTGGACGAAGCCCGCACGGCCACCGATCAGGGCCGTCGCGCCGAGCTTTACAAGGAGATGCAGACCATCGTGCATGACGACGCGCCCTGGGTCTTTGTCGCCAACTGGAAGCAGAATGCGGTGACCAGCAGCAAGGTCGATAATTTCCAGCTGGAACCGTCGTTCTTCCTGCTTCTCAAGGACGTCGTGAAGAACTGATCCTCTCCTTCCGCCGGAGGCGCGATCTTTCTGACGAAAGATCGGATATGAAGGCCTCCGGCGGGAGTATTTCTGAACAGAAGAAACGGGGAACGGCATGGGCAGCTATATCCTGAAGCGGTTGTTGTCGGCGATCCCCGTCCTGCTTGGCATAACGATCATCGTCTTTGCGATCATGGCGATGATCCCGGGCGACCCGGCGACCGCTATTCTGGGGTCTTACGCAACGCCCGAGAATGTCGAGAAACTCAACCGCGATCTTGGTCTCGATAAGCCGGCAGCGGCGCGGTATTTCATTTGGCTCGGCAACATGCTGACCGGCGATTTCGGGCAAAGTTTTGCGTTGAACCGGCCGGTCATCCACGAGGTTCTGGAACGCTTCAGCGCGACGCTGGTTCTGGCCGGAACCGCCTTTGTCCTGTGCTGTTTTTTCGGCATCCTTGCCGGTGTGGTCTCAGCCTCGCGGCAATATGGCCTTGCCGACAAGGCGATAACGTTCGCCGTGCTTCTGGGCATCTCTATTCCCAGCTTCTTTCTTGGCATGATGATGATCCTGCTGTTTGCGGTCAGCCTGAAGTGGCTGCCGGTGTCGGGCATGTATGCGATTTACGGAGGCGGCGATCTGTGGGACCTGCTCAAGCATCTGGCGATGCCCGCAACAGCGCTGGCCGTCGTCGCCACCGGCGTGATCGCGCGGCTGTCACGGTCGGCAATGCTTGAAGTTCTGCGACAGGACTTCATCCGCACCGCGCGCGCCAAGGGCGTGTCGGAGCATCGGGTGATATGGGGTCATGCGCTGCGTGCGGCGATGGTGTCGATCATTCCGGTCCTTGGCATTCAGGCGGGCTTCGTGCTTTCGGGTGCGGTCTATATCGAGATCGTTTTTCAGTGGCCGGGCGTCGGCCGGATGCTGGTCGACGCGATCCTGAAACGCGACATCCTGCTGGTGCAGGGCGGCGTGGTGCTGGTCGCGGCCTGCTATGTGATCTTCAACATCATGGTCGATGTCGCGCAAAGCCTTCTTGACCCGAGGATCAAGACATGAGGCTTTTCCTGCGGCTTCTGGCGCGCAACCGGCTGGCGCTTGCCGGGGCGGTCGTGCTGGGCTTCGTGGTTCTGCTGGTGCTGATGACGCCGGTTCTGCCATTGGCTGAACCCAACATCACCAACACCGCCGACCGCTTCCAGCGCCCCTTCACGCCCGGCCATCTGCTGGGCACGGACCATCTTGGCCGGGATCTTCTGTCGCGGCTGCTGTGGGGCACGCGCCTGTCGCTGGCCGTGGGCTTTTCCGCCGCGGTCATCGCCGCCACGATCGGCGCGGCGATCGGAATCGTCGCCGGTTACTTCGGCGGCCGCACCGACAACCTGATCATGCGCGGCGTCGATATGCTGATGGCCTTTCCCTACATCCTGCTGGCGCTGGCCATTGTCGCGGCACTGGGGCCCGGCCTGATGAATGCGCTGATCGCCGTGGCCGCCGTCAACGTGCCGTTCTTTGCCCGCAACATTCGCGGCATCACGGTGGGCATCGCGCATAAGGAATTCGTTGACGCGGCAAAACTTTCGGGCATGGGGCACGGCCGGATCATACTGTCGGAGATCCTGCCCAATGTCCTGCCGGTCATCGTCATCGCGATGTCGACCACGGTG
This sequence comes from Paracoccaceae bacterium, assembly GCA_024642725.1. Taxonomy (GTDB): domain Bacteria; phylum Pseudomonadota; class Alphaproteobacteria; order Rhodobacterales; family Rhodobacteraceae; genus JAHEAO01. The sequence continues at coordinate 15,028 of JAHEAO010000038.1, read as the reverse complement.
GGCTGGATGATCCTTGAAACGGCGGGGCTTTCGTTCCTCGGGCTTGGCAGCCAGCCGCCGCAGGCCGATCTGGGGTCGATGCTGGGAGAGGCGCGGGCCGCGCTGATCACGTCGCCGCATACCTCAGTCGTGCCGGGGGTGATGATCCTGATCATCGTCATGTCGATCAACCTTCTGGGCGACGGGGTGCGCGACGCGCTTGATCCCCGTTTGAGGTCCGGCGCGCTGACCCGGCCGATGGCCGCAACGCTGGTGGACCGGGACAGCGTGCCCGAGCCAAGCGGCGACGGCATCCTGACGCTCGACGGGATCGAGACGCAGTTCCATGTCGGCGACCGCATCTACCGCGCGGTGGGCGGCGTCAGCCTGTCGGTCGGTCCCGGCGAATGCCTTGGCCTGATCGGGGAAAGCGGTTCGGGCAAGTCCGTCACCGCCCTTTCGATCATGGGACTGGTCGCCTCACCTCCCGGAGTCATCACCGGAGGTGCCGCGCGCTACCGGGGCCGTGACCTGATCGGCATGCCATACCGAGAGTTGCGTCGCCTGCGCGGTGATCGCATCGCCTATATCTTTCAGGACCCGCTGGCCACGCTGCACCCGCTTTACCGGGTCGGCGACCAGCTGGCCGAAGCGATCCGATGTCATCACGCCATCGGCCGGGCCGAGGCCCATGACAGGGCCATCGAACTGTTGAAATCCGTCCGCATCCCGAACCCCGAAAGCCGCGCGCGCAGCTATCCGCATGAAATGTCGGGCGGCATGCGCCAGCGCGTCGGCATCGCCATGGCGCTGGCCAACGATCCCGACGTCATCATCGCGGATGAACCGACAACGGCGCTGGACGTCACGGTTCAGGCGCAGATCCTGTCGCTGCTGAACGATCTCAGGCGCGACCGGGGGCTGGCCATCGTTTTCATCACGCATGACTTCGGCGTGGTCGCGCAGCTGTGCGACAGGGTGGCGGTGATGTATGCCGGGCGCATTGTCGAAGAGGGTCCGACCGCCGAGATCCTTGCCCGTCCCGCGCATCCCTATACCAGCCGCCTGATCGACTGTGTGCCCGAACTTGGCGGCGGGCGGCGGGAACTGGCCGCGATCCCGGGATTGCCGCCTTCCGTCGATGACCTGCCGGCGGGCTGCGCCTTTGCGCCACGCTGCGACAAGAAGCAAAGCTCCTGCGCGGTCGGCGAAGTCGCGCTGAAGCCAAGGGACGGCCGCGCGGTGCGCTGCCTTTATCCAGACTGGAGGCCGGCATGAGCGCGGCGCTGAAACTCGACAACCTGTCCAAGTCCTTCCCGGTGGGCAAGCCGCTTTTCGGTCCGCCGAAGTTCACGGTGAAAGCGGTCCGTCCGGTTTCGCTGACGGTCGAGACGGGTGAAACGCTTGGGATCGTGGGGGAATCGGGCTGCGGAAAGTCGACGCTTGCGCGGATGCTTGTCGGGCTGATCCCGCCGACGACGGGCAGGATCGAGATTGAGGGCCGCGCCTTTGACAATGCCGATCCCGCCGCGTTCGGCAGGTCGATCCAGTATGTCTTTCAGGACCCGATCAGCAGTCTCAACCCGCGCAAGACGATCCGGCAGATCATGGAAGTTCCACTCAAGCGGCTGCACCGAATGAACAAGGCCGACCGCGCCAGACGGATCAGCGAAATCTTCGCCGCGGTGAACCTGCGCGACGACTTCCTGAACCGCTATCCGCACGAATTTTCCGGCGGTCAGGCGCAGCGGATCGGCATCGCCCGGGCGCTGGCCGCAAATGCCCGCATCCTGATCCTGGATGAACCGGTTTCGGCGCTGGACGTATCGGTGCAGGCGCAGGTGCTGAACCTGCTGGCGAAACTCAAGCGAGAGTTCGGCCTGACCTACCTGTTCATCAGCCATGATCTTGCCGTGGTCGAGGCGGTCAGCGACCGGATCGCGGTGCTTTATTTCGGTGCGGTTGTCGAAATCGGCCGAGCCGAGGCCATTTTCAATCGCCCGCGCCACCCCTATACCAAGTTGCTGGCCGACAGCGCACCGGTGGTTGGCCGACCGCTGACAGCGCCCGAGGGAAAGGAAACCGAACTGCCCGATCCGCTGAACCCGCCCCCCGGATGCGCCTTTGCCGCCCGCTGTCCCCGGGCGAGCGAGTTGTGCCGCCAAAGCGAACCGCAACTGACAGTCATGGGAGAGTATCAGCTTGCCGCCTGCCACCATCCGCTCGACAGCTAAGACCGTGCGCCTGTCGCGCCCCGAACAGGTGGCCGAGGCGATCAAGGAATGGGTCATGGAACAAGGCCTGCATTCGGGCGACCGGCTGCCCAGCGAACCGGAAATGATCGAGCGTTTCGGCATGTCCAAGGGCACGATCCGCGAGGCGACACGCATTCTGGAGGCGCAGGGGCTGGTGCGAACCCGTACCGGTCCCGGCGGCGGCACATTTGTGCATCAGATGTCGCCCGAACGGGCACGTGCCCTGCTGTCGAATTATTTCTACTTCCGCGATCTGACGCTGAAAGACATCTACCAGATCCGCATGGTGCTGGAGCCGGAGCTTGTCGCCAGTCTCGCCGGGACCCTGTCGGAAGACGAGCTGTCCCGGCTGGAGGCGGTCATGGCGACCTATGCGCATCCCGCGGCAACCGCGGAAGAGGAACGCGAACAGCATATCGCGTCGTTGCGTTTCCACGGGCTTCTGGCGGAGATGTCGGACAATCCGCTGATGGGCTTCATCATCGCCTTCGTCACCCAGACGCTGTCCGACCTGACCGTCTATCGCAAGCTCTATGACCCGCCGAACCATGAGCTATGGGCAAGGGGCAAAGCCTATCAGGCCCGGCTGGTCGAGGCGCTGCGCGCGGGCGACAGCGCGCAAGCGCGCGACGTGATGTCGCTTCACATGGCCACGGCGCAGTCGCTGATGCAGGCGCAGGAAGCCGAGGTTATCCGGCGGTTCATGACTTAGTTCGGGACAAGGAGTTTCAGCAATTCCTCTGTCGCGGCATCCTGCAGTTGCTGCTGCGGATCGGCCTTCTTGTCCTTCTTCTTGATTTTCTTGTCGGTCTTGCCTGTCTTGTCGGTCTTGATGTCGCTGTCGCTTCCCAGCCCCAAATCCACGCCAAGCTCGTCCTGAACTTTCTTTTGCACAGCATCGAGCACCTTTTGCTGGGCCTCGGCCTTGGCCTTGTCGATCTTGTCGCCGGCCAGCGCCTCGATATCCAGCTGGAACTTCGGATTGGCCCAGCTTCCGGTGATCAGCAACGGCACCGTGATCGCCTTGCCCTCGCCTGCGAGCAGGGTCGGCACCAGCCGGTAATCCAGCGTCTGCCCGCCCAGACCCACCTTGCCCGACCCGGTTGTCGTCAGCAGCGGGCTGAGCAGCGAAAGGTCGTCGTTGATCAAAATACCATTCTTGATTCGGAAGGTTCCGGTGATTTCATCAAAAATCGTCTTAGCGCCTTCTCCGACATAGGAGGCATCGAGATTGCGAAGCATGCCCACGAGATCGAGCCCGAACAACTCTCCGGCGCCGATCTTGAAAGACCCTTTGCCGTTCAGGGAGTTCATGATCGCATCCATCGAAGCGCCCGCGCCTTCCACCTGAACCGTCATCTGGCCCGCGCCGATCAGCCGGTCGTAACCGGCGAGTTGCGACAGCAGCGGCTTGAGCGCAATCGAGCGGCCCGCAAGATCACCGCTGACCGACAAACCGCCGCGCCCGTTTGCGACAAGTGTGCCCGAAACCGCCCCTTCATATGCTTGCAACTCGCGGATATCGATCTGGGCACGGCTGTCCTTCAGGGTCGTCTGGATCGTTGTCCGCCCAAGCTCCGTCGGCCCCAGCGCGACCTTGTCGGCCTCGATCAGAACATCGGCATCCACAAGCCCAAGCGCGCTGAAGTCGATCGGCGTTTTCGACCAGCCCTTGCCGCTTTTGGCAGGCTTGTCGGCACGCTGGATGACATCGCCCGATCCGCCATCACCGCCACCGGACGCGGCTTTCTTGTTGCCAGAAGCAGGGGCTGCGCCGCCCAGCGCCGACAGGTCCAGAAATCCGGTCTGCAGTTTTGCCGTAACCGATGGTTTTCCGGCCAAACCGAGATCAAGCGCCCCCACCAGCCGGTTCTGATCCAGTTCGATGGTTCCGCTGCGCAGCGAAATCCTGTTCTCGGCATAGGTCAGATCACCCGTCACTTTGGCCTTGTTGCGCCCCAGTCCCGCCGGCAGATCGGGCCGCGCCATATCCAGCGCAGCAAAAAGCCCGGCCATGTCACCGATATCCGCAGTCATCGCGCCCGCAGCCGCGACCGGGACCAGCCCGGCGCGACCGTCAAACCCCAGCTTTGACCCGCCGATATCGGCGGCAAGCGTCACCGGGACCGCGCCCTCGCTGAGGAAGGCCGCGAATTCGGCAATCTTGGTATCGACCGCGATGGGCTGGCCGTTCATCGTGCCGGAAGCCTTGACCGCCGCCTGGCCTGCAAAATCCGGCAGGCTGATCTCTGCATCAAGGTCCGACACGGCGTAGGACGCGCCGCTGCGGTGGTCGGTGAAGCCGACCTGCCCGCCGGTGATCTCGACCACGTCAAGCGAGATCGCGCGCGTGCTGGCGGTTTCCGTCGCGGCCGGAGCGGGCGCCGTCTTGGTCCCGCCGCCCGAGCCGTCGCCAGCGGCCCTGGGTTTCGACGACCCGAAGTCCCAGTTTCGTTGCCCGTCCGGGGCGATTTCCAGCAGGATCTTCGGCGCGATCGCGCGCACTTCCGTGATCCTGATGTCGCCCGAGATCAGCGCCCTGAGATCGACCCCCACGGCGAAGCTATCGGCCTGCAGCATCGGACCTGCGTCCGACCAGTCGGCGTTTGCAATGCTGACATGGCCGGTTTTGATCCCGAACTGCGGCAGAAGCGAGGGCCGGACGTCGCCTTCAAGCACCATCGCCCGGCCTGTCATCGCCTCGAACCGCTGCGCCGCGATCGCGGCGATCTTTTCGGCGGGCATGAGGAACAGGCCGACCAGCGCAATGCCGATCAGCACCAGCACCGCGACCACGAATTTCATCATGAACCGCAGAACCGGGAACCGTTTCTTTGTCTTGCGCCTTGCCATGCCGATACTCCTGCTCAATCGCCCCTTGCGATGCCCGCCTCTTACGGACCGGCTTTCCCGCACCGCTAGCATCGTCTATATCGCGGCACATGACAACAAATCCTCCTCTGCTTCGGCCCGATCTTGCCCGCGCCCGCGTCCCCGACGCCCCGCGCGACGGCCAGCCCACGATCGGCATGGTCTCTTTGGGCTGCCCCAAGGCGCTGGTCGACAGCGAACGTATCCTGACAAGGCTTCGGGCCGAGGGATATGCGATCAGCCCCGACTATTCCGGCGCCGATGCCGTGATCGTGAATACTTGCGGTTTTCTGGATTCAGCCAAGGCCGAAAGCCTTGATGCCATCGGCGAGGCGCTGACCGAAAACGGCCGCGTCATCGTCACCGGCTGCCTTGGCGCGGAACCCGACTATATCCGCGAACATCATCCGCGCATTCTGGCTGTGACAGGCCCGCACCAGTACGAACAGGTGCTCGATGCCGTCCACGCCGCGGTGCCGCCCAGCCCGGACCCGTTCATCGACCTCTTGCCGGCCTCGGGCGTCAGCCTGACACCGCGCCATTACAGCTACCTCAAGATCTCCGAGGGCTGTAACCACAAGTGCAAGTTCTGCATCATTCCCGACATGCGCGGCCGCCTTGTTTCGCGCCCCGCACACGCCGTGATCCGAGAGGCCGAACGCCTTGTCGCGGCCGGGGTGAAAGAACTGCTGGTCATCAGCCAGGACACATCGGCCTATGGCGTCGACATCAAACATGCCGAGGACAAGGGCCACCGCGCCCATATCACCGACCTCGCCCGCGACCTTGGCAGCTTGGGCGCGTGGGTCCGGCTGCATTATGTCTACCCCTACCCGCATGTGCGCCAGCTGATCCCGCTGATGGCCGAAGGGCTGGTGCTGCCGTATCTCGACATCCCGTTCCAGCACGCCCACCCCGACGTGCTGCGCCGCATGGCGCGGCCCGCCGCCGCTGCGCGCACGCTGGACGAGATCGCCGCATGGCGCGAGATCTGCCCTGAGATCACCCTGCGCTCGACCTTCATCGTCGGCTACCCGGGCGAAACCGAGGCCGAGTTTCAGACCCTGCTGGACTGGATGGACGAGGCGCAACTGGATCGCGTCGGTTGTTTTCAATACGAAAACGTCAAGGGCGCGCGGTCGAACGCCCTGCCCGACCATGTGCCGGACGAGATCAAGCAAGACCGCTGGAACCGGTTCATGGAAAAGGCACAGGCGATATCAGAGGCGAAACTGGCCGCGAAAGTTGGCAACAGGCTGGATGTCATCATCGACGAGATCGACGAGGGCGGCGTCGCCACCTGCCGCACCAAGGCGGATGCGCCAGAGATCGACGGAAACCTTTTCATTGATGAGGGGACCGAGGGGTTGTCCGTCGGTCAGATCGTCACCGTCGAAGTGGATGAGGCGGGGGAGTATGATCTTTGGGGGGTGGTGGCTTAGTGTCCGATAGGCGGACAGAGGAGAAGACGAATGCATCCCGCAAACCTCGCCCTGAGGTTCCTGCTTGAGATGGCCGCACTTGCGGGATTTGGAATGCTTGCCTACAGCGCATCGGCTGGAGGATGGCGCGTCGTCGCCTTGATTGCCACTCTTGGATTGCTGATGGCGCTTTGGGGCGTGTTTGCGGTTCCAGATGACCCCAGCAGATCCGGTAGCGCACCGATTTCTGTTTCCGGCAAGGTCCGCTTGGCCCTTGAGCTTGTCATCTTGTTGGGTGGCGCCACCGCGTTCTATTGGACCGGTCAGCAGCTTGCCGGGTTCGGTCTGGCGGCCTTGGTACTGCTACATTACGCGCTATCGCGGAAAAGGATTGCCTGGCTGCTATCGCAATAGCGGTAAGCCCGATAGTCATCGCGCCGCAGCCCTACCCCCTCGGCACCGAATAGAGCTCGTATCCGCCGGCCTCACCCACCTTCACCGCCCCGGTTTCGGTGACGAAGACACCGGTTCCTTCATAGTCCACCGGGCATCCGACCAGATCGGCGCTGTCGTCCATGAACTGGTTTGTATAGGCGTTTTCACCCACCCGCACGCATTGGTCCGCCGCATCGCGGTAGCCCGACATCAGCGGCAGTGCCTCTTGCGGCGCGGGGGCCGGCGCCGTTTCGCAGGCGGCAAGGATAAAGGGCAACATCAGCAAGGTTTTTCGCATGGGTCCCGTCCTTATGGCTTTGTTCTGCGGTATCCTAGCACGATCCCACGCCCCAAGACTCCTTGGCTTTGTCTGCGGTTCAGCTCGGCGGATTGCCGCCCTGCGGCAGCTTTGGTCCGCCGTCGCCGTTCCCCATCTCAGTCAAATTTGAAAACCCCTAATGCTAGGTTTTTCCAATAAAGATCAAATATCCATTAGGCCGGAGCCGCGCGCCGGAGTAGTCTGCAGCCACTCGGGACGGAAGAGCCCGGGGCAAACGGGAGACTAAAATGAATATCTCACGCAACTACCTGGTGATTGGTTCCTTGTATCTTCTCGTTGGTATCTGTTTCGGTATCTACATGGGCGCGTCGGGCGATCACGGCTTCGCGCCGCTGCATGCCCATATCAACCTTCTGGGTTTCGTCTTGATGACAGTGTTCGGGCTGGTCTATCGCCAGTTCCCCGCAATGGCCGGCAATATGCTGGGCAAAGTTCATTTCTGGGGGCATCAGGTCGGCGCTCTTGTTCTGTTGATCATGCTTTACCTGCTGTTCTCAGGCACCATTACCGAGGCGGGGATGGCCCCCGTCGCGCCGGTTGCGGAACTTGCAGTTCTGATTTCCTTCATCGCCTTCGCCTGGAACCTTTACAAGAACGGCAACTAGGTCGGATCCCGCCCAGCCCCGGCAGCGCTGCGCGGGGCGGGTATTTGCGCTGTTCAGCAGCGACCCTGAAATTCCCGGCGAGTTGTGCGATACTCGCCGGATTGAGGCGTTCATTCTGAAACATCGGGTCAATCCACAACAGGCAATTGGGAGGGACGAAAATGTATGCACGAATTACTCCGTTCAAGATGAAACCGGGGAGCAAGAAGGATGCGACCAAGCTGGTCGAAGGGCTGAAAAGCCAGATCATGGCGCTGCCCGGCGTCCATCAGTTCATCAATGTGATGGACGATAATGGAGCAGGCTATGTCATATCGCTGACCGATATCGAAACGCCTTCGCCCGAGACCAATGAGAAGATCAAGAAGATCTGGGGCGGGTTCGCCGAATATCTCGAAGCGCCGCCGGTGGCTGCGACCTATGGCTTGATCGCTCACTGGAGAAACTGACTGTGTGAAGGCCGGGTGCTGCGCCCTGTGGCGAACCGCCCGGCCTTGCCGCGCACCGCTTTGCATTCCTCTCTGAGCCGAATAGTCTGGCGCGAAGCAATCGCCGGAGCGTCCCTTGGCCAAGCCATCTGCAGACTATCTACTCATGCATATCGGACATCCGAAGACCGGCACGTCGAGTATTCAGGCGGCGCTGCTCAAGTCGCGTTCGGCGCTCATGCGGCAATCAGTCCTGCATCCGGAAACCACCTCACGAAGTGGCAATAACAATGCCTTGGCGGCGCATATCTTTGGTGCCGAGGCCTATAGCGTTCCCCGGCTGCGGCGCGAGGGACGAACCCGGCAGGACCTTTTGGAAGCATCCGACAAGGCCTGGGCGCGGTTTATCGGCGATGTGTCGAGGCACCGGCCTGCAAAGGTCGTGCTGAGCAGTGAGCAGTTCTTCAGGGTCGTCACGCCGGAACAGGAACAACCGTTTCAAAAGGCGCTGGCGGAGGTCGCCAGAGAGGTCGAGATCCTCGCCTATCTTCGAAGCCCAGTGACCTTCTTTCTGTCTTCGTTGCAGCAGCGGCTGAAGTTCTACCGCCCGCCCCGCACGCCGCCCGCGTCGCGGCTGCGCCCGGTGCTGGAGAGTATGGCAAAGAACCTGCCCGGCTGCCTGACGCTGCGGGTCTTCGACCGGGCCTTGCTGAGCGGCGGTGATGTGGTGCGGGATTTCTTCGCCAATTCCCTACCGGAAATCGACATTGGAACGCTGAGCTTTCCGAAACAGGAACAGAATGTCACCCATTCGGCAGAGGCAATGGCGCTGCTGCAGGAGAACCATCAGGGGCAGATCCGACTGGCGCGAGACCCCGAGAAAGCCGCGCGCGCCATCAGGCTGGCTGATCTAGCTGTTGCGGGGGGCACGCGGCCGGTCTTTCATCCGCATATGCGGCAGGCCGCCATCGATCGCTCGGCGGATGACCTGTTGTGGCTGCGCGATGCGCAGGGCGTGATGTTTCCGGATATCGATTATGAGCAAATACGTCCGCTCAGCGGCGAGGACCCGATGCTGCAGGCGACCCGGATCGCAGACATCTGCCCGGTCGATGCGACACGAAAGGCAGAGGTGCTTGCGCTGGCCAAACGCAAGGCGGCGTGGTGGATGCTGACCTGACGGCGGTCACTCTTGCAGGCGCTGCAGCCCAAGCAGCGGTGCAAACGCCGCACTCAATCCCGCAAGCTGCGGAAAAGTTCATCGTTCCGGCAGTAGCCCGGTGCGACATCCGCCCCGAGAGCATTTTCTTGCAGCCAATGTTCGCAGGCATCGGCCTCTTTGCAGCCCATGCAGTTATAAACGCTACGGCGCAGGTCGTCGGGGGGCAGTTCGCCCCGCTGGACCGCTTCCGCAAGATCCACGCCAAGCGTGTCGGCCATTTTGCCGACCAGTTTCGCGTGACGGTCGAATTTTCCGAATCCAAACATGACCATCCTCCGTTTGCTGCCAGCAAGAGGACGCGCTTTCGGTCTGCCCCACTTTGATCAGGATCAAATCGCTGAGCATCCGGCAGGCGCGGTGCAAGCTGACGGCCTGGTGTGGTCAGCGGCGATCATCGGTCCTTGAACTGGTACCAGTTGTAGGCGGGGCGCAGGTAACCGCGGCGCAGCGATGGAAATGGGAACCTGTCCAAAGGCCGCCGCATCACCGCCGGGACAGCCGGACCCTTGCCGGTGATCAGGCCCGCGAGAAGCATCCCGGAATAGGTTCCCATCGAAACGCCGTTCCCATGATAGGCCATCGCGACATAGGCGTTTTCCATACCCGTGACCGGCCCTGCATAGGGCGTGAGATTGCGCGACAGACAGGCGAGGCCGGACCAGAAGTTCGGGGTCTCGACATCTGCCCACATCGGGAACATCGCCGCGAAATCCGCACGGATTGACTGCAGCATTTGCGCCTGAGACGCCATGTCGGCCCTGATGCCGCCGCGCTTGCCGAACAGGAAGCGGCCTTCGGGCAGGAGCCGGAAGTAATGCAGCAGGTTGCGTGTGTCATAGGCCATCAGATCGCTGTGCCATCCTGCGGCAATCTCGGCCTTGGTCAGCTGCCGGGTGACAATGATATTTGACTGAACCGGCAGGTAGCGGCCTTTCAGCCAGCGCGGGAGATTGTCGCTGGAGTAGCCGTTAGTCGCAATGACAAGATGCCTGGCGCGCAGGTCTGCCTGCGGTGTCGTCAGACGGTATTGCCCGTCTTGTGCCGCGATGCCGGTCACCGGCGACTGACCGAATATACGCGCACCGGCCCGTTTGGTCGCCCCGGCCAGACCAAGGGCATATTTGCGCGGGTTGAGCGCGAAGCCCAAAGGCAAATGCAGAGCCCCGTGAAACCCGGATCCAACAAGCCCGTGATCGGCCAATTCAGATTTCTGGATCAGGTTTGGCTTGACCCCGTACATGGCGGCCAAGTGATTGGCCTCTGCCGACAGGCCCTGCATGTCCTGCGGCCGGTGCGCGACGACGACTTCGCCATCCGAGTGGCGGTCGGCATCGATGCCGTGCCGATCGAGCAGGCCCGCGACCAGATCGACGGCTGCCCTTTTGGTTTGTTCGAATTCGGCGAAACCCGTCGTTCCGAATTGCCGTATCAGCTGCTTGTCCGATGCCTTTGCCCCGCCAAGGCAGGCAAAGCCGCCATTGCGACCCGACGCGCCCCAGGCGGGCGCCTCGGCATCCAGCACAACGACATCATGGCCGGCCTCTGCAAGATGCAATGCCGCCGACAGCCCGGTGTAGCCCGCGCCGATGACCGCGACATCCGCGGTCAGCGGGTCCTGAAGCGCCGGAAAGTCAGAGACATTGCTGACGGTCGTCCGCCAGTAATTGCCGGTGTCAGCCTCGGGTCCGTAGGCCTCTGGTTCGTACAGTCGTTCGAGTGAACCAGCCATTTACTGTTTCAAAGCCGCCTGTTCATCACGCTCGCGCTGTCCGATCGACCGCTTGCTGATCAACGAGGCGGTTATGACCCCGACAGTTACAATCGAGATCATGATCGTGGAAAGCGCGTTGATCTCGGGGCTCACGCCAAGCCGAACAGAGCTGAAGATCTTCATCGGCAGCGTCGTTGCCGATGGCCCCGCCGCAAATGAGGCAATCACGAGATCGTCGAGCGACAGGGTGAAGGCCAGAAGCCAGCCCGAGATGACGGCGGGTGCGATGATCGGCAGAGTTACCGAGATGAAGGCGTCGAAGGGCGAGCAGCCCAGATCGAGCGCCGCTTCTTCCAGCGATTTGTCGAATGTCACGAGCCGCGACGAAACCACCACCGAGACATAGCACATCGCGAAAGTCGTATGCGCCAGGACGATGGTGAAGATGCCCCGGTCCAGCCCGATCGAGATGAACAGAAGCAGGAGCGACAGGCCGGTGATGACTTCCGGCATGACGAGCGGAGCGTAGATCATGCCGGAGAAGAGCGTCCGGCCCATGAACCGCCCGCCCCGGACCAGCACGTAGGCCGCCATCGTTCCAAGGATCGCTGCAAATGTGGAAGACAGGGCCGCGACCTTGAGCGTCACCAGGGCGGCGCTGAGGAAGGCGTCATTCTGCATAAGCTCGCCATACCACTTGGTCGAGAATCCTGCCCAGACTGTGACCAGCTTGGATTCGTTGAAGCTGTAGATGATGAGGATGACCATCGGCAGGTAGAGGAACGCAAAACCCAGTGTCAGGGCCGTTGCGTTAAACCAAGTGAACTTGCGGCTCATTGATCGGCCTCCCGCTGCTTTTGCTCATTCCGCTGGAAAAGGATGATCGGGATGATCAGGATCAGCAGCAGAACGACGGCCACGGCGGACGCTACCGGCCAGTCGCGGTTATTGAAGAACTCCTCCCACAAGACCTTGCCGATCATCAGCGTGCCCGAACCGCCGAGCAGCGAGGGAATGACGAATTCGCCCAAGGCGGGGATGAAGACAAGGAAGCAGCCGGCGATCATGCCGGGGCGGGACAACGGAAAGGTGACGAGCCAGAAGGCGCTGAGGCGTGAACAGCCCAGATCCTCTGCCGCTTCGATCAGCGATCCGTCCATCTTTTCCAGCGCCGAATAGATCGGCAGGACCATGAACGGCAGGTAGGTGTAAATGATGCCAATATAGACGGCATAGTTGGTGTTGAGGATGGTCAGGGGTTCACTGGTCAGGCCGATCCATTGCAGGAACTGGTTCAGGAAACCTTCGTTCGAAAGGATGCCGATCCAGGAATAGACGCGGATCAGGAAGCTGGTCCAGAACGGCAGGATCACCAGCATCATCAGGGTCGGCCGCCACGAGTCAGACGACTGCGCCATACCGTAGGCAATCGGGTAGCCGACAATCAGAGTCAGAAGGGTCGAAACGCCAGCAATCTGCAGGCTGGACAAATAGGCCTTCCAGTAGAGGCTGTCTTCGGTAAGGAAGATGAAGTTCTCGATATCCAGTTCTGAGAAGAACGACTTAATCGAAGCCCAGCCGCCGGACAGATCCAGCGTTGGCGTATAGGGCGGGATAGCGATAGCCGTGTCTGACAGCGAGATCTTGAAGACGATCAGAAACGGTACGAGGAAAAGCGCCAGCAGCCAGAAATAGGGTGTGGCAATGAGAAAGAGCCGACGAAAGTTCATAGTCCGCGCCCCCTGCTCATTTCACCAGGACCAGTCCTGCCGTTTCAGTAAACGACACCCATACGTGATCGTCCCAGGTGAGGTCCCGCCGGGATATCCTGCGGTTGTTTGCCATCTGGGCTTTCATGATGATGCCGTTGTCCAGTTCGACGTGATAGGTCGATACGTTGCCGAGATACGCGATATCGAGGATGCGTCCCTGCAAGGCATTCGGCTTGTCCGTCGGCTTCTCCATCGCGATGGCCACTTTTTCCGGCCGGATCGCGAAATGGCATTCAGTATCGGGTGCGATGCCTGCGGGACCGGCCGCCTTGATCGCGGGCTGGCCCTCGGCCCAATTAATCGAGTATTTTTCACCGTCTGAGGCACCGATCCGCCCCTTGACCAGATTTACGTCACCGATGAAATCGGCAACATAGACCGAGTTCGGATATTCGTAGATCTTGTCGGGCGTATCGACCTGAATAATCTGTCCGTGGTCCATCACCGCGATGCGGCTGGCAACCGTCATCGCCTCTTCCTGATCGTGGGTCACGATCACGAAGGTCGTTCCGGTTTTTTCCTGGATGTCCATCAGTTCGAACTGAGTATCTTCGCGCAATTTGGCATCAAGCGCACCCAGCGGTTCGTCGAGCAGCAGGAGCTTGGGGGCCTTCGCAAGGGACCGGGCAAGGGCCACGCGCTGGCGCTGTCCGCCGGAAATCTGGTGCGGTTTGCGATTGGCGAACTGTTCCAGCCGCACGAGCCGCAACATTTCCTCGACGCGGGCCGGGATCTCTTGCTTGGGCATTGGTGAACGCTTGAGCCCGAAAGCAATGTTATTCGCCACGCTGAGATGCGGGAACAGAGCATAACTCTGGAACATCATGTTCACGGCGCGTTTATTCGGCGGCACCTTTGCAATGTCCTGACCGTCCAGAAGAATGGTGCCGCTTGTCGGATTCTCGAAGCCAGCAAGCATCCGCATCAGGGTCGTCTTGCCGCAACCCGACGGACCGAGAAGGGCGAAGAATTCCTTGGCGTAGATATCAAGGGTCAGGTTGTCGATCGCAACGAATTCACCAAATTTCTTGGTGACATTCTTGAATTGGATCAGCGGTTTTTTGGAAGGGTCGTTCCATGGGGCAAAGACGGGTTTATTGCCGGGCTGCGCCATAATGTCCTCATTTCTGGAAAGCCCCCGCACTGGTATTAGTGCGGGGGCATCGTTCAGCGCATATTAGGTGCCGGATTTGACTTTCGTCCACAACCGAGTGACGACCCGCTGCGTTTTTGCGTCGTAGGGCGAGGTCGTATAGAGATTCTCCAGAGTTTCCTCATCCGGATAGATCGCGGTATCGCCGATAACGTCCTCGTTCAGGAATTCCTGGGACGCTTCGTTTCCGTTGGCGTAGTAGACGTAGTTCGAAGCAGCGGCGGCGTTATTCGCATCCATGATGAAGTTCAGGAACGCATGCGCGCCATCCGGGTTCGGGGCATCCGCAGTGATCGCCATCTGGTCGAACCACATCAGAGCACCCTCTTTCGGAGCGTGGTATTCGATCTCGACGCCATTGTCGGCTTCGGCAGCGCGGTCACGCGCCTGCAAGATGTCGCCGGACCAACCGAATGCGACACAGATGTCGCCATTCGCGAGCGCATTGATGTATTCCGAGCTGTGGAACTTTTGAACGAAAGGCGCGATTGCTGACAACACAGGCTCTGCCTTGTTGATCGTGTCGGCATCCTGAGCGTCCGGGTTTTCGCCGATGTAGTTCAGCGCGGCCGGGATCAGTTCAACCGGCGCATCGAGGAAATGCACGCCGCAGCTTGCCAGCTTTTCCATGTTCGCCGGGTCAAACACGAGAGCAAGCGAATTGACCGGAGCGTCATCGCCAAGGACTTCCTTGACCTTGTTGATATTCACGCCCATGCCGGTCGTTCCCCACATGTAGTTGATCGAGTATTCGTTGCCGGGGTCGTATTGCGCGGTCCGTTCTTCGATAACGTCCCACATATTTGAAATGTTGGGCAGCTTCGACCGGTCAAGCT
>JAHEAO010000004.1 GCA_024642725.1 Paracoccaceae bacterium | reverse complement strand
CGGAAAACGCCAGCGATCAACAATGCGTAAACCACCGTCTTGATGGTTTCGACGATGCCGTCCTGCTTAACTGCCTTGCTGGCCATCTGGTTTTCCTGCTGTTGTTGTTGCCCCGGCTACATGGTCAGGGCCGAAGTGGGAGTCAAGCGATTGGTCTGGCTTCGATGACGACAAAGGCCTGCGCCCAAGGGTGGTCATCCGTCAATGTCACATGAATAACAGTCTCGTGGCCCGGCGGTGTCATCTCCTTCAACCGTTCTGCGGCCCACCCCGTGACATGCATCACAGGCTGGCCGCTCCGCAGGTTGCTGACCGCCATGTCCTTCCAGCCGATACCCATCCGAAGCCCGGTGCCAAGCGCCTTGGAGCAGGCTTCCTTGGCCGCCCAGCGCTTCGCATAGGTGCCGGCCTTGTCCTTGCGCCGCTCGGCCTTGCCCTGCTCGACCTCCGTAAACACACGGTTGCGAAAGCGATCCCCGAAACGGTCGAGAGTGCCTTGGATGCGCTCGATGTTACAAAGGTCGCTGCCTATGCCCAGGATCATTTGGCGAATGCCATACGCTTTGGCTTGGACAGAGCCGCTGCAGGAATCGGCGATCCGGTCCCCCGGTTCGCCGGATGTGTCGCGGCACCGGTCACGAACGCGCCTCGTCCATCAGACGCCGCATCTCATGGATGGCAGGCGCAAGTCCGCGAAAGATCGCCTCACCGATAATGAAGTGGCCGATGTTCAACTCCATCACCTCTGGAAACGCCGCGACAGGCTTTACCGTGTCGTAGGTCAGCCCGTGCCCCGCGTGAACTTCCAGTCCCAGGTCATGTGCAAAGGCGGACATCTCTCGCAGCCGTTCCAGCTCCGCGTCCCGCTCATCGAACCGGCCTTCCGCATGGGCGTCGCAATAGGCGCCGGTGTGCAACTCGATGACAGCAGCGCCAATCCGGTGTGCGGCCTCTATCTGCATCCGATCCGCAGCTATGAAGATCGACACGCGGCATCCGGCGTCCCTGAGCGGGGCAATGAAATGCGCGAGCCGGTTTTCGTCCCGAGCAACCTCAAGCCCACCCTCGGTCGTCCGTTCTTCCCGCTTCTCCGGCACGATACAAACCGCGTGTGGGCGGTGACGCTTGGCTATCGTCAGCATTTCCTCGGTCGCCGCCATTTCAAAGTTCAGCGGCACGGTCAGGGCCTCCATCAACCCCTCGATATCGGCATCCGAAATATGTCGCCGGTCTTCGCGCAGATGCGCTGTGATGCCGTCGGCGCCAGACTCTTCGGCCAGCTTCGCCGCGCGGATCGGATCAGGATAAGTGCCGCCACGGGCATTTCGCACTGTCGCCACGTGGTCAATATTTACGCCAAGCCTGAGTCTGCCAAGCGGTTGCATCAATCCCATTGCCTGTTCCTTGTTCCGTTCCGGCCAGTTCTAACGAGCTTTCAAAGCCGCGTCAGCCTTTGCCTCTTCCGCCGCACGCTTCTTTTCGTAGCGTTTCTTAAGTCTCTTGATCCGCGCTTTTTGATAGGCGGAAATCGCAGGCAGCGTAAGAGCGTAGCCGACGATCGACGCGACGAGCCCCGGCACGATACCGCCCACCATGTAAGGCAAAAAGACCCGCCGGAAGAAATCGGCCAACCGATCCCAATGCGCCTCATGCATCGAAAAGATCGCGGTAAAATTGTTCCACAATTCCAGCGAGGCGTTTGAAAAGGCATCCACCAGCTGCGGCAGCGGCAGACCATGGTGCATTCCCAGCATCCAGGACCCCAACTCAATCGACATCGTCGCAATGATTGGAATTGTCAGGGGATTCCCGAAGAACGTTGCAAGCACCGCTGCCAGAATGTTGCCTTGCATGACCATGGCAAGGCCGGCAGCCAGAACGAAGTGAAACCCGAAGAACGGCGTGAAGCAGACGAAAATGCCAGCAGCAACACCACGGGCAATCTTGTGAGGCGGGTCAGGCAGGCGGCGCAGGCGGTGCATCACGTAGCTGAAAGCACGTGTCCAGCCGCCGCGGGGGTAAAACCCTTCCGTGACGATCTGGGTATAGCTTCGCTTGGTGCGCCTCTTAAACAACCGTCTTCAACTCCGTTGCGACCTCACGGTTTGCGATCCTCATCCCGGTACCGTGCGATTGAAGCAACTTCGCTATCAGCCTCAAGCGCCAGCATGACGGCATGCAGATGCTCAATATCCCGCAAGTCGACATCGATAATCAGGCGATAAAAGTCCGGTTTCCTGTCAAGAAAATGAAGATCCGAAATATTCGCCTTTTGTTCGCCTATAAGCGTGCAAATCCTTCCCAGTACACCCGCGTCGTTACGAATCGTCAGATCAAGGCTGACGGTGTGCGCTGGCGGGTGGACGCCACTGTGCCATTGCAGGTCCACCCATCTTTGCGGCTGTTCCTCGAATTCCGCCAGTACCGGGCAATCAATCGCGTGAATGACAACCCCCTGCCCGCGATAGGTGATACCGACGATCCGTTCACCGGGGACCGGCTGGCAGCAGGCGGCCCGTTTGAAAGTCTGGTCTGGGGTCAGGCCGACAACAGCTCGTTTGATATCAATCTCTTCCCCACCCGTAGCGAGCTCAGGATAGAGCGTTCGTACAACCTCGCGCGCTGACAGTTCCGCTGAGCCAAGGCGGGCCAGAAGTTCCGCACTATCGGGCAAGCTCAGTTGTTTGGCGGCAGTAGTCAAAGCTTTGTCCGTCGCCCGCTTCCCGATATGGTCGAAAGCCACCCGCGCCAGTTCCTTGCCGAGCTTTATGAACCGCTCGCGGTCCTCCTCGCGCAGCGACCGCCTGATCGCGGCCTTGGCCCGCCCGGTTACGGCAATATCGATCCAGCTGGATTGGGGGCGCTGGCCCTCGGCCGTGATGATCTCGACCGACTGGCCATTCTTGAGCCGGGTCCAAAGCGGCACACGTATGCCATCGACCTTGGCCCCGACGCAGCTGTCGCCAATCCGGGTGTGGATCGAATATGCGTAGTCCAGAGGGGTCGCTCCGCGCGGCAACTTGATCACATCGCCTTTGGGTGTAAAGCAGAAGACCTGATCCGAATACATCTCAAGCTTCACATGCTCTAGAAATTCGTCGTGGTCCTCGGCATTCTCAAAGCGTTCGGTCAGGCTGGCGATCCATTTTGCCGGATCAACGGCAAAGGGGTTCTGCACACGGACACCGTCCCTGTACGACCAGTGGGCCGCCACGCCCGCCTCGGCCACCTCGTTCATTTGGCGCGTGCGAATCTGTACTTCCACCCGCTTGCCGTCACGCCCTGACACAGTGGTATGGATACTGCGATAGCCGTTCGATTTGGGTTGGCTGATGTAGTCCTTGAACCGCCCCGGCACAGCCCGCCAGCGGCGGTGAATCGCTCCCAGAACACGGTAGCAATCGGCCTCGGATCCGGTGATGATCCGAAAGCCATAGATGTCGGACAGGCGAGAGAACCCCTGCCCCTTCTCTTCCATCTTGCGCCAGATCGAATAGGGCTTCTTGGCACGGCCAAAGACATCCGCCTCGATCTGTTCCTTCTCAAGCTCGTACCGGATGTCATTCGTGATCTTGTGAACCACATCGCCCGTTTCGCGCTGCAACGTGATGAAACGACGAATGATCGAGTTCCGCGCCTCAGAGTTCAAAACCCGAAACGCGAGATCTTCCAGCTCCTCGCGCATCCACTGCATACCCATGCGCCCGGCAAGCGGAGCGAAGATATCCATCGTCTCACGGGCTTTCTGGGCCTGCTTTTCTTCGGGCAGCGACTTGATCGTACGCATGTTGTGGAGACGGTCGGCAAGTTTCACGAGGATGACGCGCAGGTCCTTCGACATCGCCATGAAGAGCTTGCGGAAATTCTCGGCCTGCTTGGTCTCGGTCGACGACAGCTGCAGATTGGTCAGCTTCGTGACCCCATCGACCAGCTCGGCAATCTCCGTGCCGAAAAGGTCGGAAATCTCGCCATAGGTCGATTTGGTGTCTTCGATCGTGTCATGGAGCAGCGCGGTGATGATCGTCGCATCATCCAACTGCTGTTCCGTCAGGATCGCGGCGACCTCGACGGGATGACAGAAATAGGCCTCGCCTGAACGTCTGTACTGACCTTCATGCATCTTGAGCCCGTAGGCATAGGCCTTACGGATCTGGTCGGCATTCGTCCGTGGGTTGTAGTTGCGGACCAGTTCGATCAGGTCTTCGACGTCGATCATCCGGTCCGCACCCTTTTGGCGCGTCAGCGCCCCTTACTGTTGTCCCTGCGCTTCCATGAGCGCGCGCAACAGGTTTTCTTCCGACATGTCGTCGCGTGCGGGCTTGTCGACTTCCGCACCCATCAACAGGGCCATGGCATCGTCTTCGGGCTCATCCACCTCGATCTGGGTCTGATGGCTTTCGATCATCCGCTCTCGCAGGTCGTCCGCCCCCTGAGTCTCCTCGGCGATTTCGCGCAGGCTCACGACCGGGTTCTTGTCATTGTCGCGATCAACGGTGATCGAGGCACCCGATGCGATCTCGCGCGCACGATGGGCGGCAAGCATCACCAGCTCGAACCGGTTCGGAACTTTATCAACGCAATCTTCGACCGTCACGCGGGCCATTGGGCTCTCCAATCCTTGCAAGGGAGGGTGTGGAAGCGTCTATTTAGGCGGTCGAGGGATTATTGACAAGCGCCGAATCACACCTTTCCGGCCAGTTTCACAGTGGTTTGACTGCCGCCCGGTCGATTTCGGGCAGCATCCGAACCATTTCAGCCACTGTCAGCCCAACAATAGGATGCAGCCAGTCGGGTGCAACATCTTCAAGGGGAATCAGTACGAACGCGCGCTGGTCCATGCGCGGATGCGGCAAGATCAATTGATCAGGCGCGATCTCTGACTGCAGCTCTGGCGGCAGATCATGCCAGTGGCGATAGGTTTCTGCGTCAGGCAGCACCAGATCACCGACTGCAAGAAGATCAATGTCGATGGTGCGCGCGCTCCACCGCTGGTTCCGCTCTCTGCCAAGCCGTGCCTCGACAAGATGCAGTAACGTCAACAGTTCCGTCGGCGGGAAATCGCAGACGACGCTTGCCGCTGCGTTAACAAAGTCGGGACCTGTCCCTGCGGGGAAGCACGGTGTTCGGTACAAGCGACTGACAGATATCGTTTTTATGCCCAGATCGCCCAACGCGGCCATGGCAGTCCTGATCGTTTCGGCCGGGTCGCCGGCCGCGGAACTGAGGTTGGATCCAAACGCAATCAGTGACTGTGTATCTGTTTCGTGACAATCATTGTATTGCGGCAAGGTTCAATATCCCTATTTTACGACAAGTTTCGTCGGCTTCTACCACTCACACCACTCACAATACCGACCGGCGGGACTGCATTTGAAAGGATTTTATTATGTTCTACAGAGACGAACGGCTCGCGCTGTTCATCGATGGATCGAATCTATACGCGGCGGCAAAGGCGCTGGGGTTCGACATTGACTACAAATTGCTTCGGCAGGAATTCATGCGGCGTGGAAAACTCCTGCGCGCATTCTACTACACGGCGCTTCTGGAAAATGATGACTACTCCCCGATCCGCCCGCTTGTGGACTGGCTTCACTATAACGGTTTCTCGATGGTGACGAAGCCTGCCAAGGAATATACCGATAGTCAGGGTCGGCGTAAGGTCAAGGGGAACATGGACATCGAACTAACCGTCGATGCCATGGAACTTGCGCCGCACGTTGATCATGTTGTGCTGTTTTCCGGTGATGGCGACTTCCGGCCCTTGGTCGAAAGCCTGCAGCGGCAGGGCGTTCGCGTTTCCGTCGTTTCGACCATACGGTCGCAACCGCCCATGATCGCGGACGAATTGCGGCGGCAGGCGGATAACTTCATTGAACTCGACGAACTCAAGGATGTGATCGGACGCCCGCCACGCGAACCGCGCGAATTCGCTGAATCCGAGATCAGCGCCGAAACCTGATCCGACACGGATCGGCAGACCGGAACCGGGGTCAACAACCCCGGTTTTACTTTTTCAAGGTCTGGACGCGGGACGCCTTGCACACTACCCCTGCCAAAGAGCATTGGGATTTGCACTGTGACCGACTCGCTGACCTTATACCTCGCTGCACCGCGTGGATTCTGCGCTGGCGTCGACCGCGCGATAAAGATCGTCGAGATCGCGCTGCAGAAATGGGGCGCTCCGGTCTATGTCCGGCACGAAATCGTGCACAACAAATTTGTCGTCGACAGCCTGCGTGACAAGGGTGCGATCTTTGTCGAACATCTGGCGGACTGCCCGGATGATCGCCCGGTCGTATTCTCGGCACACGGGGTCCCCAAAGCCGTCCCCGCCGAGGCCGAAAGGCGCGAGATGATCTATGTCGATGCAACCTGTCCTCTGGTCAGCAAGGTCCATATCGAGGCCGAGCGGCATTACCAGAACGGGCTGCAAATGGTGATGATCGGACACGATGGCCATCCCGAGACGATCGGCACGATGGGACAACTGCCAAAAGGCGAAGTCCTGTTGGTCGAAACAGTCGAGGATGTCGCGCGGCTTGATGTTCGAGACCCGGACAAATTGGCTTTCATCACCCAGACAACGCTCTCTGTCGATGACACGTTCGGCATCGTTCAGGCGCTTAAGTCACGCTTCCCGTCGATCATCGGCCCCCACAAGGAAGACATTTGCTACGCCACGACCAATCGTCAGGCGGCCGTCAAGGTCATCGCGCCCAAGATCGATGCTCTTCTCGTCATCGGGGCCCCGAACTCTTCCAACTCGCAGCGTCTGGTAGAAGTCGGTCGCGCGGCGGGTTGCGCCTATTCGCAACTCGTTCAGCGGGCCGACGACATTGACTGGCGCGCGATTGAAGGCATCCGTTCGGTGGGCATCACCGCTGGTGCGTCAGCCCCCGAAGTCTTGGTCAACGAAGTGATCGACGCTTTTCGCAGCCGCTATGATCTGACAGTCGAAATCGTTGAAACTGCAACCGAGGACGTTGAATTCAAAGTGCCGCGCATCCTGAGAGAACCGGCATGACGGACCGAGACACGATCAGCTTCTACGATCAGCAGACCGAGGCCTACAAGAAAGTTGCCGAAGGCTTCGACAACGCGCAGCTCCGGTCGTTCATTGCCCGACTTTCCCCCGGGGCCCATGTGCTGGACCTTGGCTGTGGCCCGGGTCAGGACTCCCGCTTGATGTCCCGCGCAGGGCTGACTGTTACGGCGATGGACGCCAGCCCCGAAATGATCCGCCAAGCCGCCACGATTGACGGCGTCAAAACCCGCCTTGCAGCTTTTTCGGAACTTGATGACGTGGGTGAATACGATGCTGTCTGGGCCAGCTTTTCGCTGCTCCACGCGCCCAAGGCCGACTTTCCCGAGCATCTCAGGGCCATTCAACGGGCGCTGAAACCGGGCGGTCTGTTCGCCATTTCGCTCAAGGTCGGCCAAGGCGAAAAGCGCGACCGGCTGAATCGGTTCTATGCCTTTTATGAGATCCCGGAATTGCAGGGCCTGCTCCAAGCTGCCGGCTTTGCGATATTGGACACCAGCCAAGGCAGTTCCAAAGGAATGGCCGGCGTTCTGGAACCCTATGTCACCATGATCGCTCGTGCCTGAGTTATTCGCCTATACGGATGGAGCATGCTCGGGCAATCCCGGGCCGGGCGGCTGGGGCGTGCTCCTCATCGCGCGCGACGGTGATCGCATTCTCAAAGAGCGCGACCTTTTCGGCGGCGAGTCTGAAACGACCAACAATCGCATGGAACTTCTGGCTGCCATCAACGCGCTGGAAGCCCTGCAAAAACCGTCAGACCTGACCGTCGTGACGGACAGCGCCTATGTGAAGAACGGTGTGACGACGTGGATACATGGCTGGAAACGAAACGGCTGGCGCACGTCGAACAAGAAACCCGTTAAGAATGTCGATCTCTGGCAACGTCTCGAAGAAGCGACCCACAGGCATCAGGTCAATTGGGAATGGATCAAGGGCCACGCCGGGCATCCGGAAAACGAGCGTGCAGACGAATTGGCGCGCAAGGGCATGGAACCTTTCAAACCGAAGAAGCAGACAGCGTGAACGCGCCGCTCGGCCTTCCTCTTGCGGCCCGCCTGTGCAGGCGGCTGTCTGAAAGCGGACGAACCAGAGGGCACCCGGCATGACCATGCTTTCGTTTCTGGACTACGCGTCGGTGTTCATCTTTGCGCTAACCGGCGCGCTTGTCGCCAGCCGCGCACAACTCGATGTCGTGGGATTCGCCTTTGTCGCAAGCCTGACCGCCGTCGGCGGCGGAACGGTGCGGGATGTGCTGCTCGACCGCAATCCGATCTTCTGGGTGGCCTCGCCAGCCTATATCCTTGTCGCGATTGCCGCGTCGGTGTTCGTCTTTTTCACCGCCCATCTGATGGAGAGCCGGCTGAGAGTCCTTACCTGGCTGGATGCCTGCGCGCTCGCGGTTGCGGTTCCCGCCGGCGTCGCTGCGGCGCTTGCACTTGATCACCACTGGGGCATCGTGATGCTGATGGGCGTCGCCACCGGGTGCTTCGGCGGACTGCTGCGCGACGTTGTCTGCAATGAATTGCCTCTGGTCCTGAAACAGGGTGAACTCTACGTGACCGCCGCTTTCGTCGGCGCAGGCGCGGCCCTGGTCGCCAACCTTGCGCTCCCGACAGAACTTGCGCTGCTGATCTGCGCCGGCGTCACCCTGACGCTTCGTGCCGGAAGCCTGCTTTTCGGCTGGAAATTGCCGGTCTACAAATCCAGACCGCCGCGCTCCTAGCGCTTGGGCCCGTAGGTCCGCCAAAGCCAGATCAGCAACATCGCCCCAAGAACAGCGCCGACAAAACCGGCGGCATAGCCCGTTATGGTCAAAAGCACCCGCAGGACCAGCCCGCCGATCAACGCTCCGAAAATGCCGATCGCAACAGTGGTTGGCAGATCGGCATCGAGCTTCATGAGGCGCGTCGCGAAAAAGCCAGCGGCGGCACCAATTATAACAAGGGCAAGAACGGGCATGGCAAGTCTCCTATTTCCGGCCGCGAAAGTGGGTTGGCACGATGATCAATGCGCCGATTGACGAGATGATCGCATTCAGGCCGTGGCTGCCAAAGCTGACACCAAACATAAGACGAATGAAGAAGAACAGGAACGCGCCGCCGATGCAAATGATGATCGAGGGGATGATGCCGTTTCGCGTGAACCCGGTTCTTTCCGCAGCGTAGCCGACAATCCCAGAGATCACGACAGTCCCAAACAGCGCCATGAACATCGCCTCAGCCCCCCAGTATCTCGCCGGCCGGAACGGGCCAGCCGCGCATGAACTCGCTGACGTCCTGAACGCTGCGCCCGGCCCGTTGCAGGCGCACAAGCCGAACCGCGCCCTGACCGCAGGCAATTGTCATTTCCTCGTCCAGAACCTCGCCCGGCCGACCCTGTCCGTCCCACAGGCGTGAGGCAAGCAGCTTGACCCGCTCGCCCCGCATCTCAGTCCAGGCACCGGGAAAGGGCGAAAGCCCGCGGATCAGCCGGTCGACCTCTTCGGCAGGACGCCGCCAGTCGATCCGCGCTTCGGCCTTGTCGATCTTGGCCGCATAGGTCACGCCGGCCTCCGGCTGCGGCTCTGGGCGAAGCACCGGCAGCTGCGCCAGTGCTTGCACGATCTTCTCTGCTCCCATAGCCGCAAGCCGGTCATGCAATTCGGCTGTGGTTTCCTCGGCCCCGATCGGCGTTTCGGCCCGCAGAAGAACCGGACCGGTATCAAGCCCTGCCTCCATCTGCATGATGCAGACGCCGGTCTTGTCATCGCCCGCCATGATCGCCCGGTGAATGGGTGCCGCCCCGCGCCAGCGCGGCAACAGCGACGCATGGATGTTCAGGCACCCGTGCCGGGGCGCATCGAGTATCGCTTGCGGCAATATCAGCCCATAGGCGACAACAACGGCAACATCGGCGTTCAGCGCGGCGAAATCCTGCCACGCTTCTTCGCTGCGCAGCGTGACCGGATGCCGGACCATCATCCCCAATGTTTCGGCGCGCGCCTGAACAGGGCTTGGGCGATCCTTCTTGCCGCGCCCGGCGGGGCGGGGTGGCTGGCAATAAACGGCAACGATTTCGTGGCCCGCCTCTGCCAGTGCATCAAGCACAGGAACCGAAAAATCCGGAGTGCCCATAAAGACAACTCTCATGCCCGCTTCCCCAGTTTCGCAGCCCGCTTAAGCAGCATCTGCCGTTTCATTGGCGAAAGACGATCAAAATACATCCGGCCGTTCAGATGATCTATCTGGTGCTGCACCGACGTGGCCCAAAGACCGACGAAATCACGGTCTTCCATTTCGCCCGCCTCGTTCAGAAACCTGACCGTCACCGCCCGCGGACGTTCGATCGTGGCAGAAACGCCGGGAAGGTTCGGGCTGGCTTCTTCATGCGCGCGCAGCTTGGCTGACGCATGCAGGACCTCTGGATTGGCCATGCGCACCGCCTGCCCTCGCGCCTCCGACGCATCGACGACCGCAAGGCGCTGCATCACGCCAAGCTGAACCGCAGCCAGTCCGACACCCGGCATCGCCTCCATCACCTCGATCATGTCGGCCCAGATCGCGCGGGTTTCGTCGGTGATTTCAGCCACCGGTGCCGCGATGCTTTGCAGCCTTCGATCCGGCCATGGCAGGATTGCGCGTTTCACGCCCGCGCCATCTCGCGCTTCATCTTCTGCATCTTCCGGGTGATCATCTGCCGCTTCAGAGGCTTCAGGTAATCGATGAACAGCTTGCCGTTCAGATGGTCGATCTCATGTTGAACGCAAGTTGCCCAAAGCCCGTCGAACTGCTCTTCCCGGATCTTGCCGTCGCGGTCCAGCCATGTCACCCGGACTTCGGCAGGACGTTCGACATCCGCATAGTTCTCGGGGATCGACAGGCAGCCTTCTTCATAGACGTTGGTCTCTTCGGACAGCCATGTGATTTCGGGATTGAACAGAACCATCGGGCGCGGCGGCGCACCTTCTTCCTTGACGCAATCCATCACCAGAAGCCGCTGCAGAACGCCAACCTGCGGCGCGGCAAGACCGACACCGGGCGCATCGTACATCGTCTCAAGCATGTCATCGGCCAGACGCAAAAGCTCAGGCGTGATGCCGTCAACCGGGTCAGCCGCCTTTTTCAGACGGGGATCGGGATGCAGAAGGATCGGTCGAATACTCATGGCTTTCATTTAGGCGATGGCCCGGCGCGGTGCAACGCCCCTTGCGCCCGGCGTAAGGGCGGATAATTTGCGCCGACAATTCGGAGACGAAAATGAACTTTGACAAGATTTCAGAACGCCGCGGCACCAACAGCACCAAATGGGACGATCTCGAGCGCTACACAGGTGTGTCCGCGCCGGATGGTTTGGCGATGTGGACCGCGGATATGGATTTTTTTGCTCCGGATTTCCTGCAGGATGCCGTCCGGCGACAACTCGAAATCGCGAACTACGGCTACTTCACCGGCATGGACAGCTATCGCGATGCCGTCTGTTGGTGGATGGAAAACAGACATGGCTGGAAGATCGAACCCGAATGGATGTCACAGACCGCCGGGCTCGGAAATGCGATTGCGATTGTCCTGCAATCCATGACCAATCCGGGGGACCATGTCGCCACCTTCAATCCCGTCTATCACGAATTCGAGGCCAAGATCCGGCGCGCGGGACGTGTTCCGACACAACTGCCGCTGGTCAAGGTCGATGGTCTCTTCCGTATGGATTTCGACGCATATGATGGCCTGATGACTGGGCGCGAAAAAATCCTGCTGATCAGTTCTCCGCACAACCCGGCCGGGCGGGTCTGGACCCGTTCAGAACTGGAGGACATCGCGAATTTCTGCTTGAAACACGACCTGATCCTGATCTCGGATGAAATTCATCATGATCTGGTGTTCCCCGGCCATGTCCATGTGCCAGCGCATGTGGCCGTGCCGCAAATCGAAGACCGCCTCATCATGATGAGCGCCGCTTCCAAGACATTCAACATCGCCGGCTGCCGGACCGGGAATGTCATTATTCCTGACGCAAAACTGCGCGCGGTTTTCAACGAATACCTCGAACGGCTGGACCTCAGGCCAAACCTGTTCGGCATCGCCCTGACACGGTCGGCCTATTCTCCGGCCGGCGGCGCATGGGTGGACGAACTGGTGCGCTACATCGACGGCAACCAGAAAATATTCAACGCAGGGATGCAAGAGATTCCCGGCGTCAGTGCGATGCCTATGGAGGGAACCTACCTGGCCTGGATCGATTTTGCCGGGACCGGCATGGACATGTCGGAAATCCGCCAGCGCGTTACCAAGGATGCGCGAGTCGGGCCAACCTGGGGACCGACACTTGGACCCGGAGGCGAAACCTGTCTCCGCATAAATGTGGGAACACAAAGGTCACGGGTCGTTGAGGCGGTCCAAAGACTGCAGGAAGCCTTCGCAGACCTTCAGTAAGCGCCGTCAGGTCAGAAGCGCGACCGGGGCGTTTTCGTCCCGGTAGAAATCCAGCGGCGGCCGGTCGAGCGCTTCCGTGTGCCATTTGAACTCATAGTTCATCTCGCCGGCTTCCTCTTCGGAGGCCACGATCAGACACTGATAAAGATGGCGTGCACCGTCATAGATATCCACAAGGCCGCGAAGGTGCGGGGCATTCTCGGCATCCAGCACGAAGCCGTCGTCGCGGAACCGCAGAACAGGGTAGACCTTGTCATCGGCGTGAACCCGCAGCCGGCTCTTGGCAAGCAGGCCACGCTTACGGGCCAGTTCCAGACCTTCACGCACTTCCTTCGGCAAAAAATCCGACATCGTTAAATCCCCCTTGCACAACAAGTCCTTAGGATGACGCGGATTCGCATCAGGTCAAGTAAAGGTTAAGCGACGTTTACCAAAGGTAAGCTATCAAGGGGTCCGGGCAGGTTTTGTTGCCACTTTGGGGCGCAATACATGCGGCACCGCCGGGTCGTAAAGCGCCGAATCGCGGAAATCCTGCCCCTCGCGCAAGGCCGGTCCAACCAGAATGAGCGCGGTGCGGGTGATCTTCTCGGCGCGCACCTTGCCATGAATATCGGCCAGCGTGCCCCGGATCAGCAACTGATCGGGCCACCCCACCCGATAGGCAACCACGACCGGGCAGTCCGATCCGTAATGCGGGCTTAGCTGCCGTTCGATCTCGCGCAGGTTCCGCACGCCCAGATGAATCGCCAGCGTCGCCCCGGTCCGGGCAAAATTCTCCAATGTCTCGCCTGCGGGCATCGAGGTCGATTTCATCGACACCCGCGTCAGCACGATAGACTGCGCGATTTCGGGAATCGTCAGTTCCTGCCCCAGCGCCGCCGCTGCCGCAGCATAGGCCGGAACACCGGGAATGATCTGATAGTCGATCCCGTCCGCCCGCAGGCGCCGGATCTGTTCGGCAATGGCCCCGTACAGCGACGGATCGCCGGAATGGACCCGCGCAACATCCAGCCCTTTGGAATGCGCCGCGACGATTTCGGCATGGGTTTCATCAAGCGTCATGACGGCCGTGTCCAGCACCCGGGCGCCAGACGGCGCACAGGCCACGACCTCCGGCGGCACCAGAGACCCCGCATAAAGACAGACCGGGCATTCGCCGATCACCCGCTCGGCCTTTTTGGTCAGTAGCTCCGGGTCGCCCGGACCGGCCCCGATGAAATAGACTGTCATATGCCCGCTTTCCTGCTACCGGACTCACTGACCGGGGCCAGATCGCCGTCAATCTTTCGGGCATAGCCGCGCGGCGTGAACATGCGTGGCCCCTCGCCCAACCGCGCAAGCCGGCTGTTCGAAGACCCGACAAGAACGACGGTCAGCATATCGACCTCATCCACCTGCAATTCATCAAGGCGACGGTAGCGCAGATGTTCTTCCGGTCGCCCAAGCGACGAGGCCAGCATCACCGGTGTATCCGCAGGGCGATGCTGCAACAGGATATCCCGGGCCTCTGCCAGCAGCGTGCGCCGGGTCTTTGAAACCGGATTGTAGAAAGCGATGACGAAATCGCCTTCCGCCGCTGCCTTGAGCCGCCGCAGAATGTCGGCCCTTGGTGTCAGCAGATCGCTGAGTGAAATCGTGCAGAAGTCATGGCCCAACGGAGCCCCCGCGCGCGCGGCCGCCCCCTGAAGCGCCGACACGCCCGGCGAACAGACGACATCGACCCGCCGCGCGGCGTCCGAAACGCCGTGCTGGTCCGGGCCGCGGTCGAGAAGTTCGAAAACCAGCGCACCCATCGCGTAGATGCCCGCATCGCCCGAACAGACAAGCGCGACATTGCGGCCCTCACCGGCCCGTTCAAGGGCGTAACGGCAGCGTTCTTCTTCGCCGCCCAGCGGGAAATCACTGCGCTGCTTGCCCACGGCAAGAGGGCCAAGAAGATCAATATACAACCCATACCCAACCAATTCATCGGCCTCTGCGACAAATCTGGATACTTCGGGCGTCCTCCACGCCGCCTGCCCCGGCCCAATGCCAACGACCGAAAGCCGTCCGCGCGCGCGTCCGGGAAGCTCGGCGATGGGTTCCGGCGCCAGTGCCAGCGCCGCCGTCGCATTCGCGGTCTTGCGCTTGGCCACGACCAGCGTCGCTTCACGCCCGCCGCCCGCCAGCGCCGCGCCTTCTGAAACGCCGTGGCAGCCGACCTCTGCGAAAACCACATCTGACGGGTTCTGCAACCGATCTGCTTGCGCCTCCAGTTCCGCCGCATCGAACAGCCGCAACGGAACGCCAACAGACCGTGCCAGTTCGTTCATCGCGGGTTCGTCCGCCTTCAGGTCAAGCGTGCAGATCGCCCGGATCGCGCCTTGGGCAATCCCGGCCTCTGCCAGAACACCGGCCACCAGTTCGGACAATTCCTCTGGCGGGCAGTTGCGCGAACAGCCGACGCCTAGGACAGCCCTTTGCGGGTGGAAGGCCAGCACGCCCTCAGGGGCAGGGCGTATCGTCGCCGCGATCCGCAGATCGTCCCCTTCGGGAAGCCCCCGAAGCCAGTCGGCCTTGTTCGCCTCATCGCCTTCCAGCCTTGCGCCTCCCCCCGCCAGAAGCGTGGCCATCGCCGCCTTTGCCAGTTCCGGCGTGCCCAGAACCCATCCTGCGGGCGGCTCATCCAGCGCAATCCCCAGCGCGACATCCCCTGCCGTTGTCACCGCAGCGACACCGCCCAGAACCTGCGCCACATCGCGGGCCAGACGGTTAGCCCCGCGATGCCCGCCAAGCAAAGGGACCACGACCCCCCCGTCATCGGAAACCGAGATCACCGGCGGCTCTGACCGTTTGTCGGCCAGAAGCGGCGCGACGGCCCGGATCAGAATGCCGCTGGCGCAGACACCGATAACCGGGGTGCCGCTGGCGAACAGACCGCGGACATGGTCCAGCGCATTGTCAAAAAAGGCATCGGCACGATCGACACGCCCCTGACGCCCGTGAACCGATGCGCCAAGCGCCCCGGCCACCCGATGCGCCGTGACCTCGCCAGAGCGCGAAAGCGCCACCACTACAGGTTTCACAACCAAGGATCGGCCCCTTTTGTCAGCAAAATCATCGAGAAATATGGCGCGTTTTCAGGTGCTTCCGCGAGAGGGCAGACCACTTCTTCGGGCAAGCTGGCGCGTTCCACATAGACCGCGCGCGGCATAAGGCCGAGGCCGTCGATCACACCGCGGATTTTGCTCATATGCCGGCCCACCTTAAGGATCGCCACGCTTTCCGCGCCGCTGATCCGGTCCCGCAGTTCCTGTTCCGGCAAAGGCCCCGGCAGCACCGTCAGCCGTTCGTTCCGCGCCGCCAGCGGCAGCCCGGCACGCGCGGCACAAGTCGTAAGCGATGTCACGCCGGGCACCACTTCGACCTCGAATCGGCCCGAGAGACGCGCGAAAAGATACATGAAAGACCCGTAAAAGAACGGGTCGCCTTCGCACAGGCAAACGACATCCTCGCCAGCCTCCAGCACTTTGGAAATCTCGGCCGCCGCTTTGTCATAAGCAGCCTGCGCGGGTTCCCGAGCCGGTGTCATCGGAACGTCCATGACGATCTCACGCGCACTGCTTCGGATCAGCCCGGCGGCGATGGAACGCGCAAAACTGGCGCTCCCGGCAAGGGCCGGGTAGGCCACGGTGGTGGCAGCGCCAACCAGTCGAGCCGCTTTCAGCGTGATCAGTTCCGGGTCACCAGGACCAAGACCGACACCATAAAGCGTGCCATTCATCGTTTCACCAGGCTCCACTGCGTGACAGGCATCAAGGCCCGCCAGCCGCGATACTTGCCCACGGCCTCCGCCCGGTTCACCGCCAGTTTCACCAGCTGCCCGCCGTATCGCGCGTGCAGATCCATCAGCACCGCCTCGCTTTCCAGCGTGACGGCATTTGCGACAAGGCGGCCAAGCGGTTTCAGCGCGGCCCAGGCTGCGTCGAATACCTCTGGCGTAAGCCCGCCGCCGATGAATATCGCATCCGGGCTGTCCAGCCCATCAAGGGCTGACGGCGCTTCGCCCTCGATCAGTTCCAGCTTCGGAGTTCCAAGCGCAAGGGCATTGGCGGCAGCCATGGCGCGCCGGTCTGCCCGGGGCTCTATGCCGACGGCGCGGGCATAACGCGCCGCCCGCATCCATTCGACAGCCACAGAGCCGCAACCGGTGCCGATATCCCACAAAAGCGCGCCACGCATTGGCATCAGCTTGGCCAGCGTGACCGCGCGAACCTCTTGCTTGGTCATTGTGCCATCATGCTGGAACAGGTCGTCCGCAAGCCCCGGCACGCGGGGCAACAGGGCCGCGTCAGGCGCGGCGATACAATCGACGGCAAGCGTGTTGAATGGGGGAACGGTATGGCTCCAGTTTTCGGCAAGCCCCTCGAACCGCATCTCATCCTTGCCGCCCATCGCAGCCAGGACCGTCATGAGGCTCTTGCCAAAGCCGCGCTCTGTCAGGAAGCGCGCAATCTGGGCAGGCGTTTCCGATCCGGTGGTCAGGATCAGAAGCCGCTGGTCCGGCTGGATGAAGGCAATCATCTGTTCAACCGGACGCCCGTGAACCGTCAGCGTTTCGATATCCGCCATGGACCAGCCCATACGTGCCGCGGCCAGCTGAAACGCGGAAATCTGGGGGTGGTAGACGATCTCGGCGGGCGGGATAGCACGGCCGATCCGCGCCCCGATCGAGAACCACAAGGGATCGCCAGTCGCCAGCACGACAACGCGCCGCCCTGTCATGCCCTTGAGCGTATCAATCAAGGCATCGAACGGATGCGGCCAGGCCACGCGTTCCGCCTTGACGCTCTCCGACAACCGATGATGCCGGTCACCGCCGATGATCACCTCGGCGGCCTCAACCACCGCGCGGGTGGCCGGCGTCAGGCCGTCAAACCCGTCTTCGCCAATTCCGACAATATGCAACCAAGGCCCTGTCATACCGCTTCCCCGGGCAAGCCACCAGCCAGGGCATTGACCGCCGCCGACGCAATGGCCGAGCCGCCGCGACGCCCGCGCAACGCGACATAGTCGCATCCCCTCGGATTTGCCGTCAGCTCCGCCTTGCTTTCGGCCGCCCCGACGAAACCCACCGGAAAGCCAAGGATCACCGCCGGTTTCGGCCAACCTTCGTCCAGCCGCTCCAGAAGGTGAAAGAGCGCTGTCGGCGCGTTCCCGATCGCCACCACGGCACCGTCGATCCGGTCGCGCCACAACTCCACCGCCGCGGCCGAACGCGTGGTCCCCAGCTTGGCCGCAAGCGCCGGAACCTCCGCTTCATTAAGCGTCACCAGAACCTCGTTTCCTGCCGGAAGGCTGCGTCGGATGATGCCGGAGGCCACCATTTCACAGTCGCAAAAAACCGGAGCCCCCTTCGACAGCGCGTCCCGGCCCGCCTCGAAAGCGCCCGGCGAAAAGGCCAGCCGGTCGGCCACCTCGACCATGCCGCAGGCATGGATCAGCCGGATCGCCATGGCCTCCATCCCGGCCCCGAACCGGTCCAGACGCGCTTCACGTCGCACCGTCGCGAAGCTTTCGGCATAGATCGCTGCGGGGTCCTTCAGATAAGGCCGCATCGCGCCTCCTGCAAAGCCCTGAAACTACGCCCACCGAAGGCGCGGATGCTCTGCGAAAAGACGCTCATTTTCGCTTCGCCTTCCGCGCGCTCTCCGGCCCATGGGGGTGGTCTGCATGCGGATAGGCGGCATGGTGATGATCATGCCCGTGGCCGTGATTGTGACCATGATCGTGATCATGATGATGGTCGTGATGGTGGTGATGCCCGTGGTCATGGTCATGGTCATGATGATGGTCATGGTCATGGTGGTGCGCCGATGCTTCCAGCCGGCAAAGACCAGTGCAGAAGCTGTCGCACAGATCGCAATCCTCGACATTGGACCCCGGCGCAGAGGCACCCTGCCCCTCGACATGGTGATGGTGGCTTTCCTGCACCGCGCCGACTTCGGCCTCAAAGCCCAGCACCTGCACCCGGTACTTGCACATCGCGCAGTTGGGAGGCGGCACTTCACCGACCTGTTCGGTGATCCGCTCGGCAAAGGTCTCCAGCACCTTGGGATGGTCGTTCAGATAGCCCGCCTTGACGAACTGGATGTCCGGGCGCTCCGCCGCAACCTGATCGGTAAAGCCGTAGATCCGGTCAATCAGGATGCCGGTAAACAGGAAATAGGGAAACACGATGACCCGCTTGTAGCCAAGCCGGGTGACATGCTGCAGGCAGGGTTCCACCAGCGGGAAGGTCACGCCCGAATAGCCGACCTCGCACCAGCCAAAGCCCATGCCCTCCCAGAGCATCCGCGCGATCTTGGACACATTGGCATTGGCGTCAGGATCGGATGCGCCGCGCCCGATGACGACAAGGCAGGTTTCCGACAAAGGCAGTTCGCCCAGTTCGGCATTGGCGCGGTCGACCGCCTCTTGCACGCGCGCACCTGCGGCAGCGATCATCTTGGGATCCACGCCAAGCTCGCGGCCATAGGTCACTTCGATGTCGTTGGCCTTGGAATAGGTGTTCAGGACCGTAGGAATATCGTTCTTGGCATGCATCGCGGCAAACAGCATTCCCGGGACGGCCAGAATGCGATCACAACCCTTGTCGCGCAGCCGATCAAGCCCGTCGCGGATGACCGGATTGGCGAACTCAAGATAGCCGTAATCGGTTTCCCAGTCGTCAGGCAGATAGGCCGGCAGTTTTTCAGCAAGGACGGCGAATTCATCCACTGCCGCTTGTGACCGCGACCCGTGGCCGCAGATCATCACGCCAATCTTAGCCATGACCTAAGCCCCCTGTTTTTCTTCGGAACCCTGTGACTCATCTCTGGCCGCGTTGCCTTTGCGGCGCCCCTTGATGGCACCCCAGATCCCCATGGCGATGGCAGCCCCGATCGCAGCCCCAGCGACCCAATGGTCGTGGCCTGCGACATCGACCAGATGCCCGGGATGCGCAACAGCCGGCGTAGCACTACATAGCGCAAAGAGCGGGAGCAGGGATTTCATCATACGTCCTTTCGTCAGGGCCGGCCGGCCAAAGAGGCAAAGGCGTATCCTTCGACGACGCTGTTTCAGATCCCCGTCGGGGTCGATCTTCGGCAGCCAACCTCTCTGGCCCGGTAGGGGGCTTCGTCGCCTAAAGCCTATAGGCGGCGGGGCAGACAGGTGCAACGGGAATAGCGGCGCGGCGACACCGGAATCCGACATCGCGCGCGGCCGGGTCCAGTTCAGCCACCTCAGCATTGCCCAAGACCGCAGTCGCTAGTGCGGGGTGCCGTAATATTCGACCAGCGCCGACAAATCCTCGGGCGCGATCCTTGACGGCATCATCGCGCAGGCGTTCGGGATGTGCTGAAAGATGGATCCATCCGAGAAGAATTCGCCACTGGTCGTAAAGATGATCTTTGTGCCCGGACAACGGTAACTTGCGAAGTCCGCAATAGCGAAAGCGCTGCCGTTTTCCAGTATGAGATTAAGCACAATGATGTCGATCTTGTCCGATCGGATAATATCGACAGCCTCGCCTTGAGAATGTGCAAGAATCACCTCGCATCCACGTCGCTCAAGGTGGCGACGCCAGACCCACCCAAGGTCCGGGTTACCTTCAACAATAAGAACTCGCATTTTACCTCGGTTGCCCCAAGGGCAATTTTCGCACGTCTTCCCCTCCCGCAAAAATCCACCCAATTCGTTAACAAGGCGTTAACCTGAACCACCAATTCGTTAACAATTGTCAATCCGGTTGCGTCTCCGGCACGAATCCGCTCAATGGGGCCGGCGATAGAAGAAGGCAGCTTATGACCACTTGGATTACCATCTGCGACACCTGCAAACGTGAAGGCTGGACCGCCGAGGAGCATGGCCGGACCGATGGCGAAGCCTTCGCCGAGATGATCGAAGAGGCCGCGAACGGCGCCCCGGTTCGGACCCGCCGCACCTCTTGCCTGATGGGCTGTGCCCATGGCTGCAATGTCGCGGTTCAGGCGCATGGAAAGCTCTGCTACACCATCGGTAATTTCATGCCCGACCGAGAATCCGCAGAAGCGGTCGTGGCCTACGCGATGCTGCATGCGGATACAGACACGGGACAGGTCCCCTATCGTCAATGGCCCGCCGCGATAAAGGGACATTTTGTGACCCGCCATCCGCCGCTGCCACCTGAAGAATGACGAAGCTGCGCGATCATGGCGGCGGGCTCGACGCGGCGGTTCGAAACCATGGCGGAGACCGGGCCGATTGGCTGGACCTGTCGACCGGCATAAACCCGGTGCCCTACCCGGTCGGCCAAATCAGTCAAGACGCCTGGACAGCGCTGCCCGATCAGGGTGCAATGACCCGGCTGCTCGAAGCCGCGCGCAAGTTCTGGGATGTGCCCGATGAGGCCGCGATCATCGCCGCACCGGGGGCGTCAGCGCTGATCGCGCGGATTCCATCGCTGAGGCCCAAGGGTTCGGTTCATATTCATGCACCCACCTACAATGAACATGCCGCCGCATTCCGCGCCACCGGCTGGCAGGTCGGCAAGGCGCAGTCCGACGCTCAGGTCGTTGTCCATCCGAACAATCCGGACGGTCGCCTCTGGACGGAATCCGATCTGACAGCGCCTTTCCGCATCATTGATGAAAGCTTCTGCGATACCACGCCCAAGGACACACTGATGCGCCTGGCAGGACGCCCCGGAACGCTTCTGCTCAAGAGTTTCGGCAAGTTCTGGGGGTTGGCGGGGCTACGGCTTGGATTTGCCATTGGCGATCCCGGACTTGTTTCCGAACTGGCAGAGCGGCTGGGCCCCTGGGCGACCTCCGGTCCGGCGATTGAAATCGGTGCGCGCGCGCTGGGTGATCCTGACTGGGCAATGACCGCTCGAAAGCGACTGGCCGAAGATGCCGCCCGTCTTGATCGAATGATGGTTCCGCATGGGCAGCTTGTCGGTGGCACGGACCTGTTCCGCCTCTACGACGTCGATGATGCGGCCACAGTGCAGAACCGGCTCGCGCAGCATCATATCTGGACCCGCATCTTTCCCTATTCGACAGGGTGGCTTCGCCTTGGGCTGCCGGCCCCGGATCGCTGGGCGCAGCTTGAGGCGGCGCTGTGACCCACGCTGCCATTCTGGTTGCCGCGATGGTGCTCGACGCCATCTTCGGCGAACCGGACTGGCTGTGGAAACGCTTTGCGCACCCGGCCGTCCTGATGGGCCGCGCTGTCGGCTGGGCGGACGAGGCCCTGAACCACGGGCGAAATCGCCGCGCGAAGGGCGTCCTGACCACAGCGGCACTGGGCGGCATGGCAATCGCCATCGGTGCCGCGATAGAGGCCCTGCCCGGCGGCGCGGTGCTGGAAACGCTTGCGGCGGCGGTGCTGCTGGCGCAACGCAGCCTGACCGACCATGTGCGTGCCGTCGCGCAAGGCTTGCGACAGTCGCTACCGGCGGGCCGCCATGCCGTTGCGATGATCGTCAGCCGCGACACCGCCGACATGGACGAGGCCGCGGTTTCCCGTTCGGCCATCGAAAGCGCTGCCGAAAACCTGTCTGACGGCGTCGTCGCCCCGGTTTTCTGGTTTCTCCTCGCCGGGCTGCCGGGGCTCTTGCTTTACAAGATCGTCAACACCGCCGACAGCATGATCGGTTATCGCACGCCCCGCCACGAAGCGTTCGGCTGGGCAGCGGCGCGGCTTGACGATGCGCTGAACCTGATACCGGCGCGGCTGACCGCGCTTTTGATTGCCGCCGTGCATCTGCGCTTCGATATCTGGCCCGAAGTCCGCCGCGACGCCCGGTTGCACAAATCCCCGAATGCGGGCTGGCCCGAAGCGGCGATGGCGGCAAGCCTTGGCATCGCCTTGGCCGGGCCCCGCAGCTACGGCGGCGAAATGCGCGACTTTCCGTTCGTCAACCCCGATGGCCGCCGCGATCTGACCGCCGCCGATATCGAATCCGCCGCAGCAGCACTTTGGCGCACATGGGCGCTGCTTCTGTGCCTTGTCGCGATACTTGCCATTGCGTGACCCCAAGGTCCTGCTAACCTGCCCCCGTCAATCCTTGGAGGCTGTATGCGTTTTCCCCTAGTCCTGTCCGTCGCACTGGGCCTTGCCGCGCCCGCACTGGCGAATGTTCCCTGCGGAGGATCGTTTTCCTCCTTTGTCGGCGGCCTCAAGCAAGAGGCCGTCAGTCGCGGCCATTCCTCTGCATCGGTTGACCGGTTCTTCGCCAACGCGCGCCAGGACCCGAGTGTCATCAAGGCGGATCGGGCTCAGGGGATTTTCCAGATGAGCTTTGTCGACTTCTCGCGCCGGGTCATCAGCCAGAACCGAATCGACAACGGCAAGCGCAATGCGCAGAAATACGACGCGGTTTTCGATGCCGTGGAACGCAATTACGGCGTTTCGCGCGGCGTGCTACTTGCGTTCTGGGCGCTCGAAACCGACTACGGACAGGTTCAGGGCAATTTCAATACGCTGAACTCGCTTCTGACCCTGTCGCACGATTGCCGCCGCCCCGAATTGTTCCAGCCGCAGGTCTTTGCCGCATTGGAACTCTACGAGCGCGGCGATTTCGACCCCGTGAACACCAAGGGGGCCTGGGCCGGTGAAATCGGCATGGTGCAGATGTTGCCCGAAGACATCCTTGCCAACGGCGTGGATGGCGACGGCGACGGTCACGTCAGCCTGAAAACCTCGCCCGCCGATGCGCTGATGTCGGGCGGCAAAATGCTGCGCGGGCTTGGCTGGCGCGCGAATGAACCGTGGTTGCAGGAAATCGTGGTGCCTCAAAACCTCGATTGGGCAGCGACCGGGCTGAACCATACCCAGACGGTAAGCCAATGGGCCAAACAGGGCGTCTCTGCGCGCAGCGGCGCGCTCGGCCCCTCGAACCTGCCAGCCTCGGTGCTGCTGCCGATGGGCCGCAACGGGCCGGCTTTCCTCGCCTACCCGAATTTCAGGGTCTATTTCGAATGGAACAAGAGCTTCGTCTATGTCACCACCGCAGCCTATTTCGCCACAAGGCTGGAAGGCGCGCCGGTTTTCGACGCCCGCAATCCTGAACCCGGGCTGTCGGACGGGCAGATGAAGTCGCTGCAGAAAAAGCTGTCCGCGCGGGGCCATGATGTGGGTGGCATTGACGGTATTCTCGGCGAGAAGACGCGAGAGGCCGTTCAGAAAGAGCAGGTGCGACTTGGCCTGCCCGCCGATGCCTGGCCCACTGCGGCGCTTTTGTCGAAACTCTGATTTTCCAGAGCCGTTCAGCCGCAAGCAAGCAGCGTTCAGACTGCCCTATTGAAGCGCCGTGCGTGCGCGCACCGGGAACCTTGTGCCATCGGCAATGACCAGCACGAGCCGGTCGCCATCCATGACGTAAGTATCGCAACGTGACCCGCCAACAGTCATCCGCACGCAAACCGACCCGGCCCCGGCCAGTTCATAGGTCCCGTCCCATTCCTCCCCGCCATCGACGTAAGTGTAGATATAGGTCCCGTCCGGATAGTAGTAGGATTTCGAGCCATCGTAGAACTCGATGACCTGACCGGTCAGTGCCTCACTCAATCCAGTCGCATCCAGTTGGCTGTCCGAAGGTCTCAGCCCCTGCGCCGCAGCTGGCAAGGTCATCAGGGCAAGCAGTAGTGCCAGACGCATCCGTTCGCCTTTCCGTTTTCACAACCCTAGCCCAGATCCGGTCAAACCGCGGCATCACATTAAGGCGACAGATGTGCGGGGGGCCCGTATGGCCAGATCGACTCGCAGGTCGAAAAGGCGTAGTCTGCTCGAATTGCAACAGCCGGCGAGTCGGGTTTTTCCATTAGCCAGTTACCGCAGTTCAGGCCGACGCCCCGGCACCAATCGGGGGGAAACACATGCCGTATTACCTGTTCACCGGACGCTATTCGACCGATGCGCTGAAAGCCATGGTCGCGAAACCTCAGGACCGCGAAGCCGCAGCCCGCAAACTGATCGAAGGGATCGGCGGCAAGCTGCATCATTTGTTCTTCGCCTTTGGTGACGAAGATATCTACGCGCTGATCGAAGCCCCGGATGACCGAACCATGGCCGCAGGGGCGTTGGTTGTAGGCGCTTCCGGCACCATGTCAGGCGGCAGGACGATCAAGTTGATGACGTCAGGCGAAGCGATGGAGGCCATGAAAGCCGCCGGGAAAGCCACACCGAGCTACAAGGGCGCCATCGGCTGATCCGGCAGCGCGCCTTTCGCGCGCCGGTGAGTTCAGCACCCATCCAGCAGCGCGGCGACGGGGCCGGTCCTGCAGTATTTTGCCTGCGCCTCACCCGGCTCGACGCCGGTCAGGGCCAGAAGCAACAGGACAGTAGCGATAGCGACAGCTTCATGCATGGCGGGTCCTCGGTCGTTTGTTCACGACCTGTTCTAGCCATTAATGATTAATCCGCCGTTACCCATGCTGGGGGCGACTCAGGCCACCATCTGCTCGGCGCGTTTGAGGTCGACGGAAACCAGCTGGCTGACACCCTGTTCGCCCATCGTGACGCCAAAAAGCCGGTCCATCCGCGCCATCGTCACCGCATGGTGGGTGATGATCAGGAACCGCGTGTCGGTTTGCCGGGTCATCTCGTCCAGCATATCGCAGAAGCGCGTGACATTGGCATCGTCCAGCGGCGCGTCGACTTCGTCGAGCACGCAAATCGGCGCGGGGTTGGCAAGGAAGACCGCAAAGATCAGCGCCAGCGCCGTCAGCGTCTGTTCCCCCCCCGACAGCAGCGACAGCGTGGAAAGCCTTTTGCCCGGCGGCTGGCACATGATCTCCAACCCGGCTTCCAGCGGGTCGTCGCTTTCGACCATCACCAGCTTCGCCTCGCCACCGCCGAAGAGGTGCTTGAACAGCATTGCGAAATTGGTGTTCACCTGCTCGAACGCGGTCAACAGGCGTTCGCGCCCTTCGCGGTTGAGGCTCGTGATGCCGGTGCGCAGCTTCTTGATTGCTTCTTCCAGATCGATCTTCTCACTGGCCAGCGTGTCATGTTCTTCCTGCACGTCGCGTGCATCTTCTTCGGCGCGCAGGTTGACCGCGCCAAGCGCGTCACGGCTGCGCTTCAATCGGTTCACGTCGTTTTCTATCTGATCGACCGACGGCATCTGGTCGGGCAGGACATCAAGCTGTTCCAACAGCTTGTCCGGTGTCGTTTCCTGATCCTCGGTGATGCGTTCGGCGGCATATGCAACGGTCTCCTTGGCCGCATCCGCCCGGGCTTCGGCCCGCGCCCGGCCCTCTCTTGCCTCAGAAGCCAGACGCTCTGCCTCCCGCTCCGCCGTCACGGCTTCGCGAAGCGCGGTTTCGCCTTCTGCCAGCCGGTCCGATGCCGCCTTGCGCCGGGTTTCGGCTGCATCAATCGCATCGGCCAGCTTGGCGCGCTCCGCTGCGATCTCTTGCGGGGCAAGGCTGGCTGTGGCGAGTTCCGCCTCCGATGCGGTCTTGCGGTCACCGAGTTCGGCGATCCGCTTGCCAGCCGTTTCCAGCCGGTGCCGCCAGCCGGAAACCTCCTTGGTCACTTCCTGGCTGCGCCGCACACGGGCTTCGCCTTCCCGGCGCAGCTCGTCATGGGCGGACCGCCGGGACATCATGGTGATGCGCGCCGCCTCTACCGTCATCTTGACGTCTTCGACACTGGCACGCGCGGCATCGAGATCGCCCAGATCCGCCAGGCCAGCCTCGGCCTCTTTCAATCGAACGCGGGCGGCCATCGCCTCTTCCTCGTGCCGCGCCACCGCCAACCTGAGGCTTTCCAGTTTGCCCCCGGCAATGTTGCGATCTGCCTCGGACCGGCTCATTGCGCGGCTGGCTTCCGTGGCCAGACGGTCGGCTTCACGCCGTGCATCGCGGGCGGCGCGGTCGGCCTCTGACAGATCGACAAGCCGCGACTTGAGCGATTCATGCGCCTGCACCGCGCCCATTGCGCGGGCGGTCGCCTCTTCAAGATCCTGCTTGAGCTCCTGCAAGCGATTGAGTTGCTGCAGGCGCAGAGCCGAGGCGCTTGGCGCATCTTCTGCCCCCGCGCGATACCCATCCCAGCGCCACAGATCGCCCTGAAGACTGACAAGCCGCTGACCAGGCAACAGATCTGCCTGCAGCCTCGGCCCGTCCTTGGCGTCAACAAGACCGACCTGCCCCATGCGGCGGGCCAGCACGCCGGGAACGGATACGTGGTTGGTCAGCGCTGCCACACCCTTGGGCAGTGACTGCGGCTTTGCATAACCGGGCAGGGTCGCCCAGCCAGAGGCTGCGCCGTCATCGATCGCGGGCGCGCGCAGATCGTCGGCCAAAGCCGCGCCCAAAGCCTTTTCATATCCGGACTCGACCCGCAGAAGATCAAGAACCTGCCCGCCCTCGGCAGTATCGCGCTGCACGAGCTTGGCGAGTGCCGCGACTTCTGCGCGAAGCGCGTTGGCCTCACCCTCCGCTTCGCTGCGGATCGCGCGGGCGTCGGCCTCTCTGGACTGCGCCTCCGCGCGGGCATCGTCCGCTGCGACAAGCGTTGCTTCGGCTGATTCCGCGGTCGCTGTCGCCGTCTTCAGTGTTGCTTCGGCAGCCGCAAGATCAGCCGCGGC
Source organism: Paracoccaceae bacterium (assembly GCA_024642725.1). Taxonomy (GTDB): domain Bacteria; phylum Pseudomonadota; class Alphaproteobacteria; order Rhodobacterales; family Rhodobacteraceae; genus JAHEAO01. The sequence continues at coordinate 71,457 of JAHEAO010000004.1, read as the reverse complement.
CTTGGCCAGCGCGCCTTCGGCTTCGATTGCGGCATCGCGGGCACGCCCGGCTTCTGACTCGCTCTTGGAAAGCGTTTTGCCTGCGTCTTCAAGCAGGCGATGGGCCGAATGGTGACGCGCGGAAAGTCGCGCGACATCTTCGGTCAGTTCGGCCAACGCATCCTCGCGTTCCTGCAACACCGTGGCCGCGTCGCGCGCCGCCGCTCCGGCGGCCTCCAGCTTTTCGGCGTGGCCGTCAGAGGCCTTTGCAAGTTCCCGTGCTTCCCAGTCCAGCCGCTCAATGGTCTCACCGGCATCCCGGTTCAGCGATTCCTCGCGTTCAATGTCATGGGCAAGCTGCGCGATACGCGCGGTCAGGGTCTCGATCGCCTGCACCGCGCGAGCTTCCTGATCGCTCAGCGTGTCACGCTGCACCTGAAGCCGCTGCAGAACCGCCGCCGCAATCGCTTCCTCTTCGCGCAGCGGTGGCAATGCGTCATCGCTGACTTCCCGGCGTTTCGCGGCGGCAATCGCCAGACGCTCCGCCTCTGCCGCCGCCTTGACCTTTTCGGTAAGGTCGTGATCGGCAGCGGCGCGCGCATCTTCCGCTTCTTTCCAGCGGCGATACAAAAGCATGCCTTCGGAGTGTCGGAGTTCGGCACCGATTTCGCGATATCGCGCTGCCTGCCGCGCTTGGCGTGCAAGCTGCTGCAACTGCGCGGCAAGTTGTTCGATGACGTCATCGACGCGCAACAGATTGCCTTCCGCGCCTTTCAGTTTCAATTCCGCTTCGTGACGCCGCTGATAGAGGCCCGAGATCCCCGCCGCCTCTTCCAGAATTCGCCGCCGGGCCTTGGGCCGTGCGTTGATCAGTTCCGAAATCTGGCCCTGCCGGACCAGCGCAGGCGAATGCGCGCCTGTGGACGCATCGGCAAACAGCATCTGCACGTCACGCGCCCGCACATCCTTGGTGTTGACCTTGTAGGCAGAGCCCGCATCGCGGGTGATCCGGCGCGTGATCTCCAGATTGTCGGCTTCGTTGAAGCCCGACGGCGCGAGCCGATCCGAATTGTCGATCATCAGGGCGACTTCGGCGAAATTCCGTGCCGGCCGGGACGCGGCCCCGGCAAAGATCACATCCTCCATCCCGTCGCCGCGCATCGCCGAAGCGCGGTTTTCGCCCATCACCCAGCGCAGCGCCTCAAGCAGATTCGACTTGCCACAGCCGTTCGGACCGACCACGCCGGTCAATCCGTTGGCGATGATCAGTTCCGTCGGGTCGACGAAGCTTTTGAAGCCGTTGAGCCGTAGTTTGGTAAAACGCAAGCGGTCGGTCCCGGTGTGATTCCAGTCAGACCCGAATTCTTCGCCCGCAGCACCCGTCGAGTCAACGCCGAACCCCATCATCTGGATCAATTCGGCAACTTATCCACATCATCTTGCGTCAAATTGCACTTATGCGACGCCTTCGGTCTCGATGGCGAGCGTTTCGCCGCAATGTTTGCAATGGATCGCATCGGGGTCGTGGCGGTTCAGGCCGCAGACCGGACATTTGTACTTGACCTTGCGCGGCTGAAAGATTGCGCTGGCCAGCCGTACGAAAAGCGCGACCCCGACGACCATGATGAAGACCGACAGAAGTTTGCCAGTTGGCGTTTTCATCGTGATGTCGCCAAAGCCGGTCGTCGTCAGCGTCGCAACGGTGAAATAGAGCGCGTCGACATATTCGGAATACCCGGCCGTCTTGTCGAAGTTCAGCACGAACACGACAGAGGTCGTCACGAAGACAAAGACGAACAGGTTGACCGCCGCCAGCACCGCATCTTCGTGCTTTCGGAAGAACTTGCTGTCATGCCGCAGGTCACGGATCAGGTGGTAGGAATGGATCAGCCGCAGACCGCGCAGAATCCGCAGGAAAGCAGCCTCGTGTGTGAAGAACGGCAGCAGCAGCAAAGACGTCACCACCACCAGATCGGCGATGGTGTAAATCTGCCAGAACATCTTGGCGCGATCCTCGGCAATCCACAGCCGCGCCGCAAAGTCCGTCAGTATCAGAAGGCCAAAGACGGTGTTGATCGCCAGAATTGAACCGGTCGGCTGCAGCGCTGCGGTAAGGATGAAATAGATGATCGTCGCGGCGTCGAAGGCAATCAGGCAATAGCGAAACCACGTCGCCTTGCGGCTGCGCCCCGTATAGAGCAGCCGCAGCGAACGGTGCAGACGACCAAGCGTTGATCCGGCATCCTCTGTCATGGCGGGAAGCTAGACGCAAATTGCGGCCGGCGGCAAGACTGACGCGTGCGGACTGACGTGGTCCCGTCAGGACCAAGAGTCCCCGCGTCCTTGTCCAGACCTGGTGTCAACCCAGACCGCCCGCAGCTAGGAAATCATTGCCAGAGTCCTAACGGAAAAATCTATCCCATTGATAAGGTTCGAACAGTTGTTTCGTCCACATGTGGACACCCCGCCCATCGCCGCTTTCCGGCATATCCCTGTCGCAATCCGCCTTGACCCCGACAGAGCATTGCTGCCTAATGATCCGGCATGGTTCCCCGCAAACATGCCAAGCATGGGGGAACATATGGGAATGAGGTGAGGGAGACCCAATCCGGGGCCCAAAGCCTTAGCCGCCCCCGCGACTGTAAGCGGTGAGTGTGTCGTCAACCAGCCACTGGGCAACCGGGAAGGCGACGACATGCGATGACCCGCAAGCCAGGAGACCAGCCATGCAACGGACCTTAACCCTCCCGTCGGGTGTGACGGGAAAAGGAGAATGACAATGAAGACGAAGACCCTCGCCCTAACCCATGTCGATACCAGCTTTGCAGGTATTGCCCTGACCGCCCTTGCCGGTCTGATGCTGCTATTGATTGCCGGTTTCGCTCAGGCGTCGGTTCTGCATGACGGCGCGCACGACACCCGTCACGCAATCGCATTCCCCTGCCACTAGACACATGACCCGTCACTTGCTGACCAGCGGGCTTTTCGCTGGTCTGGCGGCAGGTTTGGTTGCGGCCTTGCTGCAGTTCTGGCTTATCACTCCGCTTTTGCTGGAAGGTGAGCTGTATGAATCCGGCATCCGGACCCATTTCGCCGCCAGTCTGAACGCCCCGGTTCAAAGCCCTGCGGGTCCTGCCGAAGGATTGACGCAGAACCTGTCGCGCCACGCCATGACGGCAGGGTTCGACATGGTCGCCTACACCGCCTTCGCGCTGATCTTGCTGGCAGGAATGGCGCTGGCCGAAAGGTTCGGGCATCCGCTGACCGTCCGCTCGGGTCTGATCTGGGGCATTTGCGGGTTCATCACGATGCATCTGGCACCGGCGATCGGCCTGCCGCCGGAATTGCCAGGAAGCGTGGCTGCGGAAGTTGAACTCCGTCAGGCCTGGTGGCTGGGGACAGCTGTCGTGACCGCTATCGGTCTTGGCCTGATTGCCTTTGGATCGGGTGCTTTGCCGCTGATCGGCGTCGCGGCCCTCGCCCTGCCCCACATCATCGGGGCACCACATCTGGACACCTATTTTGGAATCGCCCCCCCGGAATTGGCCGCTGAATTCGCCAGTCGCAGCATCGGTGTTGCAGCGGCCAGTTGGGTTGCTCTCGGTGGCCTTGGCGCCTATTTCTTCACCCGAAACCGCGAAAGCTGAGCCATGGCACAAAAGATACCTGCAACCGTCATCACCGGTTTTCTTGGTTCCGGAAAGACGACCCTCATCCGCCACATGCTGGCCAATGCCCAAGGCAAACGCATTGCCCTGATCATTAACGAGTTTGGCGATCTCGGCGTCGACGGCGACATCCTGAAGGGTTGCGGTGATGAGACCTGTTCCGAGGATGACATCATGGAACTGTCCAACGGCTGCATCTGCTGCACGGTGGCCGAGGATTTCATTCCGACGATGCAAAAGCTTCTGGCCCGAGAAAATCGCCCCGATCACATTGTCATAGAAACCTCCGGCCTTGCGCTGCCTCAACCGTTGGTTCGCGCTTTCAACTGGCCCGAGATTTCAACTCAGGTCACGGTCGACAGCGTGGTCACTGTTGTTGATGGCAAGGCGGTAGTAGAAGGGCGTTTTGCTCATAATGTCGCGGCCGTGGATGCCCAGCGGCAACTGGACGACAATCTAGACCATGAGACCCCGCTGTCGGAGCTTTTCGACGACCAGATCGCCTGTGCGGACATGATCGTGGTCAACAAGACGGACCTGCTTTCGAATGAAGAAAGCGATAGCCTAGCCAACCGGCTGCGAAGCGACAGCCGGTCAGGTGTGCGGGTTGTAAAGACCTCGATGGGTGCGCTGCCCTTTGATGTCCTTCTGGGTCAGGGCATCGGGGCCGAGAGCGACCTTGAATCGCGGCACGAAATCCATCACCACCATCACGAGAAGGATGATGATGGCCATCATGAAGATCATCACGACCATGAACATGGTCACGACGAGTTTGAAAGCTTCGTCGTGATCCGTGCCGAAATCGCCGATCCCGCGGCCTTTGCCTTGCAGGTTGCGGAGATTATCCGCGGCCATGACATTCTGCGGCTCAAAGGCTTTGCGGCGGTCGTAGGAAAACCGATGCGGCTGACGCTTCAGGCTGTTGGGCCCCGCGTCGACACTTACTTCGACCGGCCGCTCGGTCCATCCGAACCACGCGAGACGCGGCTTGTGGTTATCGGGCAGGCGGGACTTGACCGTGCAGCCATCGAGGCGGCTCTGGCGGCATGATAACCATCGAGCCTGCATCACCGAAGGAGCCGGACGCGACCGCGCTTCTTGAAGCCAGTCATGAGTTGCAACGCTCACTCTACCCGCCCGAGCATATCTTTGCCTTGTCGATTGACGATCTCTGCGCGCCGGGCATTTCTTTTTTTGTTGCGCGTAGCAATGGCGCAGCGCTTGGTTGCGCAGCGCTGGCAGACATGGGCGACTACGGCGAGATCAAGTCGATGTTCGTTGATCCCGCTGCGCGCGGCACAGGAACCGGTGCGGCCCTGATGCATAGGCTGGAATCACTTGCCCAAGAGCTTGGGTTACCGATCATGCGTCTGGAAACTGGCGACGATCTTTATGCCGCACAGCGACTGTACCAGCGACACGGCTTCACTGTCTGCGGACCCTACGGAGACTATGTCGAAGGGCCGCATTCCGTCTTCATGGAAAAGCGACTGTGATCCGGCCCGACCGCCTATTTCTTTGCCGGTCTTTCGCCCGGCGGCTTTGTCTTCGGCGCCTTGCTTACCGGTTTGGTCTTCTTGCCGAACGGGTTATTGCGTCCGCCCGGCGCGTTGTCGTCGCGGAAGCCCGGCTGGTTCTTGCCCGCGCGTCCGCCGCCGGTTTTCTGATAGTCCATGATGATTGCGCCTTTCCTGGCAGCTATGGGCGGGCTCTAGCCCGAATTGCCCATCGCACACAAGTCGGGCTGGCGTAGTGCATCTTCTCGCCGCAACACCCGGCGCGATTGATGACGGTACTGAACCCGTCGATCTGGGCCAGACGCCAGCTGATCTTGTCTTTTTGTCCGCCGCTGATACAGAACTTGCCGCGCTCAGCGAGGCACGCGCTGAAATGGCTGATCCGCCAAAGCTGCGCCTTGCGAACCTCATGCACCTTCGACACCCGATGTCGGTCGATCTTCACATCGAAAACTGCGCCAGTAAGTCAAGGCTGGTGATCGCCCGGGTGCTGGGCGGCACCGGTTACTGGAGATACGGGTTTGAGCAATATGCGGCCCATCTCCTTGCCGCTGGAATTCCCTTTGCGGCCCTGCCGGGCGACGACAAACCTGACGCAGAATTGCGTCATCTCTCGACGGTCTGCGATGACGACTACACTGCACTATGGGCCTATATGGTTGAAGGCGGCCCGGAAAATGCCGCCGCCTTTCTGGGCTATGCGAAGGCGATGCTTGATGGCGGACAACCGCCTGCCCCCGCCCGGCCACTTTTGCGGGCGGGCCTCTATTGGCCGGGGTCAGGAGTGTCTGATCTCGCGGCAGTGAAAGCGCACTGGACCGAAGGCGCGGCGATCGTCCCTGTCGTCTTCTACCGTGCGCTGGTTCAAGGGGCAGGCCTGCACCCGATCAATAGGCTGGTCCGGGCGCTGCTTCGGCAAGGTCTCAACCCGATGCCGGTTTTTGTAGCGTCGCTTAAAGATCCGATATCCGTCGCGACACTCGAAAGCCTGTTCACGAGCGCACCCCCACAGGTGATCCTGAACTGTACCAGTTTCGCAGTCGGGTCACCGCATGACGGCGATGTCAGTCGCGCGAATCCATTGGCAGCGCCATGGGCCAATCAATCCCCGGTTTTTCAGGTGGTGCTGGCATCATCGACGGAAGATGGTTGGGCAAGCGGGCTTGCAGGCCTTTCGGCGCGCGATATCGCGATGAACGTTGCCCTGCCCGAAGTGGACGGCAGGATCCTGTCCCGCGCTATCTCCTTCAAGGGAGAGGCATTCTTCGACGAGGCCACGGAATGTTCCATCGCAACCTATCGCGCCTTGGGCGACCGGGTGGATTTCGTCGCGGAACTTGCCGCAAACTGGACGCGTTTGCGCGCCGCCCCAAAAGCCGAGCGACGTGTTGCACTGGTTCTGGCAAACTATCCGAACAAGGACGGGCGGCTGGCGAATGGCGTGGGTCTCGATACGCCTGCTGCCACGGTTCATGCGCTGACCCTTTTGGCCAATGCCGGATACCAGGTATTGGGTGCGCCCATGGATTCCGACGAATTGATGGCACAAGTCATGGCCGGGCCTACAAACTGGCTTACCGACCGCGCTTCCCGCGCCGGCGGGGTCGAACTGTCAATGGCCGACTACCAGATCGCCTATGGTCAATTGCCGTGGGATGTGCGGCATCGGATAGAAGAGCGCTGGGGCAAGCCGGAGGCCGATCCGTTTTATGAAAAGGGTCAGGTGGATTGCGGGCATTTCAAGTTGTCCGTGCTTCAGTTCGGGAATGTCGTCGTAGGGCTGCAGCCTGCGCGCGGCTATAATATCGACCCAACCGAGACCTACCATTCCCCCGATCTGGTACCGCCGCACAATTACCTAGCCTTCTACTTCTGGCTTCGTAACCTGCACCGCTCTCATGCGATCGTACATATGGGCAAGCACGGCAATCTCGAATGGCTGCCGGGCAAGGCGCTGGCCTTGTCGCAGAACTGCTTGCCCGAGGCCTTGCTGGGACCGATGCCGCATATTTATCCTTTCATCGTGAATGATCCTGGCGAAGGCACGCAGGCCAAGCGCCGGGCACAAGCGGTGATCATCGACCATCTGACGCCGCCACTGACCCGCGCCGAGAGTTACGGACCGTTGCGCGACCTCGAATCGCTAATCGACGAATATTACGAAGCCGCCGGAATCGACCCGCGCCGCATCGCGCATCTTCGCCGAGAGATCCTGACTCTGACCGCCGCCACTGGCCTTGACGCCGATGTCGGGATGACGGGCGCGGACGAGGAAAGCGATCTTGCAAAGCTCGACGCCTATCTCTGCGAGTTGAAAGAGGCGCAAATCCGTGACGGTCTGCACATCTTCGGGCAATCCCCGGCCGGAAGACTGGAACGGGATCTGGTGCAGGCTTTGGTCCGCGTTCCACGGGGTGACGGGAGGCAAGGCAATGCTTCCCTAATCCGGGCGCTGGCGTCGGATCTGAAGCTGGCCTTCGATCCGCTTGATTGCGACATGGCGGCAACTTGGGACGGGCCGCACCCCAAGACGCTTAGGGCCTGTGGAACTGCCACATGGCGCAGCCTTGGCGATACAGTCGAACGGCTGGAGACCCTTGCGGGTTATTTGATCGAGGGGACCGAACCCGACCCGTCATGGACTGCCACGCGGGCAGTGATCGAGGAGATTCACGCTGTCGTCTACCCGGCGGTCCGCGCCTGCGGAAACAACGAAGGGGAAGGTCTCTTGACCGCACTTGATGGCCGCTTCGTCGCGCCGGCCCCATCCGGTGCCCCAACACGCGGACGGCTGGATGTTCTGCCAACAGGACGCAATTTCTATTCCGTCGACAGCCGCGCGGTCCCGACCCCCACGGCTTGGGCACTCGGATGGAAATCCGCCAATATGCTGATCGAAAAGCACCTGCAGACCCATGGTGACTGGCCTCGGGCAATGCTTTTGACCGCTTGGGGAACGGCGAACATGCGCACCGGTGGTGATGACATCGCGCAATGTCTGGCGTTGATGGGCGTCAAGCCTCAATGGGACAGCGCAAACCGCCGTGTTACCGGGTTCGAGATTATCCCGGCTACAGCACTTGGACGACCCCGCGTCGACGTGACGCTGCGGGTTTCGGGTTTCTTCCGCGACGCGTTTCCACAACTGATCGCCTTGGTGGATTCGGCCGCCCGTGCCGTGATGGCTCTGGAAGAGCCAGCCGATCTAAATCCCGCCGCGGCGCGCGCCAAGGCCGAAGAAGGCGAGCAGTACCGTGTCTTCGGGTCAAAGCCGGGCGCCTACGGCGCAGGACTTCAAGCTATGATCGACGAACGACTTTGGGGCGAAAAGAAGGATCTGGCCGAAGCCTATCTGGAATGGGGCAGCTATGCCTATGGAAAAGAGGCCGAAGGCAAGCGGGCGCGAGGGGCATTCGAAACACGGCTACGCCAAACCGATGCGATCGTTCAGAATCAGGACAATCGCGAGCACGACCTGCTGGACAGCGACGATTACTATCAGTTTGAGGGCGGCGCAGCGGCGGCCGTTTCGACCCTTCAGGGACAGGACCGCCCGATTTATCACAATGATCATTCCCGGCCAGAGCGGCCGGTGATCCGGACGCTCGAAGACGAGATCGGCCGCGTCGTCCGGTCCCGGGTTGTCAACCCGAAGTGGATCGATGGCGTGAAGCGTCATGGCTACAAGGGGGCATTCGAAATCGCGGCGACGGTTGATTACATGTTCGCCTTTGCTGCGACGACAGGTGCTGTCAAGTCTCACCAATTTGATCTGGTGCATGCGGCATTTCTGGAGGACGACGAAACGCGGAGATTCATCGAAACCCATAACGCGCCTGCCCTCCGGGAGATCGCGGACCGACTGTCAGAGGCGATCGATCGCGGGTTGTGGCAGCCGCGGTCCAACTCTGCCCGTGCATTGCTAGACAGGCTGCGGGCATAGGGTTGCACGCTTGGCCGATACGACGCCATATCGCATTGAGCCCGACGATCGGTCGATCCCCGATATCCTGACCCTGATCCGCGACAGCTTCGCCTTCATGCAAGGGCGTATAGACCCGCCATCATCAATGCATCAATTGACGGTGACCGGCATCGCCTTGACCGCTGCAAGCGCCGAGGTCTGGGTGATCGGTCGACCGCCTTTTGCCTGCGTCTTCCTGACGCCTCAGGACACATGCCTTTACCTTGGAAAGCTCGCCGTCGCCTTGGACCAGAGAGATGAGGGGCATGCCCTTCGCCTGATGCGGTTGGCCGAACAACGCGCAAAGGCCCTTGGCCTGCCCAAAGTCGAACTTGAAGCCCGTGTCGAGCTGACCGAGAACCACGGGTTTTTCGCTGCCATGGGGTTCCGCAAGATCGCCGAGTCGGCCCATCCAGGCTATGACAGGCCTACGTCATACCGATTTCGAAAGGACATCTCGTGAAACGATCCGGCCACTGCCTGTGTGGCTCCGTGAGATTCGCATTCAAAGGCGAAGAAAACTGGAGTGGCTATTGCCATTGCGACAGCTGCCGCCGGGCGACCGCGTCTCCGATCACCGCCTTCATCGGTGTGCCGAACGGCCACTGGCGATGGACCGGCGCCTTGCCTGCGACCTTTGCGTCATCGCCCGGAGTGACCCGGTCGTTTTGCCCAATCTGCGGCAGTCAGGTATCCTACCAGACAGATGCTTTGCCCGACGAGATCCATTTCTACGCGGCACTTCTGGACGACCCGGAGACCTACCAGCCAGAGGTGCATTTTCACTGGGACGAACATCTTAAGTGGCTTGAGATCGAAGACGACTTGGAGAAGCGGACGCCTTCTTCGTCATAACGGACTAGGGAAGGACGCAATCGACCTCTGCCTTTATGATCGCTTGATCGCCCTCCATCGTGCCGGGGATGATATCACAGCCTGTGGCAATCGCGATTGCCTGTTCTGCCTTTGCCAACACAAGCGAACGGCTTGGCAGAAGTTCGGGGCTGACGCGATGCGCTTCAACCTCTCCGCTGCCGGACCGCATGTAAACGCGGAACGTGCTGCCTGCCTCGGTCACGACCTGTGAGCGTTCTCCCAGGAAAGCCGGGCTGGCGCAGCCCGCCAGGATCGCGGCAAGCGAGACTATCGTGAACGACCTGATCATCCCGGGCATCTGAGGCCCTTTGGGTTACCAAAGCGTTAAGCTCCGATCTTGGCTTGCGCCACCGCCCCGCATGTCTACCATCACGCAGAGGCAAACCGGGACGCCAGGATGATCCGTCACATCACTGTTCTTTTATGTTTTCAATTGGCCGGCGAGGTCATCTCCCGCGCCCTGCATCTGCCGCTGCCCGGCCCTGTTCTGGGCATGGCCTTGCTCTTGGTTGCGCTGCTTGTCGTGCCGCAGCTTGCGGAGGCGATACGCAAGACCGGTCAGGCGCTGCTGTCGCATCTTTCGTTGCTGTTCGTTCCCGCAGGCGTTGGAGTCGTCGGACATCTCGACAAGCTGGGAACCGACGGCTTGCCACTCATGGCCGCGATCCTGACCAGCACCGTGTTGTCGATCATTGTCGGCGTCTGGACATTTCTTGCCGTTGCCCGGCTGACAGGATCGAGAGATGTCTGAATTCGCTGACATCTGGACCTATCTTGCGCAGGAACCACTACTTTGGCTGACAGCCACGTTGGTCGCCTACAGCATTGGTGACGCGCTCTACCGGGCAGCAAGGGGCAACCCCTTGGCCAATCCGGTCCTGATTGCCGTCGTTCTTCTGGCGATCGTCCTGGGCGTCACGGACACGCCCTACCCGACGTATTTCGCAGGCGCACAATTCGTTCACTTCATCCTCGGACCGGCGACCGTTGCACTTGCGATCCCACTTTACGTCAACCTCGCTCGCGTGCGGGCCGTAGCCTTGCCGATGATGGTAGCACTTGTCGCCGGGTCGCTGACTGCGATGCTTAGCGCAATTGGAATCGCCTGGGCCTTGGGTGTGCGGGGTGAGGTGCTGTTGTCACTAGCGCCAAAATCCGCAACTGCCCCGGTCGCCCTTGGCGTTTCCGAGGCGATCGGCGGCTCTCCGACCCTTACCGCTGTCTTGGTGATCCTCACCGGAATCACGGGCGCCGTCGTCGCCACGCCGCTGCTGAACATGATGAAGATACGGGACTGGCGCGCACGCGGCTTTGCAGTTGGTGTCGCAGCACATGGCATCGGAACGGCGCGAGCATTCCAGGTCAACGAAACCGCCGGCGCTTTCGCTGGCGTCGGAATGGGGGTAAACGCATTGTTCACCGCCATTGCAGCGCCATATATCATCCGCCTGTTCATCTGAGGACGCCATGACCGACGAAGCCACGAACGACACCGAACGACACGCGATGAAGATGGCCAAGAAGAAGGCCGCGCGCGACAAGATCATGGCGACCAAGACCGATCAGAAGGGCCTGATCATCGTCCATACCGGCAAGGGAAAGGGCAAAAGCTCGGCCGCCTTCGGGATGATCTTTCGCTGTATTGCGCATGGAATGAAATGCGCTGTCGTCCAGTTTATCAAGGGCGGCATGTCGACGGGCGAACGTGACCTCATCCTGTCCCGTTTCACTGACACCTGTGAATTCCATACGATGGGCGAAGGCTTCACGTGGGAAACTCAGGACAAGACCCGCGACATAGAGATGGCGACGGCAGCTTGGGAAAAGGCCAAGGACCTGATCCGCGATGCATCGAACAAGATGGTATTGCTGGACGAGATCAATATCGCAATCCGTTACGAGTATGTGCCGATCGCGGATGTGGTGTCTTTCCTGACGACCGAAAAGCCGCCGATGACCCATGTCGTCCTGACCGGGCGGAATGCCCATGAAGACCTGATAGAAATCGCCGATCTGGTGACGGAGATGGAACTGGTCAAACATCCCTTCCGGTCAGGAATCAAGGCGCAGATCGGCGTCGAATTCTAATCCCTATTTGGAATGGCTTTGGGCGCCCCGGGCACTGGAGGCGCCAACAGCTTTAAGTCCCTGCCAACTGCCCCAACGGGGTCAAAGCCTGTGCGTCCTTTCCCCAAGGGCGCGGGTCTCGCTCAGTGTAAGCCCAGTCGACAAAGCCTCTGGGTCGAGCTTGAGTTCGATCACCGCGGGACGCTCCGCTGCAAGTGCCCGCTCGAACGCGGCGGAAAAGTCGTCTGTCGCCTCGACCACTTCCCCGTGACCGCCATAGGCCCGCGCAAGCGCCGCAAAATCCGGGTTTGCAAGGTCGGTGCCGCTCACCCGGCCGGGATAGTGCCTTTCCTGGTGCATGCGGATTGTCCCGTAGCGACCGTTGTTGGCGACTACGGTGACCACGTTGGCCCCATGCTGCCGGGCCGTCGACATTTCATTCAGCGTCATCTGGAAACAGCCGTCACCGGCAAGACAAACGACCACCTTTGCCGGGTCATGAAGTTTGGCGGCAATGGCTGCCGGAAAACCGTAGCCCATGCTACCGGATGTCGGCGCCAATTGTGTGCCATAGCGTTTGAAGCGGAAATATCGATGCAGGAAGGCAGCGTAGTTGCCCGCCCCATTGGTCAAGATTGCGTCATCCGGCAGGTTGGCAGAGAGCCAGCCGACAACTGCCTCCATCTTGACGGAGCCGGGGGTTTCCTTGGGTTTCTGCCAAGCTTCATATTCCGCGCGTGCCGATCGGGTCCAATCGGCCCATTTGCCACTGGCAGCATTCTGCGCCGCAAGCGCAGCGACCATGTCCGACGGTCTCGCCGTTATTGCCAGATCGGTTCGAAAGACCGACCCCGGAAGATCCGGATCGGGATGAACATGCAAGATGGTCTTTCCGGCCTCCGCAGGGTCCATCAGTTCGTAGCCCCCGGTTGCAATATCCCCAAGCCGTGATCCCAGCACAAGAAGCATGTCAGCTTCGCGCAATCGGCTTGAAAGTTTGGGGTTCATGCCAACCCCCAGATCGCCTGCATATTGCGGTGCGCGATTGTCGAAATGATCCTGCCGGCGGAAGGTCACCGTGACCGGCAGGTTCTGCGACTCGGCGAAACGGCGCAGGTCTTCTGCCGCCTCGGCCGACCAGTCCGATCCGCCGGCGATGATCAGCGGACGTTCTGCGCGTGACAGGCTGGCCATGATCGCATGGACCTGATCCAGGCTGACACCAGCACGTGCGGGCGCTGTTGGCGGCAGGGCCGGTGCGGTCGACACATCACTGAGCATGTCTTCGGGCAGCGCCAGAACGACGGGGCCCGGCCGGCCGGACATTGCAACATGGAAAGCGCGGTTGATGTATTCGGGCAGGCGCGCGGTATCCTCAACCTCGGCGGCCCATTTGGCCAGCGGGCCGAAGAAGGCACGATAATCGACTTCTTGAAACGCCTCGCGGTCACGATGATTGCGTGCGATCTGACCGACGAAAAGGATCATTGGCGTCGAGTCCTGTCGCGCGATATGGATACCTGCACTAGCGTTTGTTGCCCCCGGCCCCCGCGTCACAAACGCGACGCCCGGGCGACCTGTCAGCTTGCCGCTCGCCTCGGCCATCATCGCGGCACCGCCTTCATGACGACACACGATGTTGGCGATGCCGCTGTCGTGCAATCCGTCAAGCGCCGCCAGAAAGCTTTCACCGGGCACCGAGAAGACGCGCGCTACCCCGTGGAGCCGGAGCTGCTCGACCAGAATCTGCCCGCCGTGCCGCAGTTTTGTGCCGTGGCCACCTGCCAAACCCGTCATAGTAGACCTTCCATACGATGTTCCGTTTAAAGTCCGCCAGGGCCAGTTCATGCCCCGTCAACGCTTCGGGAGACTTTCACAGTGGCGCGAATGACGCATAGCTAATTGCTTGGCATCTTGGGGCCGCTGCGTAAAGGGGCGGCGTAACGCAAACTTCAGCCAGATCGCCAACCCCGGCCACTGCGAACGGATTCCGCGGCGAAGACTTTTCTGGAATCAATGAGGCTTCCACTCCCCCGATTTTATGCTGGGTTCGAAATCTCGATCAGATTGCCATCTGGGTCGCGCAGATAGATAGATATTATTGTTCCGGTCGCCCCAGTTCGCGGCAAAGGACCCTCCTCGACGGCAATCCCCTTGGAGCGCAAATGAACCTGCCAGTCCGTGAGCGGCGCATTCGACAGAAAACACAGATCTGCGGATCCGGGCGAAGGATTTTCTGCCTTTGGCAGAAATTCCTCGCCAGAAAGATGAAGATTTATTTTCTGGCTCCCGAACTTCAATGCCCAGCGCTTCGTACCGTCGGCGGCCCCGAAGACCTCCGAAACCATCCCAAGGCAAGTGGTATAGAAATGAACAGACCGCGAAATTTCGGTCACCGTAAGGACCAGATGATCGAGGCCAGATATCCGTGGTTCCACTTGCTTGCTCTCCATGCCTGTCGCTAGGTTGGATCATGCACAAGACAATCGGACAGAGCCAGACCTTCAACGACCAACTGGACCCGGAACGCGCCGCCGCGCTTCATGCCACCTTGTCGCTGGCCGGCGATGCCCCAAGCGTTGGCGAAATGCTGCCACCATTCTGGCATCAAATCTATTTCTGGGATGCAAAGCCGCCTTCGGCATTGGGCCGCGACGGACACCCCGCTGTTGGAATCGGTCTAATCCCCGACCTGGGATTGCCCCAGCGAATGTGGGCCGGAGGACGGCTGATCTTTGACGCGCCGGTTCGTCTGGGAAGTCCGGCACAGAAGCGAACGACCGTTGATGGCCTGATCGAAAAGCAAGGAAGGACCGGCCCGCTTGGATTTGTCACGCTAAGGCACGAAATCAGGCAGAACGCCCGTCTTTGCGTTACGGAATTTCAGGATATTGTTTACCGTACGCCGTGGCCCGAGGGTGCAGGGCCGGAACGCAGGCAGGCACCGAATGACGAAGACCTTTGCAGAGTAGTCACTTTCGATACGACAATGCTGTTTCGGTATTCGGCGCTGACATTCAACGGGCACCGGATACACTACGACCTCGATTATGCACGGCAGGTCGAGGGCTATGAAGGCCTAGTCGTCCATGGGCCACTTCTGGCACAGCTCTTGGTCCAATTGGCACGGGAACAACTGGGAGAGTTGGCCAAGTTCTCGTTTCGCGCAACCGCGCCGCTGATGCACGACGAAGCGGCAGAGCTGTGCTGGAAGGACGGCGCATTGTGGGTCAGGGGCCCGGGTGGACGGCTTTGCATGGAGGCGACGGCCTCCTAAAAACTGGCCCCGACCCGGAAGTCCTGGGGGATATGATCTACGCCATCGAGGACCAGAGCCGCCATGACCTCGGCGACTTTCGGCGCCATGCCAAAGCCGATCTTGAAGCCTCCATTCGCGATGAACTGATCCTTTCGCCCGGGATAGGGGCCTAACATCGGGGCTCGGCTCTTTGCGCGGGGGCGGACGCCTGCCCAACGCGTGACAACTTGCGCACCCTCAAGCGCTGGAAAAGCTCTGATGGCGCGTGCGATCAACGCATCCAACTGCGCGTCCGTTCCGGAAGGCTGGTCGAAGTCGCGTTCACTTGTCGATCCGATCGCGACGGTGCCGTTGTCATGCGGCACGATATGGAGACCGTCAGAGAAAACCTGGGGCGCCGAAGAAGCGTCGTGCCGCAGCAGCGCTGCCTGCCCCTTTACTCCGCCGCCAACGGGTCTGGACAATTCATCCGAGAGCGCCAGCAAGCCTTCGTAGCCTGTGGCCCAGACTGTCCTGCCCTCCGGCAATGCCTCTTTCAGAATCTCTACCCCTAAAGTGGTCAGTGCACGCGCCAGCGACGCACAGGCGCGAGTGGGGTCGATCCGGGCTGTGAGCGTGTCGTGGACGACAAGTCCGGTCGCGCTGGCCGGCGCCCAAAGACCGTAGTCTTGCGCTGGGGCCACTCGCCAGACAGCTTGTCCCTGCCAGAGCTCAGCCGCCGAGCTTGCGCGATCTTCGGCAAGAGTCAGGGCCCGATCGTCATGGATGGGTTGCAGTCTCCCGGTCCTGCCATAGCCGGAGTCAAATCCGCTGCTGGCGTCGACCTCCGCCCAGAAGGCCTCGGCCAGTGTCAGGCTATCAAACTGAAACGCCTTCTTTTCATTCCAGTTTTCCGGCGTGTGCGGTGCCAGAGCACCGACCACGCCGCCACTTGCCCCGCCACCTGGTCCCTTTGGGTCCACCACTCGGACTTTGGCACCTCGTCGGGCGCAAACCCAGGCGATTGAAAGGCCGAAGACCCCGGCGCCCATAACCGTCACGTCAATCCTTGCCAATCCACGCCCCCTTAACCATTGTCGCTTGGATTGCGGGTGTAGGTCATTGGATGACAGCAGACCAGACAGATCGGGTGGAATGGCGGGACGGGGTCACGCCGGTATCGCTGCGCTTCGATGACCCCTATTATTCGATCCACGATGGATTTGCAGAGACAGGGCATGTCTTCCTGTCAGGAAATGATCTGCCCAAGCGCTTCAGGCCGGGTTTCAGCATCGCTGAGCTCGGATTTGGGACCGGGCTGAACCTCATGGCCACAGCGATCGCCCTTCAGTCACACCAAACCGCCGCAGCGATCCGCTATACGAGCTTCGAAGCATTCCCTCTTTCATCATCAGAAATCCGAACGGCCCTGTCGCATTTTCCCCTACCGCAGGCATTGGTGGACAGTTTTCTGGCTGAATGGGAAGCGGGCAAGAGGAACTTTGATCTTCCCGGAATATCCGTTTCGATCATTGAAGGCGATGCAAGGACGACCCTGCCGGTTTGGCAGGGACACGCCGACGCCTGGTTTCTTGATGGTTTCTCTCCAGCCAAGAACCCGGAACTTTGGGAAGCGGCGCTAATGGCCGCGGTCGCCGGTCACACCGCGCCCGGCGGAACCTTCGCGACCTATACGGCCGCTGGACATGTAAGGCGGGCATTGTCAGAAGCCGGTTTCGTGGTGAAACGAGTTCCGGGCTATGGCCGCAAACGGCACATGACGATCGGCCAACTTGCAGCGCGGACATGAGCGACACGAATACTCGCCTTGGCATCCTGCTCATGATCGCAACGACCTTCGTCTTTGCGATGCAGGACGGTCTTTCGCGTCACCTGGCCGGGGAATACAACGTCATGATGGTGGTGATGATCCGCTACTGGTTCTTCGCGGCCTTCGTTATTGCCGTGGCCGGGCGCAAGGCCGGAGGCATCCGCCAAGCTGCTGCAACCAGCCAACTGCCATTGCAGGTCTTGCGGGGGCTGCTTCTTGCCGGCGAGATTTGCGTCATGGTCCTGGCTTTTGTCCTGCTTGGTCTCATTGAATCCCATGCGGTCTTTACTAGCTACCCACTGCTGGTCGCAGCCCTGTCCGGGCCGATACTGGGCGAAAAGGTCGGATGGCGCAGATGGGCGGCAATCGCAGTAGGGTTTGTCGGGGTACTGATCATCCTTAATCCGGGCTATACGGTCTTTGCCGTGACTGCGCTTGTGCCGTTGGCGTCGGCCATGATGTTCGCGCTCTACGGTCTGTTGACCCGCTATGCGGCACGGCGAGACAGTACTGCCACGAGCTTCTTCTGGACCGGGGTTGTCGGCGCAGTCGCGATGACCTTGGCGGGGATCTGGTTCTGGGAACCGATGACCACTGCGGACTACGGTTTGATGGGCGTGCTGTGCGTGACGGGAGCCCTTGGGCACTGGCTCTTGATCCGCTGTTACGAGGTCGCCGAGGCAAGCGCTGTGCAGCCCTTTGCATATCTTCAGTTGGTCTTCGCCTCGGCCATCGGGTTGATCGTCTTTCACGAGACACTCAAG
The DNA here is from genome assembly GCA_024642725.1 of Paracoccaceae bacterium. Lineage (GTDB taxonomy): Bacteria > Pseudomonadota > Alphaproteobacteria > Rhodobacterales > Rhodobacteraceae > JAHEAO01. The sequence goes on along the minus strand of JAHEAO010000004.1, from coordinate 53,550 downwards.
GCAAACGTCGCCATCGGCGCCGCACTTGTGGTCTCTGCGGGTATGTTCACACTCTGGCGCGAACAGCGCGCAGCACGAAGATCCTATCGGCCCTTAAGTTCCTCTGACAGGCGGATCGGCCCGGTCTGACCGGTCAGCCGCGCGCGGTAGATCACCACCGATTCCATGACCCGCATGACATAGTTCCGGGTTTCGTTGAAAGGGATGTGCTCGACCCAGTCGACCGCATCGACGGCCGGGTCGCGCGGATCGCCGTAGGTCTGTATCCAGCTTCGCGGGCGGCCCGGGCCGGCATTGTAACCCGCCGCGACCAAGGCATAAGCCGGACCGAACTCGCTGATAAGTTCGGCAAGATACGCACTACCGATCGTCGTGTTGTAGCCCGGATCAGAAGTCAGCCGCCCGGCCTCATATGTCATGCCGAGCTTGGCCGCCATGATCTTGGCGGTACCCGGCATGACCTGCATCAAGCCGCGTGCCCCGGCAGGGCTGGTTGCCTGCGAATAAAATTCGCTCTCACGCCGCGCGATCGACAAGGCAAGCTCTGTCGGTACCGAGAATTTGTTCTTGGCGATCTCAGGAAGTGGGAAATACGGGCGCATATGTACGACACCGCCATCGGCCGCGTATTTTGCCAAATAGACGGCGGCGTAGGGTTGATCCAGTTGCAACGCCATTTCCGCAAGCTGGCCTTGTTCCGATGGCGTCAGGCTTTCGGCAAGGTGGCGCAGGAAGCGGGTGAACAAGAGCGGCTGATCGGCGGCGCGCAGCAGCATCGCGGCCTGAAAGACCGAGGACTTCACAAAACTGGCGCTGCGCCAATCGGCATAGGCTTCTTTGCCCAGCAAATCCGCATCCATCGGCAGGCCCGCCTTTTCGGCAGCCAGCAAGCCATAGTAGCTGGATTGGAATTCGCCGCCGAAGGCATAAGCCGCGCGGGCGTCTTCGGTTCTTCCCGTCGCTTCATAGGCACGGCCTTCCCAATACCCCGCCCGTCCAAGCGAAATCGGCGTGGCCACGGCAATCCGAAGATGCCGAAAATGTTTCAGCGCGGTCTCTGGGTCCTTGAGGTCGGTCAGGGCGATGAAACCTGACAGCCACTCCAGATCAGAATAGTCATCGCCTTCCGTCAGGTAGTGCCGGCTGGCAAGCTGGTAGGCTTCCTTTGCCTTGCCATCGCGCATCAACTGTCGCGCCAGATCTCGCCTGCGATTCGACCAAGCCTCTGGCTGCCCGAGAGACTCCTTCGACGCGGAACGTTCCTGCATCAAGGCCGTCGCATCATTGATGCGACCCTTCGAGTCCCGCCACTGGAACCGCGCATAGGCAAGACCGGGGTCATCGGACAGTGCTGAAGGAACGGCGGCAATCAGCGCGTCCACGCCATCGTCTTTCCGGATCAGCGCAATGCGCGCAGCGGCCAGTTTCGCGGTTCCTGAATCGACCAGCGCCTGCATCCGTTCAGCCTCGGTCGCCCGATCTCGCCACAGCAAGGCATCCTGTCGGGCGGAGTGGTGCGGGGCCAATGTCTTGGAATACTGCGACAGGAACGCACCTTCCTCGGCTTGGGTCAGCGACAACTCCCGCCATGCCTTAACGACCGCCGCGGCCGCCAGATCGCCCGCGCCAACCTGTTGCAGAGCCGCAGCAAGCCGCAAGGCGCCAACACCCGTCTGCGGGTCCTGCCCGACGAAATAGTCAATGACCTGCTTGGGATCGGCGTCCTTTGGGATGGATGCCTCGCCAGCCTTTTTCAGATACGTCATTCCCGGCCAGTCCGGGCGACGGGCAATAAAGCTCTGGTACTCTGCGAAGGTTCCAGTTGCAGACCGCAGACGGTGCCACTCGATAATGTCCTTGCCGACCTGCCCCGCTGGCGCGGCAAGTGTGCCTGCCTTCACCCAGTCCCTTGTTTCAACGGATTGCATGGCCGAAATCATCGCACCCGCGGCGGCCTTGTCCTGCGCCCATGCACCCGAACTGAGGGCAAGCACAAACGCCAGCCCGGCAACTAAACGCTTCATTGCGCATTATCCTTTGGTCTACCCGACAGTGACACAATGTATATTTACTATGACGATCGGCAACTCACAAACTTGGCAATCCTGCGAAGGGCCGCTAGGGTCCGCGCGCCTGCAATCGGGCGACTCGGGTCGCCCAACCACGAAAAGGAGACGTGTCATGATCAAAGGGTCGCTTCCAGCCCTGGTGACGCCGTTCAAGAACGGCGAGCTGGATCTTGATACGCTCAAACAGCTGGTCGAATGGCAAATCGAGGAAGGCAGCCACGGACTCGTGCCTGTGGGCACAACCGGGGAGAGCCCGACGCTGAGCCACCGCGAACATGAAATCGTGGTGGAGCATGTTGTCAAAGCGGCTGCCGGCAGGGTGCCGGTCATTGCTGGCGCCGGGTCCAACAACACCGCTGAAGCAATCGGTCTGATGAAGCATGCCGCTAGTGTCGGTGCAGATGCCGCGCTGGTCGTGACGCCATACTACAACAAGCCGACCCAAGCGGGCCTCATTGCTCATTACAAGGCGCTACACGATTGTTGCGACCTTCCGATCTTCATCTACAACATTCCGGGCCGCTCTGTGGTCGATATGAGCCCAGAGACGATGGGAGAATTGGCCAAACTGCCCAGAATCGTCGGCGTGAAAGATGCGACTGCTGACATGGCACGGGTTTCAAGGCAACGTGAAGCCTGCGGCACGGATTTCATTCAGCTGTCTGCCGAAGACCCTTCGGCACTCGGCTTCAACGCCCATGGCGGTGTTGGCTGCATTTCCGTGACGGCGAACGTAGCACCCCGGCTATGTTCAGAGTTCCAAGAGGCGATGCTGGCAGGGGATTTCGCAAAGGCGCTTCAGTTTCAGGACCGGTTGATGCCGCTGCACACGGCAATCTTTCTTGAGCCGGGCCTTGTTGGCGCGAAATACGGCCTGTCGCTGCTTGGCCGTTGTTCCGAAGACGTTCGCCTACCGCTGGTTGGTCTGACCGATCAAACGAAACATAAGATTCGGAACGCAATGGTTTACGCCGGCCTGATCAACTGAGCAGGCTGGGCTTAGTCCACAAGCATCAACTGCCGGACTGATCAAGTTGCCGAATCCGCACCTGCCGGACCGCTTCAATCAATATGGCCGTCAGCACGCCGAAATTCAGAAGTCCGTTGGTGGCCGCCAGACCGGACAGAAGACGCCATTCCTTTGGCAAAAGAATATCACCGAAGCCAAGCGTCGTGAATGACACAAGCGAGAAATAGAGCGAGGTCTCAAGATCCGAGAAGATTCCCAGCGCCCAGAAAGTTGCAGCCCAAAGCCAAACTCCGATGGAAACCACCGCAAGCGCCCAAACCGACGCGACGCAAAGAACCAGCATGATCTTCTGACGATGCGGTTCGCGCGTCAGCCACGGATTTGCGCGCATCAGTATGGATTCGAGCGTCCACAAACTGCCTCCGGCAATGGCGATTGAAACCAGCAGCAATGCAGATCCGATCACGATTTGAATCAGCATGGAATCGTCCTTGTCCTGCCGTTGGTTAATCCGATGGCAAGGTTTCACCCTCTGTCGGCAGCGTCAATGCCGGTCAGATCAACCAGTCGCTTGGACTTGCCGGGCAGAGCCGCTATATGCGCTCCATCATGGCCAAGAACACCGATCCGAATTACAAAGTCATCGCCGAGAACCGGCGGGCGCGATACGATTACGCAATCGAGGATGACCTTGAATGCGGTATCATGTTGACCGGATCGGAGGTTAAGTCCCTTCGCACCGGCCAGTCCAATATCGCAGAAAGCTATGCGTCGGTTGAGGAGGGTGAACTATGGCTCATCAACAGCCATATTGCGCGCTACGATCCCGCCAAGACCTGGGGGCACGAAGAGAGACGCAAGCGCAAGCTTCTGGTCTCAAGAAAAGAGCTGTCGAAGCTCTGGCAGGCGACGTCGCGGCAGGGAATGACGCTGGTCCCGCTTGTCATGTATTTCAACCATCGCGGCATCGTTAAGGTCAAGATTGGCATCGCCAAAGGCAAGAAGACGCAGGACAAACGCGCCACCGAGCAGAAGCGCGACTGGAACCGCCAGAAAGCAAGACTTCTGCGTCACGGCGGCTGAGCCGCCCAACTGAGCAAATTGTTGCTAGATTCCAATAATTTGGTAGAGTCCGCTTCAATCGAAGCAGGTGGGTCAGGCTTCGGTGCAAGGTCTTAACAGACCCGACAGGAAGGAATCTGAATGGAACAGCTTTTAATACAGCTGGTCTCGGGCGCCATCGGCGGCAATATCGCAGGTGGGGTTCTGAAGAACCAGAGTCTTGGAACTCTTGGCAATACAATTGCTGGCATCGTTGGCGGCGGACTTGGGGGCCAGATCCTCGGCGCGCTTTTCAGCGGTGGCGGCGCGGCGGCTGACGCGGCGGCGGGCGGAATGGACATTGGTGCCATCATCGGCCAAGTCGCGTCCGGTGGCGTTGGCGGCGGCGTTCTGATGGTGGTCGTTGGCATCATCAAGAAGATGATGGCAAAGTAAGCCTAAAAAACGCGTCGGGCGTCTGGATCGGACGCCCGACCCTTGCGAAATCGCCCTCTGCTCGTTACGCACTTTTCGAGTCAATTCGGGGGCACCATGCCATACAGCAATCCAAAGACACTGGTTTCAACCGCTTGGCTGGCTGCGCATCTGAAAGATCCTGATCTTCGCGTTCTGGATGCTTCTTGGTTCTTGCCCGACATGAACCGGGACGCGAAAGCGGAATACGAGGCCTCACATATTCCGGGCGCGCGCTTCTTCGACATCGATGAGATATCCGACCAGCGCTCAGAGCTTCCGCATATGGCGCCCCCGACGGAAAAGTTCATGGCCCGCATGCGGGCCATGGGTGTCGGTGACGGACATCAGGTCGTGGTTTACGATGGGGCCGGCATTTTTTCTGCGCCAAGAGTCTGGTGGCTGTTCCGTTTGATGGGCAAAATGGACGTCGCCGTACTCGATGGCGGTTTCCCTAAATGGCGGGCCGAAGGAAGACCGATCGAAGATATGCCGCCGATCGTGCGCGACCGCCACATGACCGTTCAGCGCCAGGCGCATCTGGTGCGGGACGTCACTCAGGTCGCTGCTGCGGCGAAATTGGGTGACCATACGATACTGGATGCTCGGTCACCCGGAAGGTTCCGGGGCGATGAAGCTGAACCAAGACCCGGGCTGCGGTCGGGGCACATTCCTGGTTCGCAGAATTTACCTTACCGCGACCTGCTAAATCCCGATGGCACGATGAAATCCGCAGACGCATTGCGAAAAGTCTTCGACAGTGCCGGGGTCGATCTTGGCAAGCCGGTCATAACCACTTGCGGGTCGGGCGTGACCGCAGCGATCATCAGCCTCGCGCTCGAGATCGTCGGCCACGATAAGCACTCTCTCTATGACGGGTCCTGGGCCGAATGGGGCATGTACGACGATCTGAAAGTCGCAACGGGAGATATGTGATGCTGGAGCAGTTGAAACCGCAGGCCCCCGACAAGATTCTGATGCTGGTGCAGATGTTCCGCGACGACCCGCGCTCGGACAAGATTGATCTGGGCGTGGGAGTCTACAAAACCGCCGAAGGCCTGACGCCGATCATGCGGTCCGTCAAGGCCGCCGAAAAGCTGCTTTGGGAAACCGAGACAACAAAATCATACACCGGTCTGGCGGGTGATCCGGCCTATGGCGCAGCGATGCGCGACATGATCCTGGCAGGGGCAGTCAGCAATGACAGGGTGTCGGCAGCGGCTACGCCGGGGGGAACTGGGGCGATCCGGCAGGCGCTGGAACTGATCCGGCTGGCGGCACCGGGCGCGACGGTCTGGTTGTCGGCTCCGACTTGGCCGAACCACCCGTCGATCATCAAGTATCTTGGCATGCCAATGGCAGAGTATCGCTATTTCCATGAGGCGACCCGGGGTGTCGACTTTGATGGAATGATGAGCGATCTCAGAGGGTTGAAGGCGGGGGACGCGGTTCTGCTGCATGGCTGCTGCCATAATCCGACTGGCGCAAACCTGACGCTGGACCAATGGAAGACAGTCATTGAGCATCTGCAAAAGGTCGGAGCCATTCCTTTGATTGACCTTGCCTATCAAGGGTTTGGCGATGGGCTCGAAGAAGATGCAGCGGCGGTGAGGCTGCTGACATCCAGCCTACCCGAGACTCTGATCGCGGCCAGCTGTTCCAAGAATTTCGGCATTTACCGCGAGCGCACGGGCATATTGATGGCGGTGTCTGATAGTGCCAAGGGCCAGCCAGTAACGCAGGGCACGCTGGCGTTCCTGAACCGGCAGAACTTTTCCTTCCCACCTGATCATGGTGCGCGTCTGGTCACGATGATCCTTAATGATCAAGAGCTTAGGGCGGATTGGAAGACTGAACTGGAAGAGGTTCGCCTGTCCATGCTGGGCCTGCGAGAGCAGCTGGCGTCTGAGTTGCGGCAGCGCACGAATTCGGACCGCTTCGATTTCATCTCAAGGCACCGAGGCATGTTCAGCAGGATTGGGGCGACCCCGGAACAGGTTCAGACCATCCGCGAGAAGAACGGCATCTACATGGTCGAGGACAGCCGGCTGAACATTGCCGGGCTGAACGCGAAAACGGTTCCCATCCTTGCCGAAGCGATCGTCGCGGCAGGCGTTTGACGAGCGTTGTTTAACGCGTTCGTTAAAGCTTGCGCCCGTTGTTTAACGCGTTCTTTAAACAATAACGCGCTGATCGGTATGTCCCGGAGCCGCTATTTGGGGAACAGGTAGGTCAGCACCAGCCGACCGCGCCAGCCGTCAGGACCGTTTTCCGGGCTGTCCAGATAATAGCCCACTCCGGCGGTTACGGACGCCAACTGGTCCCCGAAGGATACGATCTTGCCGACCGAGAGGTTGAGCGGCACCGTCCATTCCTCTGCGTTCCAATCATAGGTGCTTTCAAGATTCGCCCCGTAGGTCCATGCCGTGGGTGTCGTATAGGTGACGAAGGGCTGCAGGAAGGTCGCGTTCACCGTGTCGCTGTCGAAGGTCCAGATGTGGTTGGCAAGACCGCCGAAGGTCCAAGGCCCCTTCTGGATCAGAGCAACCGCAGTCGGGCCGCCACCCCATTCACCGACTCCGAGTTCCGGTTCCGTCGAGGTCGGGATAAGGAAGACCGGGCCGGCACCCCAGATCAGCCCCCCGGCTGTCGGCGCCTTCGGCGACAAGAACAGGGATTGGATAGTATCGCCAAGCCCGGATTGGGTTCCCGAGGGTCCGAATATGTCGGTCTGGCTGCGAATCGGAAGGATCGTGCGCGAGATCAGGTTCCAGTTCTCGTTTAACGAGATCGGAACCACGGGCTGTACATTGAGCACCGTCGCAGACCCGTCTAAGGGACCAAAACCGCTGTCGTAGTTCAATTGTAGCGGGACAGAGATGAGCGCGGCGACGGGGTTGGAGAGTGATTTGGCTAGTTCCTGCGTCTGCGAGCTTTGTGCAAAAGCGACACTGCCAGAAGAAGCTGCCAAGACCGAAAGGCCCATCGCAACGGTGCGCCGAATTAATTTCAGTTGACGAATTTTCACTGGATTACCCCCCAAAGGTTTTTCTTGCGCCGACATGGTTGACCTCGGAGCCTACGAAACAAGGATACAGATCAGAAGAAACTTGCCCAGAGTGTTTCGATGGTTTCGGCATTAAAAACTTCTTGGGACGCTCATTTCTTGACGGCCGCGAGTTCTTCCGCAAGAAAATCGAACACCATCCGCACCCTGCGGCTGGTGTTCAGTTCCCGGTGCGCGGTCAGCCAGATCGGAAAGATCATCGGATCAAGCCCGGGCAGGACCTCTCGGATGGTGGGCTCGGATTCCGCGATTGCCTCGGGAAAGACGCCGATACCGACGCCCTGTTTGACCAGTTCCCAATGCACAAGGTGGTTTGTCGTCAGCACCGGGAAATTGCGCCGGGTGAGCGACAACCCAAGCCGGTTCAGGCCCTCGATCATCGTCCCGGTCGTGTCAAAGCCGATGAAATCCGCCCGCGAGAGGTCCTGCGGCGTTGCCGGGTTGCCAAGCCGGTCAAGATAATCGGCGGCGGCATAGAGCCGGGCACGATCATCCCTGATCTTCTTCGCGATCAGGTCAGGCTGTGTCGGGCGGAAATTCCGGATGGCTATGTCGGCTTCGCGCCGCCGCAGATCGATGGCTGAGTTGGAGGCGACAATTTCGATTTCGATGCCGGGGGCCTCGAGCCGCAGTTTCGCTACGATGGGCGGCAGCAGGTAGGCTGCGTAAATCTCGCTGGCCGTGACACAGATATTACCCTCGATCGACTGCGCCTGCCCGCCGGCAGTCAGCGACACGCGCCCGGCGGCCTCGCCCATGGCGCGCACATGATCAAGAAGATCAAGACCATTTGGTGTAAGCGCAAGCCCCTTGCCGACGCGTTCGAAAAGCACCACCCCAAGTTCGTCTTCGAGCGCCGAGACCTGACGCCCCAGCGTTGGCTGCGCCATGCCAAGGGCGCGGGCGGCGGCAGACAAAGAGCCTTCTTCCGCGGTAACAAGGAACGCACGGGCCCGGTTCCAGTCGAAGTTTACAGATCGCCAATCCATGCAAAAACGCATAGCACTATGACGGATTTAGTCAATTTCATTGGTATTGGCGCATGGGTATTCCGATGGCAGTCAGAAAATCACGAGGGAATGAAACCATGAAAGCCGTCATTCACGAAAGATACGGGGCTGCGGAAGCGCTGAAGATCGGCGCGGTCGACCGGCCGGATATTGGCGACAATGAGGTCCTGATCAGGGTCTATGCAAGTTCCGTGACGACCGCCGACTGGCGCATTCGGGCCGCTGCCTTCCCCGGCTATGCCTGGCTGCCGGGGCGGGTCATGTTCGGGCTGTTCCGCCCCCGACACAAGGTGACGGGCATGGAATTTGCCGGGCGTGTCGTGGCGAGGGGTCAGGGCGTGACCCGGTTCAAGGGCGGCGATGCAGTTTTTGGCCTCGCGCCGCGCGGCGCGCATGCAGAATACCTCGCGATCCGGGAAGACGCGGCCGTTGCAGCCAAGCCTGGGGCGTTGGGCTATGACGAAGCCGCCACCGTGCCGTTCGGCGCCTTGTCGGCGCTGGTCTTCTTGCGCGACTATGCCAAGGTTGGGCCGGGCCAGAAAGTGCTGATCAACGGCGCGTCCGGCGGCGTCGGGGTTTTCGCAGTGCAGTTGGCCAAGCATTTCGGCGCCGAGGTGACCGCAGTGGCGAGCACCGGCAATCTTGACCTGCTGCGCGATCTGGGCGCGGATCACGTCATCGATTACACGCGTGAGGATTTCACCAAGAGCGGCAAGCACTGGGATCTGGTCTTTGACACCGTCGGCAAGACGCGCTTTGCCACGGTCAAGCGGGTGCTGACCGCGCAAGGCATCTACCTGCCGATCGAGTTCGGGCTGCGGGAAATCGCGCAGGCGTTGATTACCGAACGCGGGAGGGTGAAGGTCGGAGTTTCCGGAGACAGTCAGGACGACCTGGACTACCTGGCCGGACTGCTGGCACAGGGGACCCTCCGCCCGGTGATCGACGCGCGCTTCCCGCTGGAACAGACCGCGGACGCGCACCGAAGAGTCGAGAGTCGTCATAAGCGCGGCGGCGTGGTGATCGTCGTCGGTGATGAGGCGAGTGGCCAACCTGTGCCTCAATGAAATCGGGCCGCCGGACAATACCGGCGGCCCCAGCCAATCAGAGGGATGGACGGATCAACTGTGGTAAGCAGCTTCGCCATGCGAGGTAAGGTCAAGACCCTGACGTTCCGAGCTTTCATCAACCCGCAGACCAACCATCATGTCGACCAGCTTGTAGAGAATGAACGAACCGATTGCGCACCAGACGATCGTGATCACCACCGCTTCAATCTGGATCCAGGTCTGGCCGACCAGCGAATAGTCGTCGCCACCTGTTCCGCCAAGTCCCGGCGCAGTGAAGATACCGGTGCCGACAGCGCCGATGATGCCGCCGATGCCATGCACACCAAAGACGTCAAGGCTGTCGTCATAGCCGAACTTGTTCTTCACGACCGCGACGAAGAAATAGCATCCCGCCGAGGCGATGCCGCCAAGAACGATGGCTCCGACCGGACCGACCGAACCGGCAGCCGGGGTGACGGCGACAAGACCCGCAACCATGCCCGAGGCCGCCCCCAGCATCGAGGCCTTGCCGCGTGACATTACCTCGATCGCGCACCAGGCGAGGATTGCGCCAGCCGTTGCCGTGAATGTGTTGATCATCGCAAGCCCGGCGCCGCCATTGGCTTCGAGGTTGGAACCGGCATTGAAGCCGAACCAGCCAACCCAGAGCAACGACGCGCCGACCATGGTCAAGGTCATCGAATGCGGGGCCATCATATCCTTGCCCAGACCGATACGCTTGCCGACCATGATCGAGCCGACAAGGGCAGCAATGCCCGCGTTGATATGCACCACCGTGCCGCCGGCAAAGTCGAGCGCGCCGAGGTTGAAGATCAGGCCCGCACTGTCCCAGACCATATGCGCGACCGGGAAGTAGACGAAGGTCACCCAGAGCGCCACGAAAAGAAGCACGGCAGAGAACTTGATGCGTTCGGCGAAGGCACCGACGATCAGGGCCGGGGTAATCGCGGCAAAGGTCATCTGGAAGGCGATGAAGACGAATTCCGGTATGACAACACCATCGGTGAAAGTCGCGGCCATCGAATCCATGGTGACGCCGGCCAGGAAGACCTTGCCCAGGCCACCCCAATAGGGGCTGGTGCCGCCGCCGAAGGCGAAGGAATAACCGTATACCACCCAGATCACCATGACGAGCGCGGTGATGACGGTGCACTGCATCAGAACCGAAAGCATGTTCTTGGTACGGACGAGCCCGCCGTAGAACAATGCAAGTCCGGGCAGGATCATCAGGAGGACGAGCAACGTCGACACCATCATCCAGGCGACATCGCCCTTATCCATGATCGGCTCGGCGGCGGCCGCATCTTGTGCGAATGCCGGAAGGGCGAGCGCCGATGCTGCGGCGGTCAGACCCATAATTTTTGAAATTCTGGACATTTTCATCTCTCTCGTTTGGTGTCTGGCGCCTAAAGCGCTTCGTCATTGGATTCGCCCGTGCGGACGCGAACGGCGGCTTCCACATCAAGGACGAATATCTTGCCGTCGCCGATCTTGTCGGTCTTGGCGGTTCGCGTGATCGTCTCGACAACTTCGTCGGCCATGCCATCGGCGACGACGATTTCGAGTTTGACCTTCGGTACGAAGTTCACGGCGTATTCAGCGCCGCGATAGATCTCTGTATGGCCCGACTGAGAGCCGAAGCCCTTTATCTCTGTGACCATCATTCCGCGCACGCCGATTCCGGTGAGAGCTTCGCGCACCTCTTCCAGTTTGAACGGCTTGATTGCTGCGATTACCAATTTCACGTGTTTCCCCTTCCATGTGGCAGGTGGCCCTCAGGCCTGCAGGCAAAGACTTGCGCCGCGTCGCAGCATTTGACAGAGAAACGCGCTGCCAAACGCGGGAAAAAATGGCAGCATTGCACAATTTTTGCACAAATCTGCGCTTTTGCATAAAATTTAAGCATATCATTAAAGCGTCAATTCGAATCGAAGACGCTCCACAATTCCGACCGGACAGGATACTCTTGCCAAAAATACAGGCGGCGGAACCCGAGCAATGAGTGGAAATGGTAAGAAGCGGCCGCCTTTGGTCGCGGAGCGGCGCTATCAAAAGGCGGCAAAGCCGCCGCCCAAGAAGCCTGCGCGCAAGGCGCGGACCCGGCGGGCCGCGAAGCCGCGCCGCAACATCTTTGCACGGATTTTCTTCGGCATCATCGGCTGGTTCACCCGCCTGGTCTGGTGGATCACCTGGCGCAGCGCCGTGCTGGGGGGTATCCTGCTGACTCTGGCGATCGGCTATTATTACCTGACCCTGCCGCCCGTCGGAGAACTGCTCGACGCGCGTCAGCGCGGTTCGGTGACCCTTCTGGACCGGGACGGCAAGGTTTTCGCATGGCGCGGCGAACAGTTCGGCGGCTATATCACTGCCGATACGGTCTCGGAGGACCTGCGCAACGCGGTGGTCGCCACCGAGGACAAACGCTTTTACTGGCATTTCGGGGTGAGCCCGCGCGGTGTGGCCAGCGCCATCCGCATCAACATGCGCGAAGGCCGGGGGCCGTTGTCGGGCAATGGCGGATCGACGATAACGCAGCAGACAGCCAAGCTCTTGTGCTTTGGGGTGCCTTATGACCCTGCCGTCTGGAAGACCGAGGCCGAGTACGAGGCCGACTGCCGTGCCGGATCAATCTGGCGCAAGGCCAAGGAAGCCATCTACGCGATGGCAATGGAGGCAAAGTATACCAAGGACGAGATTCTGACGATCTACCTGAACCGCGCCTATCTGGGTGCCGGATCGCGCGGCTTCGAGGCCGCGAGCCAGCGCTATTTCGGCAAATCGGCAGCCGAGGTCGGACCGGCGGAAGGGGCGATGCTGGCAGGGCTTCTGACGGCCCCGTCACGCTTTGCGCCAACGGCGGACCTGCAGCGCAGCCAGGACCGCGCCAGCGTCATCATCGGGCTGATGGAGGATCAGGGCTATCTGACCGCGGCCGAGGCCGACAACGCCCGTGCCCATCCGGCCCAGCTGTCAGAGGCCGCCGAGGCGCGCGCCGGTGGCTATTTTGCGGATTGGGTGATGGACAGCGGCCCGAATTTCCTGACCAACGACACGACCGAGGACGTGATCCTGAAGACCACCTTCGACCAGCGCATCCAGAAAGCGGCTGAAGACGCTTTGCAGACGATCTTTGACACCAAGGTCAAGGAAGGGTCGGAAGCACAGGCCGCGATCGTGGTGATGTCGGCTGACGGCGCGGTGCGCGCGATGGTCGGCGGGCGCAAGTTCAAGGGTGTTGCAGGGCAGTTCAACCGCGCCATCCAAGCCAACCGTCAGACCGGGTCGAGCTTCAAGCCCTTCGTCTACGCCACGGCCCTGGATCTGGGCTATAGCTATGCCGACACGGTGGTGGATGAACCCCTGACGATCAACATCCCCGGCTCCGGCCCGTGGTCGCCATCGAACTATGATCACGAATATCACGGGCGGGTTACACTTACCGAGGCGCTCAAGCGGTCCTATAATATCCCGGCAGTCAAGGTGGCCGAGTTCGTCGGCCCCGACAAGGTGCGGGCAATTGCCGAAGGCTTCGGGCTCAAGGGCGAACTGGCGCCGGGCCCGGCGCTCGCGCTGGGAGCTTCCGAATCGACGCTTATCGAGATGACGGGCGCCTATGCCGGCATCCTGAACGGCGGATCAAGCGTGGAGCCCTACGGGATGACCGAACTGCGGCTGCAGGGAGACAACACGGTCTTGATGGGGCAAGACGGCGGTATGGGCGAACGAGTGATTACGCCACAGGCTGCTGAGCAATTGATCTACATGATGAACCAGGTCGTCGATAGTGGCACCGGTGTCCGCGCCAAGCTTGCCGACCGCGAGGCGGCAGGCAAGACCGGCACCACGCAGGCCGCGCGCGACGCGTGGTTCCTGGGTTTCACGGCTGACTACGTGACCGGCGTCTGGATGGGATATGACGACAACCGGCCGCTTTCGGGGGTCACCGGTAGCGGCCTGCCCGCCGAGATATGGCATGAGGTCATGGTGCGCGTGCACGAAGGCCTGCCGGCGCGTCCCTTGCCGATGATCCGCCCCGCCGCCCCGCCCGAAGTGCAGACTTCGGAGCGCTGGCAGGACAACAAGAACGGCGGCCAGAATCGGAAAAACAGAAACGACAGAGATGCCGAGAACATTCTACTGGACGTTCTGGGAGCGATCTTCGGCAAGAACTGAGCCACGGTTTGCAGGGTTTCCCGGCCATTCTTTCGTCGATAGCCCTGCAACACACTGTTTCCCAAACGAAACAATGGGAATAGGGCGCTACGGCCATATTTCGTTATCGCGTAGAGGTTGTATGCTTGTCGTCCCCGGCGCAACAATCGGCGGGCTCAGCACTGTCCCGGCCCGCTTTTCAGTGATCTGGCGGCAGCATTGTTTCCCCACGTGGCACGGAGCCAAGAACCTTCCGATTGAGCAGAGAAAATTCTCGGACAGATTTCGCCCTTTTCCATCCTGATGGCGTCAAATCCGGGTCACAAACAGAGGGCCATAACAGCGTCAGTGCTTCGGTAACGAGTTCTTAAGTACAAACTGAGTATAACGAGTGTTCGAGTAACAAGTTGTGTGATGGGATCATCGGGACGTGCCGATGCCTCCCGATCAGCCGGACTGGTCGAAAGACCATCCGGCTGACTCACCAGCCAGTTCGCGAACCTGAAAAAGGAAGAACGATCTTGGAATTTCTGCTGCAACCGGTTTTCACCACACTTCTGATGTCACCGGAATTTCTGCTTTTTGCACTTTCCGCGGTTGCCTACTGCATGGATGATTCCCAGGCCTGAATCGGCCCGGGATCAGCCCGCTTTCTGCAAATCTTCGATCATCTGGCTAATATTGCCGCCGCGCCGGTCCAGCATGGCGCCGATCTCCGTGCGCTCGGCCTTTATAAGGCTTATGCCTTCGATCACGATATCGATGAACCGTCCGTTTGTGTTCGCGACGACGAAGATCACTTCGTAGGGTGCCCATTGTGCGGTCTGCGCGGTTGTGACCACTTCGTAATAAGTCTTGACCGTGCGCGTCTTGTTCACGGTGATCTTGCCGCCGATGAATTCACGGAAACGCTTGCCGTACTTGCGCGCCATATAACCCTGAAATGATTTCGCGAAGGCGGTCCGTTCGGCGGGCGTTGCACGGCGATTGTCGGCACCAAGAACCAGCTGCGCCACGCGCGGCACGTCGGCATAGGTCGCAAAGAGCCGTTCAAAACTGCCGATCATCGACGAAACCGGCTTACCGCTGTTGATGATCGACGTGATATCGGCAACCACTTTCGTAATTTGCGCCTCGGCCTGGGCAGGGCTGAACGCGAAAGCGCGCATCGGAAACACCGAAGCAGCGCCGATCGCTGCCAGGCCGAACAGGACAGAACGCCGATCTTGCATCTTACTCAAAGCTTTCATCATAAAGGTCATATAGGTCGCCATTTTCTTCTTGCACCCCTCCGGACAGTTGGAAGCGCCGGTTTTCAAGGTAGAGCAATCTGGTCTGGGCATAGCTGTCGGCGCTGTCATAAAGCAACGAATCGACCGTCTCGCCGAAACTGTAGCGCGTATCAAGCGCGGCCAGCCCGACGACGACGGGATAGGCCAGCACCTCTGGCAGGCCAACCAGATACCAGACCGGGTTGATCAGCAGATCGACACCCTTTCCCACAACATCGCGGGTGGTCGACGGCCCGACGCCGGGAAACACAACGTAGACCCCTTCACCGGCACCCCAGACATGCAAGGTTTCACCGAAATCCGTGTCGCGCGCGGTCAGTCCGATCCGCGACCCGGGGTCAAGAACGCCGCCAAGGCCAACTGTGGAATTCACCAGGAACCGGACACTGTTGTGCATTGCATCGGGGAGCCGCAACTGCAGCAGGTTGTTCAGAACATCACTCGGCAAACCGAGGTTCGCGGCAAAATTGCTGATGCCGGTGCGCACCGGCTTGGGCACGGCCCCGGCATACCCATAAGCGGCAGGACGCAGGAAGGACCGGTCGCCATTCACGATTTTCTCATGATTGCGGCGATTCACCTCTTCGTAGGGATCGTTGATTCCACTGGCGATCTCTGGTGTCCCGCATCCGCCAAGCAGGCCAGAGAAAACAAGCGCAAGCAGGAAAGGTAATCTTGAATTCAACAAACGCCCTCTCCGGAAACAAACTGAACCCCGGAACCAGTTTCACATGTCCGACGAAGTCATGGAACAGCTTAATAGACCAGAGGTCACCCTTTTTCTGCAGCTATTTGGACAGATGGTCGGATTTCACCGCCTGCGTCACGCAGATGAACGGCCGGGTGCAGCCCGATCCCGGCGGGAGCTTGAAACGAAGGCGCAGCATCGTGAACTTCGAGTGCTTGAGAAAGCGGTTTTCAACCTGTCACAACACCGCTAGCGTCCGCCCTGACAATTTCCAGAGGAGGACTGACGATGAGCGGACGCATAGAGGCCAAATTGGTGGAACTGGGCGTGACCCTTCCCTCTGCCCCCGCTCCGGCGGCCAATTACGTGCCCTATGTCAGGGCCGGCGACATGGTCTATGTCTCTGGCCAGATCTCGACCGGACCTGACGGGCTGATCAAGGGTCGGCTGGGTGACGGGATGAACATCGAGGACGGCGCGGCCGCCGCGCGGGTCTGCGCGATCAACCTGCTGGCGCAGTTGAAGGCGGCCTGCGAAGGCGATCTTGACCGGCTCGTCCGGGTGGTCAAACTTGGCGGCTTCGTCAATTCCCACCCTGACTTCACCGACCATCCAAAAGTAATTAACGGCGCGTCGGACTTCATGGTCGAGGTACTTGGGGACGCGGGCAAGCACGCGCGCGCAGCAGTCGGTGTGGCGGCGCTGCCCCTGGGTGTTGCGGTCGAGATCGAGGCGGTCTTCCAGATCAGATGACAAAACTGGCGCCATCCTTCCTGACGACCCCGCTGGCGCATCGCGCCTTGCACGACCTTGAGGCGGGGCGGCCGGAAAATTCCCGCGCCGCGATGCGGGCGGCGATGGAACGGGGATATGGCATCGAACTGGACGTCCAGCTATCGGCCGACAACCAGGCGATGGTGTTTCACGACGACGATCTTGGACGGCTGACGGCCCGCAAGGGGCTGGTCCGGCAACATGATGCCGCGACGCTGGCGAAGATTCCCCTGAAGGGCGGCGACGAAGGCATCCCGACCTTGCCCGAGGTGTTGGATCTGGTCGCAGGCAAGGTTCCCCTGCTGATCGAGATCAAGGACCAGGATGGTAAGCTCGGCCGCGCGGTGGGTGAGCTTGAACAGGCGGTTGCTAAGGCACTGAAAGGTTACGGCGGGCCGGTGGCACTGATGTCCTTCAACCCTCATTCGGTGGCGGCTCTTGCCGAAGCCGCGCCGGATGTCCCGCGCGGCCTGACAACCTGCAATTTCAGCATCGCCAACTGGCGCGGAATCCCGCGCGCGACCTTGGTGCGGCTACGCGGTATCCCTGATTATGACCGGGTCGGCGCCAGTTTCATCTCGCATCAGGCCAGCGATCTCAAACGCGCCCGCGTGTCCGAGATCAAGGCGGCGGGCGGCGCGATACTGTGCTGGACAATCCGGTCTCCCAAGGCCGAGGCAAAGGCCCGGCTTGTAGCCGGCAATGTCACTTTCGAAGGGTATCTCGCCACTTTGCCCGGCACTTGATTTCAAATCACCGAGGGCCAGCTAGCAGACGAACAATGGCCGGGAGAACCAAAGATCGAGACGCGCATTGAAATAGGCCTGCACGCGACGATTGATGAAATCGGTGCCGAGGATTGGGATGCCTGCGCCTGCCCCGAAGCAGAAGACGGAGGACGGCCGTTCGATCCGTTCACGACCTACCGATTCCTCGCGGCGCTGGAACGGTCGGGTTCGGTTGGCCGGGGCTCCGGCTGGACACCGCGATACTTGTCGGCCCGCATCGAGGGTCGGATCATCGCCGTTGCGCCGATGTATTCCAAGGGCCATAGCCAGGGCGAATACATCTTCGATTTCTCCTGGGCGAATGCCTATGAAAACGCGGGCGGGCGATATTACCCAAAATTGCAGATCGCTGTCCCATTCACGCCAGCCACCGGTCGCCGATTTCTGATCCGGCCCGGATTTCACGACACCGGTATGGCGGCCCTGGTTCAGGGCGCAGTGCAGGTTGCCGCAGAGAACGAACTGTCGTCGCTGCACATTACGTTTTGCACCTCGGAAGAGGCCGCCGCGGGCGAAGCCCTCGGGTTGATGCACAGGTCGAGCCAGCAGTTCCACTGGGTCAATCGCGGCTATGACAGTTTCGAGGCGTTCCTGAACGATCTGTCCTCTCGAAAACGAAAGAACATCCGCAAGGAGCGGACCGTTGCAACGGGTTTCGGCGGGCAGATCCTGTCGCTGACGGGGGACAGGATCGAGCCGGAACACTGGGATGCATTCTGGCAGTTCTACCAGGATACGGGCGCGCGGAAATGGGGCAGGCCCTATCTGACGCGGGCCTTCTTTGACGAGGTTCAGGCAACGATGCGGGACGACATACTGCTGGTGCTGGCCGAACGCGGTGGGACCTATCTTGCCGGAGCCCTGAATTTCATTGGCCGCAGCGTTCTCTACGGCCGTTATTGGGGCTGCATCGAAGACCACCGCAACCTGCATTTCGAACTCTGCTATTATCGCGCGATCGAGTTTGCCATCGAACATGGCCTTTCGCGGGTCGAGGCCGGGGCGCAGGGCGAACACAAGCTAGCACGAGGCTATCTGCCCGTCGTCACCCATTCGCTGCACTGGATCCGAGATCCGGGATTCAGGCGGGCGGTTGCACAGTTTCTGGATGAGGAACGCGCCGCGGTGAAGGAAGAGAACGAGTTTCTGACCGGCTACGGGCCGTTCCGCAAAACGGGGGAGGAAGACATATGAACGAGCTGTTGGGCGTCGAGGCCCGCAATGCCGCATTGGTCGAACTGGAAGGCACCGGCTGGGCGCCGGTCGAGGGGCGCGATGCAATCAGGAAAACATTTGTTTTCAAAAATTTCGTTCAGGCTTTCGGCTGGATGGCGCAGGTGGCGCTTTGGGCCGAGAAGCTGAACCACCACCCGGAATGGTCAAATGTTTACAGGACCGTCGAGGTCGTGTTGAGCACGCATGATGCCAACGGGTTGACCGAGCTTGACGTCAGGCTGGCCAGAAAGATGGACAGCCTGATGCCGTGAGCGCTCAGATCTGGGTAAGCAGCGTTTCGCCTGCCGTCATTTCACAGACGCCGCGCTGTTCTTCCTTGTTCAGCACTTTCACGACGCCGTCTTCGACATACATGACGTAGCGCATCGAACGCTTGTAGAAGCCAGCGGGCGGGGCGTCGAACTGCATGCCGATATCGCCGGTGAAGGCGCTTGCGGCATCGGCAAGAAAGGTAATGCCCGCCTCGCCGCCCCCGGTGGACTTGGCCCAGGCGTTCATGACATGCGGATCGTTGACCGCGATGCAGATGATCTCATCCACGCCCTTGGCATCGAACTGATCCTTGGTGCGGATGAAACTGGGCACATGGGCCGCAGTGCAGGTCCGGGTAAAAGCACCCGGAAGACCGAAGATGACAACCTTGCGGCCTTTTATCTTGTCATCGAGCGAGACTTCTTCGGGGCCGTCCTGCCCGATTTGCAGAAGCGTTGCGGAAGGTAATTGTTCACCAATTGAAATCGTCATGTAGGGGCCCTGCAAGATTGCGTTTCGCTTGGCGCTAGATATAGGGTCGGTCGGGACGCTGACCAGCAGAAAAATGGGGGCAGGCATGAGCCATATCGTTGTCATCGGGGCCGGGCAGGCCGGACAGTCACTGGTCACCAAATTGCGTGACCTCGGGTTTGACGGCGACATCACCCTGATCGGCGAAGAACCGGTGCCGCCATACCAGCGTCCACCGCTCTCGAAGGGCTATCTCCTGGGTGAAATGGCGCTCGAGCGGCTCTATCTGCGGCCCGAAAGCTTTTATGCAGAACATGATATTGCGCTGCGGTTGGGACAGAAGGTGGCCGGAATCGATCCGGCAGCCAAGACAGTGACCGTTGGCGGCGAACAGGTGAAGTATGACCAACTTGCCCTGACGACCGGATCGGTGCCGCGCAGCCTGCCGGCCGCCATCGGTGGTGACATGGAGGGCGTCTATGCCGTTCGCACCCTCGCCGATGTCGATGCGATGGAACCGGAGTTCCGTGAAGGGCGGCGGGTGCTGATCGTCGGCGGCGGATATATCGGGCTTGAGGCAGCGGCGGTGGCGTCGAAGAAGGGGCTGAAGGTGACTCTGGTCGAAATGGCCGAACGCATCCTGCAGCGCGTCGCAGCGCCGCAAACCTCTGACTATTTCCGTGCCGCCCATCAGGGCCACGGTGTCACCATCCGCGAGGGCATCGGGTTGGACCGACTGCTGGGCGACGGGCACGTCACGGCGGCGCGATTGAGCGATGGAAGTGAACTGCCGGTCGATTTCGTGCTTGTCGGCGTCGGCATTGCCCCGGCTACCGAATTGGCCGAGGCTGCGGGGCTGGCGATCGAGAACGGGATCAGGGTGGATGCCGAGGGGCGGAGCTCCGACCCCGCCATCTGGGCGGCGGGCGATTGTGCTTCATTCCCTTACAAGGACAAGAGGATCCGGCTGGAGAGTGTCGGCAATGCAATCGATCAGGCAGAATGTGTCGCCGCCAACATGCTTGGCGCGGGCAAACCCTATGAGGCGAAGCCGTGGTTCTGGTCGGATCAGTATGACCTGAAGCTGCAAATCGCGGGGCTGAACGCAGGCTATGACAAGGTGGTCGAACGCGAGGGCGAGGCTGAAGGCGCACGATCGTTCTGGTATTATCGGGGCGACCAGTTGCTTGCGGTCGACGCCGCAAACGATCCGCGCGCCTATATGGTTGGCAAACGGCTGATCGAAGCCGGAAAATCACCGGCGCCCGATGTCGTTGCGGACCCTGCGACGGACCTCAAAGCCTTGCTTAAGGCCTGATCTATGCGGATCATCGCGGGCACTCTGCGCGGGCTGACTCTGGCCCCTGTCGGCAAGGGCGACGAGGGCGCGCATCTGCGACCCACCACGGACCGCGTCCGGGAAAGCATTTTCAACGTGCTGATGGGCGGAGCTTATGGCGACCCGATTCGGGGCAAAGAGGTGCTGGACCTATTCGCAGGCACCGGCGCGCTGGGGTTCGAAGCACTGTCACGGGGGGCCGCGAATGTCACCTTCGTCGATGATGGAACAAAGGCGCGTGCGCTGATCCGCAGAAACATCGACCTGACGCGGACGCAGGGCACGACCAAGTTGTTTCGCCGCGATGCGACCAAGTTGGGCGACCGGCACGGCCGCCGTGCAGAACTGGTCTTTCTTGATCCGCCCTACGGCATGGGTCTGGGCGAAAAGGCGATTGCCGCCGCGCTGGACGGCGACTGGCTCGCTCCGGGCGCAATTATCGTCTGGGAAGAAAACCGACCGCCAGAGATCCCGCCCGGATTGCGGCTGCGCGACCAGCGCAAATACGGCGACACGATCGTCAGCATTCTAGAACGTGTCGCCTGACGCCGTCCGCCGCCGCGGTCATTCGGCGTCGCGGGTTACCTGAACTGCCGCGCGGACATCGGCAACCAGTGCAGCCGCGTCAAGACCACGCCCTGTCATCTCGGCAATCCAGTCTGCGATCACCTCTTCCCCAAGCACCTTGATCCGATCTGTTTCGGATTCCGACAGGGTGGCGATTTCATTGCGATCGGCGGCCATCAGGTCGCGACCTTCCGTATCGCCGGTGTCATGCGCCCGCCCGGCGAGAGCTGAGGCGTGAAAGCCGGAATTGGCATCGATCACCGCCTTCAGATCATCCGGCAGGGCATCGTATTTTGCCTTGTTCATCGCCCATATGAAATAGAGGTTGTACAACGACTTGTCGCCGGCCACGTCTGTATGGCTGTCCGTCAGCTCGTTCAGCTTGAGCGACGGCGACATTTCCCAGGTGATGACGCCGCCATCGAGCACGCCCTTGGCCAAGGCTTCGGGGAAGGCCGGAACCGGCAACCCGATCGGAACAGCACCAAGCTTGTCCAGAAGCAGGGTTGCAGGTCGGGACGGGGCGCGGAGCTTGAGACCCTTGAAATCCTCGACGCTCTGGACCGCGCTGCCTTTCTTGTGCACGATACCGGGCCCGTGCATATGCGCGACGATCACATGGACATCGGAAAAATCGTCCATCAGGTATTTTTGGGTGTAAACCCAGGCCGCTTTGCTGGCCTCTTCGCCTGATTTCGTGACCATGAAAGGCAGTTCCAGTGCTTCGGACTGCGGAAAGCGACCGGGCTGGTAGCCCGGGATGACCCAGCCACCATCGATCGCTCCGTCGCGGATCAGATCGTACTGGTCAGGCGCTTTGCCCCCCAGTTGCATCATCGGGAAAATCTCTATCTTGATGCGCCCGCCTGACTCCGTTTCGACCTTCCGGGCCCAGGGCTCCATGAAGTAGGTCGGATTTGCCGATAGCGGAGAAACGAAATGCTGAAACCGCAGCGTGAATTCCTGCGCGGCGGCAAACCCGCCGAGGCCAAGGCTGGCAATGGATGCAACAAGAAGAATTCTCAGCGATCGGGTCATGGTAAAGTTCCGTATCCGGGGGGCGGTGTGTTGGTGAAAGCGGCGACACCCGGATTTCTGCCGGGGCGCGGCGAAGATTTTGCGGCAGAAGATCAGGGATCAGGCCGGCTTCGTGGGGTGGAAAAGCCCCGCAGGGGACAGCGTGAAGATCTCGACCCCCTCCGCAGTCACACCGACAGAATGTTCGAACTGCGCCGACAGTTTCTTGTCGCGCGTGATAGCGGTCCAGTCATCCGGCAGAATTCGGGTTTCCGGACGGCCGAGGTTCACCATAGGTTCGATGGTGAAGATCATGCCTTCCTCAAGTGTCGCGCCGGTGCCCGGGCGACCGTAGTGCAGAACATTCGGCGGCGCGTGAAAGACACGGCCAAGACCGTGCCCACAGAAATCACGCACGACGGACATGCGTTCCGCCTCAACGAATTGCTGGATCGCGAAACCGATATCTCCGAAAGTATTGCCCGGCTTGACCGCCTCGATCCCCTTCATCAGCGCGTCATGCGTGACCTGAATGAGGCGTTCGGCAAAAGGTTTGGGTGTTCCCGCGACATACATGCGGCTGGTGTCGCCATACCAGCCGTCGACGATCACGGTGACGTCGATGTTGATGATATCCTGATCGAGGATGACATCATTGCTGCGTCCGGGAATCTTGCCGCCGGGTATGCCGTGGCAGACGACATGATTCACCGAAATGCAGCTGGCATGCTGATAGCCCTTGTAGCCGATGGTCGCGGATTTCGCGCCGGCGGCCTCTACCTTGTTGGTGATAATTTCGTCCAGCCGCGCGGTCGTCACCCCCGGTTCGACATATTCAGCAATCTCATCAAGTATTTGCGCAGCCAGATGACCAGCCTTGCGCATCCCGGCGAAGTCCGAGACCTCGTATATCCGAATACCGTCTTTGGTCACGCGACCTCGATTGCGCTCATCCACGGGATCGCTCCGTTTGGTGGTTGTTTCCGACTACATATGCGCTGACGTCCGAAAGGACCAGACCTGCATGGTCCGTGCAAGGGGATGGAATCCCTTGAAGCGGCCCATTATACGCAATTGAAGAGCCCACGGAGCCAAGAGACATGTCGAACCCCACTGCCGCAATGCTGGTCATCGGAGACGAAATCCTGTCCGGTCGGACAAGGGATTCCAATATGCATTTTCTGGCCCAGGAACTGACGAAACATGGCATCGACCTGAAAGAAGTCAGGGTTGTGGCGGACGACGCCGGAAGCATCGTCTCGGCTACCCAGGCTTTGCGGGATGCCTACGACTACGTCTTCACTTCGGGCGGCATCGGGCCGACGCATGATGATATCACGGCCGATTGCATCGCCTGCGCCTTTGGCGTGTCAATCGGAGTGCGCGATGACGCGCGCGCGATCCTTGCGGAACGATACGAACGCATGGGAACCGAGCTGAACGAGGCGCGCCTGCGCATGGCACGCATCCCGGACGGCGCGCGCCTGATCGACAACCCGGTGTCCGGCGCTCCGGGTTTCAGCATCGGCAATGTCCATGTCATGGCCGGCGTTCCCGCAGTCTTCGAGGCGATGGTCGCCTCTGTCCTGCCGCAACTGGCCGGGGGCGCGCCGCTGGTCAGCCAAACCGTCCGTTTCGACCGGCCGGAAGGCGATATCGCAGGACCCCTTGCGCGGCTGGCCGAAGAATACCCGGCCCTGTCCATCGGGTCTTACCCGTTCATACAGAACGGCGCCTACGGCGCGAATATCGTCATCCGGGGCAGCGACGCGTCCCTCGTCAACGAAGCGATCCTGAAACTGACTGCGCTTTTTGCGGACGGGACGACGTGACGTCCCCCGATGCGGCGCAGCTTTATGCGGTGACAGAGGCGACATGGCCGCCGGCCCGGCGCTGGCGTTTCGGACCATGGATGATCCGCGAAGGTCTTGGTGGCGGGCAGCGGGTTTCCGCGGCAACGCGGGAAGACGAGTTCACCGCATCGGCGATTTCGCAGGCGGAACAGGCGATGGACCAACTCGGTCAGCCGAGGCTGTTCATGATACGGGCCGGGGACGAAGCCTTGGATGCGGAGCTGGACGCGCGGGGCTACAGGATCAAGGACCCGGTCTTGCAATACACGGCAGCGGTTGACCTGCTGACGCTGGAAACTCCGCCGCCGATCGCGACATTTGCGATCTGGCCGCCGCTGGCGATCATGACCGAGCTTTGGGCGCAGGGGGGCATCGGCCCAGGACGCATCAATGTCATGAGCAGGGTTGAAGGCGCCAAGACCGCGATTCTGTCGCGGCAGGAGGACCGGGCGGCAGGATGCGCCTTTGTCGCAGTCGCGGGGGATGTCGCCATGATCCATGCGATTGAGGTCGCAGAAAGGTCGCGCCGGCAGGGGGCTGCGAGGAACATCCTGCGGGCGGCAGCGCTTTGGGCGGGGGAGAACGGGGCCCGGCATCTTTCGTTGATCGTTACCGCGGCCAACGACGCTGCCAATGCGCTTTATTCGCGCATGGGCATGAGGCCGGTTGGTCGGTATCATTATCGCATAAAGAACCCTGACTAAGAGGCCCGGCATGACGCGAGACCCCAAGAAGCCCACCGCCCTTGACCTGCCGCAGGTCGATCCCTTGCCGCCAGAAACGCAAAAGTATTTCAAGATCTGTCAGGAAAAATTGGGGCTCGTGCCCAACGTGCTGCGCGCCTACGCCTTTGACGTCGACAAGCTGAACGCCTTTACCGCCATGTACAACGATCTGATGCTGGGGGCCTCTGGCCTGACCAAACTGGAGCGCGAGATGATCGCAGTTGTCGTCAGCTCGATCAACCGGTGCTGGTACTGTCAGGTTGCGCATGGCGCGGCCGTCCGGCAGATTTCCGGCGATCCGGCCCTGGGCGAGGCTATGGTGATGAACTACCGCGCCGCATCCCTGAAAGAACGGCAGCGCGCGATGTTGGATTTCGCGGCGAAACTGACGGAGTCGAGCGCCCGAATAGAGGAAGCCGACCGCAATCTATTGCGCGACGTCGGATTCAGCGACCGGGATATTTTCGACATTGCCTCTGTCGCGGCCTTCTTCAACATGACCAACCGGGTCGCCTCGGCCGTAGATATGCGTCCGAATGACGAATACCACGCGCAGGCGCGATGAGGGGCCGAAGCGCCATCTTCTTCCTGACCGTCGCCGGGCTTTGTCCGATGGGGGCACTGGCCGAGACGCTGGAAATGCCCGTCAGCGCGCTGATGGTGGCACAACGCATTTCCGATCAAACCGAATCGAAATTTGCGGTCGGCCCATTCCGGGACGGCGCCGTGTCGTTTGAGGTCGTGGAAGGAACCCGGCATTCGCAAGTCTGGAAGGTGCGCGAGTCAAGCCTGTCGACGAGTCAGATCATGACGCCGCTGCGCAGGCAGTTGACCGAAATGGGCTACGAGATTCTCTTGGATTGTAAAGACGACGATTGCGGTGGCTACGATTTCCGCTACGCCCTCGATCTGGTCGAAGAGCCCGTGATGCATGTCGATCTTGGAGATTTCCGATTTCTCTCTGCCTGGCGCCCTGGCACCAATGAGTACCGGAACCTGATTGTCAGCCGCAGCAACACTGGCGGTTTCGTGCAGGTGGACTTTGTTGACGACGCGTCGGCCAGTCAACCTGCGTCCGTTGACACCCAAGCGGGTGGCTCGGTCAGCGAACCGGATGCAATCGCGCCCGTCGACATGATCGAAACGCTCTTGGAAGAAGGCTGGTTGTCGCTCGACGATCTGAGCTTCGCAACAGGTTCGTCGGACCTTGAAGCGGGTAGATATGCGTCGCTGGCGCGGCTGGCACAGTTCCTGCTCGACAATCCGGGCCAGACCGTTGCGCTTGTCGGACATACCGATGCACAGGGGTCGCTTGCGGGTAACATCGCGTTGTCGCAGCGCCGCGCGGCCTCGGTGCTGGAACGGCTCGTCACAGCCTATTCGGTTCCGAGTCGGCAGATCGTGGCGGAAGGTGTTGGTTTTCTTGCGCCTCGCTGGTCGAACCAGACCGAAGACGGGCGCAATAAAAACAGAAGGGTCGAGGTCATATTGACCTCGACCCAATAGATTTTCGAAGCCTAGCCCCTGTTACCAGGCGTCGGGCCCCTTGTCGGCGAAGGCCTGCACAAGGAAATCGATGAAGGCGCGCACCTTCGGCTGAGTGAAGCGTCCCGGCGGGTAGACCGCATAGATGCCCTGAGTTTCAATCGGCAACTCTGGGATCGCTTCTTCTACCAATCCGCTGGCAAGAGCGTCAGCGTAGAGGAATGACGGGAGATAGGCGATCCCAAGGCCCGAGATGGCGGCATTGAGCTGAGATTGGCCGTCATTCACGGTAAGCCAGCCTGCCGTGCGGACCTGACGCTTTTCGCCTGAGGGGGCAGTCAGTTTCCAGACAGCGTTGTTGGCCTGAGTAGAATTATGCAAAAGCTTGTGTTCGTTCAGATCGTCGATTTTCTGAGGGCGGCCGTGCTTTTGGAAATAAGCGGGCGATCCGACCATCCGCTTTGTCGTCTCGGTCAGCTTGCGGGCACGCAGCGTGCTGTCTTCAAGCTCTCCGATCCGGATGGCCATGTCGAAGCCTTCGGAAATCAGTTCAACATAACGGTTGTTGAGCACCATATTCATGGTGATGTCCGGAAATTCCTGCAGGAACTCGCCCAGAATCGGCGACAAGTGATTGACGCCGAAGTCGGTGGCGACAGAGATCCGCAGCAAGCCCGATGGTGCAGATTGCATCGAGGTTACAAGCGAATCCGCTTCGCCGGCATCGTTGAGAACGCGCCGAGCGCGATCATAATATGCGAGGCCAATTTCCGTGGGACTGACCCGCCGCGTGGTTCTATTCAAAAGCCGCGCCCCCAAGCGCGCCTCAAGAGAAGAAACATGTTTCGAAACGGCAGATTTCGAAATTCCCATTTTCTTGGCCGCGTCGGTGAAGCCGCCTTGGTCTACGACCGTAGCAAAGGCCTCCATCTCAGTTAGTCTGTCCATACGCGTTACCTGTAGTCTTGGCCCCTCAAGACAGAGGTATCGTTTCCAATTCAGGCAGGAATACGGTGTGCGGCGGACAATACTGGGGATTTATGGAGAACGTTCGTGGCAGGGAAACCGAAGTATGAACCTGCTATTAACACCTCAAATTTTAATATTATTTATCAATATGTTAAATCGATGCCGCCAACCGCGCCCCCTGATCGATCGCACGCTTCGCATCGAGTTCGGCCGCCAAATCCGCACCCCCGATTACGTGAACATTAACCCCTTGGGACTGTAATGCGTCGGCAAGAGACCGCTCGGACACTTGACCGGCACATAATACTACATTTTGTGCCACAATTCTCTGTGGATTCTCCCGCGACTCACCGAAAGAGATGTTGACCCCCTCCCTGTCGATGCTTTCGTAGTTCACGCCGCCCAACATTTTAACGGCTTTCATCTGCAAAGTGGCGCGATGAATCCAGCCAGTCGTCTTTCCAAGCCTCCTGCCGGGCTTTTCCGCCTTGCGTTGCAGCAGGAAGACCTGCCGGGCCGGTGGTCCGGGATTGGGGCCCATCGGCGAAAGTCCGCCACGATGGATTCCCGGATCCGCGACGCCCCATTCGGCGCACCAGGCCTCAAGGTCAGTCGTCAGGCTCTCCCCGTCTTCGGCGAGAAATTCCGCGACATCGAAACCGATGCCGCCGGCCCCGATAATGGCCACACTCTGACCGACTTTGGCTTCATCCCGCAACACGTCTATATAGCTGAGCACGTTTTCACCGTCCTGACCCGGAATCTGAGGATCGCGCGGCAGGACGCCGGTTGCGACAATGACCTCGTCAAACTGCTTCAGGTCCGCAGGCCTCGCCTCGGTCCCGAGGCGAAGCGCGATACCGGATTTTCCAACCATAGTCTCGAACCATGCGACGAGGCCTTGGAACTCTTCCTTGCCGGGAACTTTTTTCGCCATGTTCAGTTGGCCGCCGATTTCCGCGGCCTTTTCGAACAGGGTGACCTTGTGACCACGTTCGGCAGCGACGATGGCGGCGGTTAGACCGGCGGGGCCTGCGCCGACGACGGCGACGGTCTTGGGGACCGGTGCAGGATCGTAGCGCAGCTCCGTTTCAAAGCAGGCGCGGGGATTGACGAGGCAGGTCGAAATCTTTCCGCTGAACGTATGATCAAGACAGGCCTGATTGCAGGCAATGCAAGGAGCTATTTCCGCAGCGCGGCGACTGGCCGCCTTAGCGACGAAATGCGGATCGGCAAGGAAGGGCCGGGCCATCGAAACCATATCGGCACAGCCCTCGGCAAGGACGGCTTCGGCGACATCCGGGGCATTGATCCGGTTCGAGGTGATGACCGGAACAGACACTTGCCCCATGAGCTTTTTGGTGACCCAGCTGAACGCGCGGCGCGGAACGCTGGTCGCGATGGTGGGTATCCGCGCTTCATGCCAGCCTATGCCGGTGTTGATGATCGTCGCCCCCGCCGCCTCTACCGCTTTGGCAAGCTTTACAACCTCGTCCCAATTCGACCCGTTCGGGATCAGATCGATCATCGACAGCCGATAGATCAGGATGAAGTCCGGTCCTGCAGCCGCCCGCACTCGTCGCACGACCTCGACCGGCAGACGCATCCGGTTTTCATACGATCCGCCCCAGCGATCCGTGCGCTTGTTGGTATGGGTGACAAGGAACTGATTCAGAAGATAGCCTTCCGACCCCATGACCTCGACACCGTCATAGCCGGCTTCGCGCGCGCGGGCGGCGGCCGTGGCAATGTCAGCGATCTGTTTCTCGATCCCCGCCTCGTCCAGTTCCTTCGGAGGAAACGGCGAGATCGGGGATTTCACCGGCGACGGGGCCACGCAATCGGGCCCGTATGCGTAGCGGCCAGCATGGAGAATCTGCATCGCGATCTTGCCGCCGGCGTCATGAACGCGGTCGGTCACGACCCTCTGGTTGGCAATATCTTCGGCAGTATACAGCCCGCTGGCACCAGGAAAGACCCCGCCTTCGGGATTCGGGGCCATGCCACCCGTTACCATCAGCGCAACCTCGCCGCGTGCCCGTTCCGCGTAAAACTCGGCAACCCGGTTCCAGTCCCTCGTCTCCTCGAGGTTGGTATGCATCGACCCCATCAGGACGCGGTTCTTCAAAGTCGTGAAGCCGAGATCGAGCGGGGCCAGAAGATGCGGGTAATCGGTCATGTCAGTCCTTCTTGGCCCGGATGCCAAAGCAAATCAGGCGGTTTCCAGGCAGTGCCGGCGGAAGGCGCGCTTGAGCATGTCAAGTTCGGCGCGAAGCAACTCGACCTCGGCGCGAATATCATCTTCGAGCGGCTCGCCGGTGACAATGGAGAAGCTGTCGAGCTTTTCGCCCGTTGACTTGTCGGAGATCACGAAGACCTGCACACCGTCCGACAGAAGCTCTGGCGGGATGGCGATGCGCAGCGCCCAGCGACCGGGAGCGGCGTCTTTGCTGACCGCGAAACTCGTCAAAGGCTTTTCCAGATGCGTCACGGTGATCTTCGGATCGGCATTGCCGGTTTCGGCGGCAACGATCAGTCCTTCCCATATCCCGGCATGGATGCGCGTCTTGGTGACGGTGAAATCTGACATGACTGCCCCCTTTAAACCTCTGCTCGCGGCCTGCGCGCCAATGTCACGTCCCGCAGGACGATCTGGTTCATCTCTGGGCTTTCAAAGATCAGGTCAATCCATGCCCGTTCGACTCGCTTTTCATTCATATTGGTATAGGCGAGGTCGAACTCGACCATCACATCGCCTTCGTTCAGCGGCAGTTCCCGGACGATCTGTTCCGTGTTCGGACCATGCTTGACGTTCAGCCGCGCAAAGATTTCCAACGGCTGTTCCATTTCAACCGCCATTGTCAGGCGCATCAGGTGCCGGCGCTGAAGGCCAGCGACTGCTTCCGGCGGCAGGTCTATCGCCAACGACAGGAAGCTGCCATCAAACCGGAACACGTCCATCCTCAGGCCGAAAGGCGCAAGGTCTTCTTCGCGGCTGTTTCGAATCTGCCGGAAGGTGAGTTCTGATATGCGGCAATCGTGAAACACCGTTACGCCACTGCCCAGCGTCTGCCGGGTCTCGACCGCGGCAATGCCCGGAGGGCTTACCGGGCCGCGCCAGATCTGCGGCCGCCAGGCCCAATCAGAATGCAGTGGCTTGACGATGGCATTGGTGCCGATCAGCGGCAAGGTCAGGCGCGCATCGGCAATGTGCAGGACCTCATCCACGCGGCGTCTGATTTCGCGCGCGCGGCTGCGCATGCGCCGCAGCGTCGCAAGATCGACCGTGCGGGCCCGGTCAACCATCTGCGACCAGCGTCGCAGCACCCTCTTGTGAAGAGCGCGGTCGAGGAGACTATTGATCCGCTCTGACATTGCTTATCCCGGCTCCGCCGATTGGTCCGCCTTCGCCCATCTTGCACGGAAAGGTTTCATCCGGGCAAACGCGGATTCGTACTGCTGGCAAGCATCCCGTGGTTTTCGGCGCGGATGCGTGCCGCGAAAGCATCGAGCGTCGCAAGACTTGCCAGATCGCTCAGCGGGCGGTCGGCGAAACCGATCACCGAAACGGTGACAAGGCGGTCGCCCAGGTCGAAAATCCCACGCCAGTACTCCCGCACGAGACCGCCATCGGATTTCGCACTGATATCGCGCGCCTTTATATACAAGGCGCCGCCCTGCTGCTGAATCTTCAGGATCCGGACAGAGCCTGCCCGGCCGTCACGCGCCAGCGCCGCCCTGCCAGACGCCGAGCGGAAGAAGGATTCAAGCTGTGTCGATGAGGCCGTGGCGAGCGCCGGGCTGACCGGGGAAATCGACGCGGTCAGAAGGGCCGGCGCTGTCGGGGTCCGTGCATTCGGGTTGCCAGCTATGGAAGCGCAGCTGCCCAGCAGAACAAAGGCGCCGGTCGTGGAATCCCGCGTCGCAGCGGTGTCGATGCAATAGCCCGGCGGCCCCGCGACGATCACGCTGCGATCGGCCACGGTAATCTTCTGGGGCGCGCGCCGCGTTACCTCCGGACTGACAAGACAGCCCGGAAGCGCAACAAGGATCGAAACCGCAGCGGCCCTAGAGATCCATGTAGACATGGCGTTCGGCTTTGGCTCCGGGATGAGTGACCGCGCCCTTGTTGGTCGGGCCGACAAGCTGGGCGTATTTCCAGAGCGCGCCGCTGGCATAAAGCGTTTCGCGTGGGCCTTTCCAGGCCTTCTTGCGCTCTGCCAGTTCGGCATCGGACAGCGCGACAGAGATTTCGCCCTTGATCGCGTCGATGGTGATGACATCGCCATCCTTGAGCAGGCCGATTGGTCCGCCCTGTGCGGCTTCGGGTCCGACATGGCCGACACAGAAGCCGCGCGTGGCCCCCGAGAATCGCCCATCGGTAATCAGCGCGACCTTCTTGCCCATGCCCTGACCCGACAAAGCGGCGGTCGTGGCCAGCATCTCACGCATGCCCGGGCCGCCAGCGGGACCCTCGTTGCGGATGACCAAGACTTCGCCTTCCTTGTAGCTGCGCGCCTTGACCGCCTCGAACGCTTCTTCTTCACATTCGAAGACACGTGCCGGACCAGTGAAGACTTGTTCCGCAGGGGACATGCCTGCGACCTTCACAATGGCGCTTTCCGGGGCGAGATTGCCCTTCAGCCCGACCACGCCGCCGGTCTTGGTGATCGGGGACGTGACCGGGTAGATGACCTTTCCGTCGGCTTCGCGTTCGACCATGTCGATTTCCTCGCCGATGCTGCGGCCGGTGACGGTCATGCAGTCTTCGTGAATCAGACCCGCCTTGCGAAGTTCCTTCATCACGACCGGCACACCGCCCGCCTCGTAAAGATCCTTGGCGACATAAGCGCCGCCCGGCTTGAGATCGACAAAATAAGGTGTGTCGCGGAAGATCTCGCAGACATCATCAAGGTCAAACTCAATGCCCGCCTCATGCGCCATCGCCGGCAGGTGCAGACCGGCATTGGTCGAACCGCCGGTGCAGGCGACGACCCGTGCCGCGTTCTGCAGCGACTTCAGCGTGACGATATCGCGGGCGCGAATGTTCTTTTCGATCAGGTTCATCACCGCGATGCCGGACGCTTCGGAATACTGGTCGCGGGATTCGTAGGGCGCCGGGGCACCCGAGGAATTGGGCAGCGCAAGGCCGATCGCCTCGGACACACAGGCCATAGTGTTCGCCGTGAACTGGCCGCCGCAAGCCCCTGCAGATGGGCAGGCAACACGTTCGAGAATCGTCAATTCTTCCTCCGACATATTGCCGGCCTGGTTCTTGCCAACGGCTTCGAACACGTCCTGAACGGTGACATCCTTGCCGTTGAGCCGCCCCGGAAGGATCGAACCGCCGTAGATGAAAACCGACGGCGTGTTCAGGCGGATCATCGCCATCATCATGCCCGGGAGCGACTTGTCGCAACCGGCAAGTCCGACGATGGCGTCATAGCAATGGCCGCGCATCGTCAATTCAACGGTGTCCGCGATAGCTTCACGCGAGGCCAGCGAGGACCGCATGCCCTCATGCCCCATTGCGATACCGTCGGTGACGGTAATAGTCGTGAATTCGCGGGGCGTGCCACCGGCGGCCTTGACGCCGAGCTTGACTGCTTGCGCCTGGCGGTTCAGCGCGATGTTGCAGGGCGCGGCTTCGTTCCAGCAGGTGGCCACACCGACGAAGGGCTGGGCGATTTCATCCTCGTTCAGGCCCATCGCATAGTAAT
This sequence comes from Paracoccaceae bacterium, assembly GCA_024642725.1. Classification (GTDB taxonomy): domain Bacteria; phylum Pseudomonadota; class Alphaproteobacteria; order Rhodobacterales; family Rhodobacteraceae; genus JAHEAO01. Next base: position 20,521 of record JAHEAO010000004.1, on the reverse strand, counting down.
AGGACCGGTGCGGAGCGCGCGCGGGACCGTCGGTCACATGGCGGCTGGGCAAACGGGATTTGTCAAATTTCGTGTTTTTCATAAGATAGCCCCTCGCTGATCCGGATTGCCCCCGGAATAGTGCGCTGAAACCCGATTCACAAGCCCGAGCGCCAGCGATTGCCCTGCCCGGGCATTCCTCCTATCGTTGGGGCAAAAATCGAGCATCGAGCAGGCAGGCATGTTCAACCCATTTTTCGATCGTTACGTTGATGCGGCGCGCAGGCGTCCGCAGATCTGGCGGCTGATCGTCGGTTCGATTCTCATCGCGCTGGTCTACCTGGCGGGACTTGCTGTCCTGTTCTGTCTGGTCTGGCTGGCGGTCGGATCTGAAGGAATTGGCGTCTGGCTGGACCGTGTCGCCGAAGGATCCACCCCGACGGCGATGCTTCTCCTGATGGCAAGCTTCATCGGCATGGCGCTGGGGCCCGCGATCGTTGTTCTGGCGATACACAAACGTTCCGTCGCATCGCTGTTCGGCCCTGCTGTGCGTGTCGTGCGTGATTTCGTGATTGCGGCGGTGACGGTCCTTGCGGCCTATTCAATTCTGCTGATGATCTGGTCGTTGCAATTTGACGCTTTGCCCAACCTTCCCTTCGGCCAATGGCTGACTTTCCTGCCGCTCGCGCTTTGCGGGCTGCTGGTTCAGACGCTCGCCGAAGAACTGGTTTTCCGCGCCTATCTCATGCAGCAGCTCGCGGCCCGGTTTAGATCCCCGCTGATCTGGTTGCTCCTGCCGTCGCTGCTTTTCGGAGCGCTGCATTACAGCCCTGCAACCGCTGGGGCAAATGCCTGGATCGTTGTCATTGCCGCTGCGGGGTTTGGGCTGGTCGCAGCCGATCTGACACGGGCGACGGGCAGTATTGGTGCTGGCTGGGGCTATCACTTCGCAAACAACTTTGTCGCGATGCTGATCCTGTCAACCGATGGTGCGCTCTCTGGGCTTGCGCTCTTTCGGACCCCCTATTCGCTCGATGATACCGAACTGGTGCCACTGCTTTCCCTCGGTGACCTGGTCACCATGGTTCTGCTCTGGGCGATCCTGCGTCGGGTGCTGAGGCGTTGATTGCATTTCCCGTGCCCGCGGCTTATTTCAATGCAGATGCAGACCACTAAGGCCAAAGCGCGATGAACTGGATTTCGAACTATGTTCGCCCGACCATAAACTCCCTGTTTTCGCGCCGCGAGGTGCCGGAGAACCTGTGGTCGAAATGCCCCGAATGTGGCACCATGCTGTTTCACCGCGAACTCGCCGAGAATCTGAACGTCTGCACGAGTTGCGATCACCACATGGCGATTGCCCCGCGCGACCGGTTCGCCGCGCTCTTCGATGGCGGCATCTTCGGAGAAGTTGCCGTTCCAGCACCTATTGCAGACCCGCTGCATTTCCGTGATCAGAAGAAATATCCCGATCGCATGAAAGCCGCCCAGAAGCAAACAGGTGAAAAAGAGGCGATGCTGGTCGCCGAGGGTGAAATCGGCCGAACGCCGATCATCGCCGCCGCGCAGGACTTTTCCTTCATGGGCGGGTCGATGGGCATGTATGTGGGCAATGCGATCATCGCCGCCGCCGAGCGTGCCGTGAAACTCAAGCGACCACTGGTCCTGTTCTCTGCCGCGGGCGGCGCGCGCATGCAGGAAGGCATCCTGTCGCTGATGCAGATGCCGCGGTCGACTGTGGCGGTCGAGATGCTGAAGGAAGCCGGGCTCCCCTATATCGTGGTGCTGACGCATCCGACGACGGGTGGCGTGACAGCCAGCTACGCCATGCTGGGCGACGTGCATATCGCAGAACCAAATGCATTGATCTGCTTTGCCGGACCGCGCGTCATCGAACAGACGATCCGTGAGAAATTGCCCGAAGGCTTCCAGCGGGCCGAATACCTTCTGGATCACGGGATGCTCGACCGAGTGACACACCGAAAGGCGCTGCGCGATGAACTGATCACCATCGTTCGGATGCTGACTGGAAAACCGCCGGCGGTGAAAGGCGATCTGCCGCCGCCCGCAGAGGCAAAGGCGGCCCCGGCCCCTGAGCCGAAGTCGGAAAAACCGAGCGCCGAAAAGTGACCCCCCGGACATCGGACGTCATCCTTGAACGGATGATGTCGCTGCACCCCAAGATCATCGACCTGACGCTGGATCGGGTCTGGCGGTTGCTCGCCGCACTTGGCCATCCGGAGCGCGACTTGCCCCCCGTCATTCACATTGCCGGGACAAATGGCAAAGGGTCGACCCAGGCGATGATCCGCGCCGGGCTCGAGGCGGGCGGCAAACGCGTACATGCCTACACCTCGCCGCATCTCGCGCGCTTCCACGAACGGATCCGGCTGGCCGGAGAATTGATTTCCGAAGACGCGCTGGCAGCGGTGCTGGACGAATGCGAACGGCTGAACTCCGGCCAGAATATCACCTATTTCGAAATAACCACCTGCGCAGCCCTATTGGCCTTCGCGCGGACCCCGGCGGAATACACCCTTCTGGAAGTCGGTCTTGGCGGGCGGCTGGACGCGACAAATGTCGTTGAACGCCCGGCCCTGACCATCATTGCGCCGGTGTCGCTCGATCATCAGCAATATCTGGGTGAGACACTGGCCGAGATCGCGGGCGAAAAGGCCGGCATTCTGAAGCGCGGCGTGCCCTGCATTGTCGGCCCGCAAGAGGAAGAAGGACTCGAGGTCATCGAGGCGAAGGCGGCGCGACTCGGATCGCCCCTGTTGGTTCACGGCCAGCACTGGCATGTCGCCGAGGAACGCGGTCGCATGGTCTATCAGGACGAAACCGGGCTTCTCGATCTACCATTGCCCACGCTGATCGGCCGACACCAGGTGCAGAACGCTGGTATGGCAATCGCCGCCCTGCGCCATCTGGGATTCGGCGAAGCGGAATGTTCGGCCGCGGTAACAGAAGCCTTTTGGCCCGCGCGCCTGCAACGTCTGCGCCATGGGCCATTGGTCGAGGCGGCGGGCCAAGCCGAGCTTTGGCTGGACGGTGGCCACAATCCTGCCGCCGGCGAAGCGCTGGCCGAAGCGCTCGGCCGGTTGCCGGCGCGCCCGACGCATCTGATCTGTGGAATGCTGAACACGAAGGATATCGGTGGCTACCTGAGACCCCTTGCCGGGGTTGCGACCAGCCTCCACGCGGTGTCGATACCGGGCGAAGCGAATACGTTGACTGCGGCCGAGACCCTTGGCGCCGCAATCAAGGCGGGACTGAATGCGACGGCTTCCGACAATGTCATCGACGCTGTGCGTGACATCGTTGCAATCGATCCCAATGCACGCATCTTGATCTGCGGGTCGCTCTACCTTGCAGGCAACGTGCTTCGCGAAAACAGTTGAGCCTCAGGCGCCCCAGCCATCGCTCTGCATTTCGCGCAATCTACTGGCCGTTCGTTCGAATTCGAAGGTGCCTTCACCCTCGACATACAGACGTTCCGGAATATCGGCAGCGGTTGCGATCAGCCGGACTTTCGCCTCATAAAGCGCGTCGATCAGCGTCACAAACCTCCGCGCTTCGTTGAAATTCGACCGGCTGAGGCGCGGAATTTCCTCTAGGATCAGGACGCGCACGGCCTCGGCCACCGCCAGATAGTCGGCAGCCCCCAGCGGCTTGCCGCAAAGCTCCCAGAACGGCACCCGTGCGACACCGTTGCTGAAGGCCTCAAGTACCACGTCGCGCCCCTTGACCTTTAGCGTCAGCGGCGCGGGAGGTGCAGTGACGAGATCCTGCCAAATGGCCTGAACCGCGAGGCGCGCGGCATCGTTGACCGGAGAGAAATAGGTTTGCGCACCGGTCAGCTTGTCCTGCCGGTAGTCGGCTTCTGCGGCCAGATGCTGCACCACCATGCGGTCCTTGATGAGTTGGATGAACGGAAGGAAAAGCGCCCGGTTCAGGCCGTTCTTGTACAGATCCTCAGGCGGGCGGTTCGAGGTGGTGACGACCACGACACCAGCGGCGAAAAGCTGTTCAAAGAGGCGACCCACGATCATCGCATCGGTGATGTCGGTGATCTGCATCTCGTCGAAGGCCAAAAGGCGGATATCGGCGGCGACCGCCTCGGCCACCGGCTTGAGCGCATCGTCGACACCCTTTTTGCGGGCTTCATGCATTCCGGCGTGGATTTCCTGCATGAAGGCATGGAAATGCACCCGGCGCTTGGGCGCATCGGTGGCTTCGACGAAAAGATCCATCAGCATGGACTTGCCGCGCCCGACTCCGCCCCAAAGGTAAAAGCCCTTCGGTGTCGGGGAACCCTTGTTAAACAGCCCTCGCAGGCCTTTGGCGGGCGCCTGTTCCAGCCAGTGCCGGATCGATTCAAGCTGCGGCAGGACGGCCATTTGTGCCGGGTCCGCCGCCAGATGACTGGCCGCGACCTTTTCCGCGTAGATTTGCTCAAGGCTTTGCGACATCGCCCTGAGATAATCCGGCGGGCTTCATAAGAAAAGCTAATCCTTTCACGCACATTTCTTGAATTGACGATGCCTGCGATTTGCCGGACTTAGGGTTCCGCAACAGGAGAACCTCATGTCAGACGTGCGCGGCGGCCTTTTTACTCCGGTCCTCTTGGTCGGTTGCTTTATTATCATGATCAGCTTTGCGATCCGTGGCTCGTTCGGCGTCTTTCAGATTCCGATTGCCGAGGAATTCGGCTGGCTGCGGGCCGATTTCTCGATGGCAATCGCGATCCAGAGCCTTGCATGGGGATTTGGCCAGCCCTTGTTTGCGGCCTTGGCAGAGAAGATCGGAGACCGGAAATCCATCTTCCTAGGGGCGATCACATACGCCGCCGGTCTGATCCTGTCCTCTTACGCTGTCACCCCGGGACAGCACCAGTTTCTGGAAATCCTCGTCGGATTTGGTGTCGCGGGAACCGGACTTGGTGTGATTCTGGCCGTGGTTGGCCGGGCGAGTTCGGATGAGAACCGGTCGATGTCGCTGGCAATCGTCACCGCCGCCGGGTCTGCCGGGCAGGTCATTGGCGCGCCCGTCGCCGAATGGCTTATGGGGTTCATGTCCTGGCAGAGCGTTTTCCTGATCTTCGCCGCAGCGATCCTTGCAACCGTGCTGACCCTGCCAATGATGCGCGCGCCCAAAACCGCAAGCCAGGCAGAGCTTGAAGCTTCGATGGGTCGGGTCCTGATGCAGGCTTTTCGCGATCCGAGCTATGCGCTGATCTTCCTTGGCTTCTTTTCCTGCGGCTATCAGTTGGGCTTCATCACCGCGCATTTTCCCGCGATGGTGACAGAGATGTGCGGCGCGATCGACCCCTCCGGAACCCTTGCGTCTCTGGGGGTCGGAACAACCTCGGCGCTGGGTGCGATATCCATTTCTCTGATCGGGCTGGCCAATATCGCCGGCAGTCTTACAGCGGGATACCTCGGCAAACGATATACGAAGAAATACCTGCTGGCCTCGATCTACCTTGGCCGCACCATCGTGGCCGCTGCCTTTATCCTGACCCCGATCACGCCGATGACAGTGGTTCTCTTTTCCGTCTCCATGGGCGCCATGTGGCTTGCAACCGTGCCGCTTACGGCAGGTCTCGTCGCGCATATCTACGGGCTGCGCTATATGGGAACGCTTTACGGCGTTGTCTTCCTGTCGCACCAGCTGGGCAGCTTCCTTGGCATCTGGCTGGGGGGGCGGCTCTACGACCTTTACGGCACCTATACCGCCGTCTGGTGGGTCGGCGTCGGTGTCGGTGCGTTTTCGGCAATCGTGCACCTTCCGATCCGGGAACGGCCGATGTCCACCCCCCTCGCCGCTTAATACCCAGATCACTTTGCCTTGAAATGGGCTCGGTTTTTCAAGCGCTCTTGTAAATAACTGACTGGTCAGTTATTTAAGGAAAATGACATCTGATCCCAAACCCAAATTCCGCAGAAGGGCCGAGGCGCGACCGGACGAGGTTCTGGACGCCGCCGTTGCCCTGTTTGCTGCGCAGGGCTATGCAGCAACATCCGTCGAACAGATCGCGCGCCATGCCGGCCTGTCCAAAGGGTCGGTCTACCTTTACTTTCCGTCCAAGAAGGCCCTTCTGGAAGGCTTGGTGCACCGCGCCGTCGCACCGATCGCGGACGCCGCAATTTCGATGATCGCCACCTACCGGGGCGACCCCCGCCCGGTGATCCGCCAGTTCCTGAACATGATCGCGGGAAAGCTTGGCAGCGAAGCAGCGCTGGCCGTTCCCAAACTTGTCCTGCGTGAGGCCGTGAGCGCCCCCGAAATTGCCCAGATGTATCGCGACGAAGTTCTGGATCGCGCGATCCCCGCGCTGACATCGCTAATGCGACAGGGTGTCGAGGGCGGGCACATCCGCAAGGTCGATCCGGAACTGACGGTGCGCAGCATCATGGGACCGCTGCTGATGCATCTCATGCTTGCCGAGGTTTTCGGTATTGAGCCCTCTGACGGTCTGAACCTTGAACGGCTGATTGAAAACCACCTGACGATTCTCTTTGCAGGTTTGGAACCGGAGACAAACCCATGAGCGATTTGCCGGCATGGTTGGCGGCGATCATTGCCGCCGTGATCCCAGGTTGGGGCATGGCGCCCGACCCTTCTTACAACGGCTATGTCGAAGCCGATTACCTTTACGTCGCGCCCTCGAGCCCCGGCCGGATCACCTCCATCGACGCCAGCGAAGGACAGGCCGTTTCAGCGGACCAGCAGCTGGTATTTCTGGACGAAACCGCCGAAATCGCCGCCCTGCACGCGGCTGAGGCGAACGTTGCAGTCGCGCAAGCCAATCTCGACAATCTGATGACCGGCAGCCGCGATGCCGAGATCGAGGTCATCCGTGCCTCTGTCGCCAACGCGGAAGCCGATCAGCATCTGGCACAGCTGACGCTCGACCGGTCGCTGCAACTTCTGGCGAAGGGGCTCGTGCCGCCGGCCCAGGTGGACACCGACCGCGCCCGGGTCCAGTCGGCGGATGCGCAGGTGGCGCAGCTTCGCGCCCAGCTTGCGGTTGCCGAACTGCCTGCGCGGAATGCACAGCAACTGGCTGCGGAAGCGACGCTGCAAGGCGCGCGGGCAGAGGTTGACCGGGCGCAATCAGCGCTGGACAATCGCATCCTGTCGGCCCCCGTCAATGGGCTTGTCGATCGCATCTACTTCGATGTCGGTGAGGTTGCAGCAACCGGAACGCCGGTCATTTCGCTCTATCAACCGGATCGGTTGAAGGCGATCCTCTTTGTGCCCGAACCTGAACGCGCGACCTTTTCAGTCGGAGACCGGCTGGCGGTGTCCTGCGACGGATGCCCCGAAGGGCTGACCGCAATGATCACGCGGATGTCGTCAAGCCCGCAACACACACCGCCGATCCTGTACAGCCGCGACGAACGCGCCCGGCTTGTGTTTCGTGCTGAAGCCCGGCTGGAGGGTGCCAGTGGCGTCCTGCCCGGCCAGCCGATCACGCTGCGAATGCTGCCATGACGACGGAGGCCGAACTAGCAATCGCGGTCAGCGGCCTGACCAAGCGTTTCGGGGACCGGACCGTGGTAGACAGTTTCGACATGGAGGTGCCCAAAGGCGCGATCTACGGTTTTCTCGGTCCCAACGGTAGCGGCAAGACCACGACAATCCGGATGATGTGCGGCCTCCTGATCCCCGATGGCGGGTCCGGCCAGTGCCTTGGCTATGACATTCTGACCGAACCGCAGCAGATCAAGGAACATGTCGGCTACATGACCCAACGCTTTTCGCTTTATGAAGATCTGACCATCCGCGAGAACCTTGATTTCATGGCCCGAATGTACCGGATGAAGGACCGCCGTTCCAAGGTTCAGAAAGCGCTTGCGGACCTTGGACTTTCGGATCGAGCGGACCAGCTGGCCGGGACGCTTTCGGGTGGCTGGAAACAACGTCTGTCGCTGGCGGCCTGCCTGCTCCACGATCCGCAGCTGCTGCTTCTGGACGAACCAACCGCCGGTGTAGATCCGAAGGCTCGGCGGGACTTCTGGGACGAGATAAGGCGGCTTTCGGCCGCCGGCGTCACTGTGCTTGTGTCGACCCACTACATGGATGAAGCGATCCAGTGCGACTACATCGCCTATATCGCATATGGGAAAAAGCTGATCTCGGGCCCGGCCCGCGAGATTCCGCGGATCATCGGGCTTACGACATGGCGTGTCGAAGGGCCGGAAATCTCGAAGTTGGAGGCCGAACTGCGCAGGACTGAAGGGGTCGACCAGGTGGCACGTTTCGGCGCGGTTCTGCATGTCTCTGGCACGAACGCCAAGGCGCTCGACCGGGTCGCAGCAGAGCAGCAGAAGCGCAAGACCCACAAATGGCAGAAGAAGGACGCCGAACTGGAAGAAGCGTTCATCTACCTGATGGCGGGTGCCACTGACAACTTTCTGACCCCGGCGGTGCCGGGATGAACCTGTTCTCCTTCGCGCGATTCGGAGCGGTCCTGTTCAAGGAATTCGTGCAGATGCGGCGCGACCGCGTGACCTTCGGCATGATGATCGGGATTCCGATCATGCAACTTTTGCTGTTCGGCTTCGCGATCAATTCAGACCCCAAGCACCTGCCGACGCTTGTTGAAATGGCAGACGACGGACCAATCGCGCGGGCCGTCGTGATGGGAATGCAGACCTCGGACTACTTCGACTTCATTGGCATCGTCACCAGCCAGCAAGAAGGCGACCGCGCGCTGCGCGAAGGCTCTGCGAATTTTGTTCTGGTGGTGCCGCCCAACTTTGAACGCGACGTCGTGCGCGGGCTGAACCCGGACATTCTTTTGTCCGCTGATGCCTCTGATCCGGCAGCCGCCAGCGGCGCGGTCGCGGCAATGTCCGGTATCATCGACACCGCGATTGCCGATGTACTGACCGGACCGCTGCAATACACCGCCGGCGCGCCGCCACCCTTCAGCATCACGGTGCACCGCCAGTACAATGCCGAAGGCAAGACATCGACCAATATCGTGCCCGGCCTTCTGGCCATCATCTTGTCGATGACAATGGTGATGATCACTGCGGTCGCCATCGTGCGCGAAACCGAGAAAGGCACGATGGAAGCGCTGATCGCAACCCCGGTCCGCCCGGCCGAAGTGATGCTGGGCAAGATCATTCCTTATGTGCTCGTCGGCTACGTGCAGACCTTCGTCTTTCTGATCGCGGCGCGGTTCCTCTTTGATGTCCCGTTCATCGGCAGCCGGCTGGCCTTCTTTCTGGGCTTCAATCTTTACATCATCGTCAATCTGGCACTTGGGTTCCTGATCTCAACAGTCGCCAAATCTCAGATGCAGGCAATGCAGATATCTTTCTTCACCTTGCTCCCGACAATCCTGTTGTCAGGGTTCATGTTCCCGTTTGCAGGAATGCCGGGTTGGGCGCAGGTGATCGGCACAACGATTCCGGCCACGCATTTCCTGCGTCTGACGCGCAAGGTGATGCTGAAAGGGGCCGCCCTGCCGGACATTTCGGGCGACATGCTGGCCATTAGCATCATCATGTTGGTGGTCGTGGTCATCGCCCTGCGCCGTTACCGGCAAACGCTGGACTAGGGCTTGCGGAACAGCGTGACGAAAAACCCGTCCATGCCGCCAAGCTCCGCCATGTAATGCGGAAAAGTGCGCAGGCCCGTCTCGGAAATCCATCCGGGATCTATCCCCGGCAGGCGCAGCACCGCAACGTCCACGGACAGAGCCGGATGGCGGGCAAGCGCGTCGCGCACCTGTTCTTCACCCTCGTCGATCAGAAGGCTGCAGGTGCTGTAGACAAGCCGGCCTCCAGGCTTCAGCAACGAAAGCGCCTTGTCGATCATCGCCGCCTGTAGCGCGAAGAGCGCGGGAAAATCGCTGCTGTCCTTGGCATAGACCAGGTCGGGATGCCGCCGGATCGTTCCGGTGGCAGAACAGGGCGCATCCAGCAGGATCGCATCAAACGGATCGGCGGCATAGTGCAGCGCATCGGTGGTGACCAGATGCGCGGACAGACCCGTCCGCTTCAGGTTCTCTTCGACCCGCGCCATGCGGGGGCCGGAAATGTCCAGCGCGGTCACATCGGCACCCGTCGCCGCAAGCTGCAACGTCTTGCCGCCGGGTGCTGCGCACAGGTCCAGCACCCTTTCCCCCGGCTGCGCGGCCAGCGCCCTTGCGGGAAGCGTCGCCGCCGCATCCTGAACCCACCAGCCGCCCTCTGCATATCCAGCCAGCGCGGTCACCTGAGCCTGGGCATTCAGACGAACGGATCCGGTCGATAAAACCTGCCCGCCCAACCGTTCAGCCCAGCCCGCCGCGTCTTCTTTGACCGTCAGGTCCAGCGCGGGGCCTGCGGCATGGGCCTTTTCAATCTCTGCAACCGTCGCCTTGCCGTAATCCGCGATCAGTTGCTTGCGCAACCATTTCGGTAGTTGCGGAACCGGCAGAGCCTGCCATTTGTCGATCCCGGCCGCGACTTTGCGCAGCACCGCATTGACCAGACCGGCAGTCCGAACGGTCCGGGGGTCGGCCTTGACCAGGGCAACCATAGCATTGACGACCCCGTGGCTTGCCGCGCCGTCGACACATAATTCGACCGTGCCAAGGCGCAGCGCATTCAGCGTCGGCTCGGGCGGTCTCTGGCGCAGATGGGGGCCCAGCATGCGGTCGGCGCGGTCCATCCAGCGCAAAGTGGTGATCGCCAGACGTGCAGCGCGCGCGCGTTCCTCTGCGGGAAGCCGGTCAAGCGCCTTGGGCAGAAGATCGGACAGCATCGCCTTTTCGCCGGTCACGGCGTTCAGCAACTGCAAAGCTGCCTGACGGGGGGCCTGACCCAGAATGCTCATGACGGACGGTCCTCGGCGGTTGTTCTGCCGCAACGGGCCCTATATCACTGAGGCAGGACGAACAAGGACCAGCAGAATGGCCAAAGACCGCGACATCGGCACCTTGCCACCGGAAGCACAGCGCGCTCTGGCCGAAGCAGAGGCGCGGCGCAAACAGGCCGATGCCGAAAAACGCCCGCTGGAACTTGGCGGTCGCGACGGGCCAGAACCGGTGCGCTACGGCGATTGGGAAAAAAAGGGCATCGCGGTCGATTTCTAGAATCGCTCAGAGCCCAAGAACATCCATCATGTCATATTCGCCGGGCTTCTTGTTCTGACCCCACAGCGCGGCCTTCAGCGCACCCTTGGCAAACAGGCTGCGGTCGGTTGCAATATGGCGCAGGATGATGCGTTCTCCTGCACCTGCAAAGATCACGTCATGTTCGCCGACAATGTCGCCGCCCCGGATCGCCACGAACCCGATGTCGCCGCGCTTGCGCGCGCCCGTCAAACCATCGCGGCCCCGGTCGGAAACCTCGGACAGTTTAACGCCCCGCCCCTCTGCCGCGGCCTCACCCAGCATCAGCGCCGTGCCCGAAGGCGCATCCACTTTCCGGCTGTGATGCGCCTCGACGATCTCGATATCGAAATCCTCATCCAGCGCCGCGGCGACAAGTTTGGTCATCTTGGTCAAAAGGTTGACGCCAAGGCTCATGTTCCCGGCCCTCACGATGACAGCATGGTGCGACGCGGCGTTGATCTTCTTCAGGTCGCCTTCCGACAACCCCGTGGTGCCGATGACATGCACAGCCCGCACCTGTGCGGCGAGCGCCGCGAATTCCACTGTGGCAGCGGGAGCGGTGAAATCGAGCACTGCCTGCGCTGTCGCAAAAACCTCGAGCGGGTCATCGGTGACGTTCAGGCCAACCGCCAGCCCGCCCATCGAAACGCCAACGTCCTTGCCGATCCAATCGTGGCCCGGGCGCTCTACCGCACCGACCAGCCGCACCTTGTCAGAAGCAAGAACCGTACGGATCAGCATCTGCCCCATCCGGCCCGACGCGCCTGTGACCACGATCCCCGGCAACTCGCTCATGTCCTGCTCCTTCCAGCTTCGGCCCGGTTTAGCCGCTTAGGACGGGTTACGCAAAGCCCCCTGTTGCAGCCCCGTCAATTCGGGCATATCTGGGCGGTCATGGCAAAGAACATGCAACATGAAAGCCGCGGACCGTCGCAGCGGCAATTGCGGGTCGGCGAATTGATCCGCCGCACCCTGTCGGACATCTTGATCCGCGGTGAGATTCACGACCCGGACCTCAACCGAATGTCGATTACTGTGGGCGAGGTTCGCGTCTCACCCGATCTTCGCATCGCGACCGCCTATATCTTGCCGCTCGGCGGACAGGGGCGGGAAGAGGCTTTGTCGGCGCTGCAGCGGAACCGCTACGAATTGCGACGCGCTGTCACGAAGGAACTGACGATCAAGTTCTCGCCCGAGATCAAATTCGCGATCGACGAGACCTTCGACCGGCTCGACGACACCCGGCGCTTGTTCGAACAGGAAAACGTTCGACGCGATCTGGACAGGTCAGAGGAAGAGTAATGGCGCGGCGCAAGAAAGGCCGCGACATTTCTGGCTGGCTGGTGGTGGACAAGCCCGCCGGCGTCAGTTCGGCTGCTGTTGTCAACAAGGTGAAATGGGCCTTTGACGCAAATAAGGCCGGGCATGCCGGCACGCTAGACCCCGAAGCGACGGGCGTTCTTGCGGTAGCGTTAGGCGAAGCGACAAAAACGGTTCCCTACATCACCGATGCGATGAAAGCCTACCGCTTCTTGGTCCGGTTTGGGCAGGCCACCAATACCGATGACGCAGAGGGCGAGGTCATCGCCGAAAGCGATGCGCGTCCGACCGACGATGATATCTGCGCGGCTCTGACCGGCTTCGTCGGCGATATCATGCAGGTGCCGCCACAGTTTTCCGCCGTCAAAGTCGATGGTCAGCGCGCCTATAAGCTCGCGCGCGACGGCGAGGAGTTGGAACTCGAGGCCCGCCCGCTTTGGGTTGAAAGCCTTGAACTGGTCTCTCGTCCCGATGACGACCATGCAGAGCTTGAATTGGTCTGCGGCAAAGGTGGCTATGTCAGGTCGATTGCGCGCGATCTGGGCGAAGCCCTTGGCTGCCACGCCCATGTGCAGATGCTGCGGCGCGTCTGGTCGGGTCCCTTCGTCGCCGAGGACGGCATCACCATGGAAGAATTACAGAACAAGGCGAAGTCGGCAGAACTCGACGCGCACCTGCTGCCTGTGGAAGCCGGGCTGGCGGACCTGCCGGAACTGCGCTGCACCGCCGAGGCTGCGGCACGACTGCGGCATGGCAATCCGGGCATGGTGCTGACCTCGGAGGCTGAGTACGGAGATGAGGCATGGGCGTCACTCGATGGCAAAGCCGTTGCCATCGGAATTTACAGATCCGGAGAATTGCATCCCAGCCGAGTTTTCAATCATTGACCCCGACGGCTTGCGATTTCGATCCTGTCTTGGCATGACCGGCCAATGATCCTGCGAACTCACCAGAAGGGCGATGCCGCCAGCATCGCGGAATATTCCGATTGCGAACGCTATCGCTACAGCCTGACCCGCACATGGGACGGTGCCGGTCTACGAGCGACGTTCATCATGCTCAACCCTTCGACCGCGACGGAAGTGCAGAACGACCCGACGGTCGAGCGCTGTGAAAGACGCGCCCGAACACTTGGCTTCGGGGCGTTTCAGGTGACCAACATCTTCGCCTGGCGCGATACCGACCCGAAAGCGATGCGTGCGGCCGCAGACCCGGTCGGCCCCGACAACGACAATGCCATCCTTGCAGCGCTGGATTGGGCCGATCAGGTGATCTGCGCCTGGGGGACACATGGCGAGCATCTGGATCGCGGCCAGCAGGTCGAAGCGTTGCTGCGCAAGACCGGCAAGGCGCTGTTCAGCCTAGGGCTGACGCAGGCGGGCCACCCCAAACACCCGCTCTACATCGGCTATCATCAGCAACCGATGCCTTGGCCACGTTAGGCCAGTCTCTGGATTGTCAGGACAATATCTTCGACCGGCACGTCCGGCGCGTCCTTCAGCATCGCAACCAATCGGTCACCGATCAGAATCTCGCTGTCCGCGCCATCCTCTGACGGGCGGCTGGCGACGGTCAGATCGGGCAGTCCGTGGCCAGGATCAAGCGACACCTGCAACACGTCCGTGCCAACCTCGAAACCAGAGATCTCGGCGTAGCCGCCAGAGGCCAGATCGTTCGCGTTCAGCCATGTCCCGGCAGTGTCGGCATTGCTGTCCTCGGCAAGCGGGTCGGACCTTTCGCCGTCCTCTGCCACCGCCGAGTCATCCTCGATCACCGGCGCAAGCGGCTCTTCATCGGGGTCGTCAACGGCAACGTCATCCTCGATCACCGGGGTCAGTATTTCAGCCTCATCGGGATCGGGATACCCCTCATCACTATCGTCTTCGATCACCGGGGCAAGAACGTCTCCCGTGATTTCCGGCGGCTCGGCGGGCGGGATATCGTCTTCGATCACCGGGTCCAGCGCCACCAGTTCGTCCTCCTGCTGATCCTCTTCGATGACCGGCGGCAAACCATCGTCACCTAGCTCGGTATCGATCAAGATGTCGTCCTCGATCACTGGGTCTAGACTGTCCGCTGCCGCCGCATGGCCCGGCTCCGGCTCCTCTTCCAACGCCGCCTCATCGGGGTCGTCCAGAAGACTGACCGGCGCATCCTGCGAGTCGTGCTGGAACGGCTCGTCATCCAACTCATCATCCTGTTCGGCAAGAAAATCCGGCAGCAGCACCGCCGGTATCAGCCCCAAAAGCAACATCGCATAAAGCATGCCAGCACCATTCCCCATTGACCCAAGGCGGGGATAACATGGAACATCCTGGCAACATCGCGCTTAGTAAAAACAATTCTTCCCAAATTCGCCGAAGACCATATCCTGAAGCAAATCAGGCAGTGGCGGGGGCTTGGGGTGAAGTCGGCAATCGACGGGTTCGACACACTGCGGGTTCCAGGTGACGGGGTGGACCTTTCGGTGCATGTCGGGGGCAGCGGTCTGCCACTAGTGCTGCTGCATGGCTATCCGCAGAACCATATGTGCTGGGCCGGCGTCGCCCCGGAATTTGCCAAGCACTTTCAAGTAATTATCCCGGACCTTCGCGGTTACGGCGACAGTGCGGCGCCGCCGGATGATGCTGAACATTCCGTCTACTCCAAACGCCAGATGGGCCGAGACATCGCCGCGATGCTGGCCTGTCTCAACCTGCCCTCCGCGCGAATACTCGGTCATGACCGGGGTGCCCGCGTCGCCTATCGCATCGCGCTCGACCGGCCTGATCTGGTCGCTAAACTTGGAATCATCGAAATCGTCCCGACGGGTGATTTCTGGGCCGCCTGGACAGCGGACTTGGCACTAAAGGCCTACCACTGGACCTTTCTGGCTCAACCCAGCCCGCTGCCCGAACGTATGATCAACGCCGACCCGATTGCCTATCTTGACTGGACCCTGACAGCCTGGACGCTGCGCAAGTCCCTGTCCGTCTTTCCCAAGGCCTCACTTGAGAGCTACCGCGCGCAGGCATCGGACCCGGCCCGCGTAGCGGCAATGTGTGCCGACTACCGCGCCGGGGCAACATTCGACCGGGCGCTGGATGATGCGGACAAGGCCGCTGGGCGCCGCATCGGGGCGCCGCTTCATTTCCTATGGGCCCAGGATGGCTTTCCGGCACAAACTGGAGACCCGGCCGCCGCCTGGCGCGGCTGGGCTGAACACCTGACCGATAGCACCTGCAAGAGCGGGCATTTCGTAATGGAGGAAAATCCGGCCGCCGTGATCAATTCGTTCTTGCCATTCTTCCTTGAACCCTGATTGAGTTGGGCCTGCCATGACCCAGGAACGCTCTGACGCCCCCGATACCGATATCAAGCCAGAGCTTGTGGCCCTGCGCAAGCAGCTCGAAAAGCTGAATTCGCACAAATATATACGGGTTCAGAACTCTTTGCCGCGCCTGTTGTGGAACCACTTCCTGCGCGGCCTTGCGATGGGATTGGGAACGGCGGTCGGCGCAACCCTGCTGCTATCGTTCCTGCTGATCCTGCTCGCCAAGATCGACTTCATTCCGATCATCGGCGACTGGGCGGGACAGATCGCGGACCAGATCCAAAGCAGATAGCGGCCGAAAACACTTTTCTTTCCGATGATTCTCTCCTATACGCCCGCATCCGCGCCGCGCTTTTGGTCGGACATTCTCCATGGGCCCTGCTGGACGACATCCCGGCTTGCGCCATTAACCCTTTGATCTGAAAAGGAGACCCCGATGTCGATCACTGTTGAAGAAAAACAGCGTCTGATGAAGGAATTCGGCACCAAAGAAGGCGACACCGGTTCGCCGGAAGTTCAGGTTGCCGTTCTGTCCAGCCGTATTGCGACGCTGACAGAGCATTTCAAGACCCACAAGAAAGACAACCATTCCCGCCGTGGCCTTCTGATGATGGTCGCGCAGCGCCGGAAGTTGCTGGACTATGTGAAGGGCAAGGACGAAGCCCGCTACCAGTCGCTGATCGAGCGTCTGGGTCTGCGCCGCTAAGACCGGCTCACCGAGTGTGAAATTCCGAAACGCGCCCTACCGGGCGCGTTTTTCTTTGGCTTGGCTGGTCCCCTGGCTATTCTGCTGCCATCTGCGCGGTCGGCGTTGAAAGCGAAATTGCCATTTCCTCGTCGCTCATGTCCTCTGCAATACCTTCGAAAAGCGGCGTCGACAGATAGCGTTCTCCGGTGTCTGGAAGCATGACGAGCAGAACCGACCCCTTCGGCGCAGTCTCAGCGATCTTCATAGCAACCGCGAATGTCGAACCGCCCGAAATACCGGTGAAAATCCCCTCTTCGGCTGCAAGGCGACGGGACCAGGCGATGCCGTCCGGCCCGGCAACCGGGATCAGGTCGTCGTAATAGGAGCCATCCACAGCTTCCTGCAGCACGTAGGGAATGAAATCCGGGGTCCAGCCCTGAATCGGGTGCGGCTGAAACGATGGGTGGCTTTCCGTCGGTTGGTGCGCGGCATTGCGCTTATTGACATATCCCGATGCCAAAATCGCCGAATTGGCCGGTTCCGTCAGGATGATTTTTGTCTCGGGCCGCTCTTTGCGCAGCACGCGCCCGACACCCGAAACCGTGCCGCCGGTGCCGTAACCAGAAACGAAGTAATTCAGTTGCTCACCTTTGAAATCGGCAAGAATTTCCTGGCCCGTGGTGCTTTCGTGGATGTTCGCATTATCCGGCGTCTCGAACTGGCTAGCCAGGAACCAGCCGTTCGCTTCGGCCAGTTCCTTGGCCTTGCTGTACATGCCGAATCCCTTGAGCGCACGCGGCGTCAGCACGACCTTGGCCCCGAGAAACCGCATCAGCCGCCGCCGTTCGACCGAGAAGCTATCGGCCATCGTGACAACAAGCGGGTAGCCCTTTGCAGCGCAGACCATCGCAAGGCCGATGCCGGTATTGCCGGAAGTCGCCTCTACAACCGTTTGCCCCGGCTTCAGCCGGCCTTCGCGCTCAGCCGCCTCGATGATATTGAGCGCCAGCCGATCCTTGACCGAACCCGCGGGGTTGAACGCTTCGAATTTGACGTAGACCGTTACATTCTTCGGTGCGATACGGTTGATGCGTATGACGGGCGTATCGCCGACCGTGTCGAGTATCGACGCGTAGCGCTTTCCGCGCCCCTTCGTTGTCCGAATTCCCATATTCAGGCCCTCCCCTGCCATGATTTTCGCTGCAACGCGGTTGCAAGCCGTTTCTTTAGCATCCTTTGCGACATTTGTCGCTGCAGATCACCGAAATCCCGATAACCAGAACCCGCCGTCCGCATCGCGTTCGCGCGGCTGGCCCTTCCCTTCTGATCCGTCTTCCTGTATGGCCCCGCAATCTGAGACGTGACGCCCGGACCCCGGCGCGCATGAAAAAGGATGATGGGGTCGGCGGCAATGGGGCCGCCATGCAAACGGGAGACCCGGGAACGCCCGGGAGCGCTCCCATATAGGAAACCATAGATGTTTAATGTGACGAAGAAAGAAATGCAGTGGGGCGACGAAACGCTGACACTGGAAACGGGTAAGGTTGCCCGGCAGGCCGACGGTTCGGTCATCGCGACACTGGGCGAAACCAGTGTCATGGCGAACGTGACATTCGCCAAGGAACAGAAGCCAGGGCAGGACTTTTTCCCGCTGACGGTTCACTACAATGAGAAATACTACGCCGCCGGGAAGATCCCGGGCGGTTTCTTCAAGCGCGAGGCGCGCCCGACCGAGAAAGAAACGCTGACAAGCCGTCTGATCGACCGCCCTGTCCGCCCGCTTTTCGTGCCCGGCTTCAAGAACGAAGTTCTGGTGATCTGCACCGTGCTCAGCCACGACCTGGTTAACGATCCAGACGTCGTAGCGATGATCGCGGCCTCCGCCGCTCTGACGATTTCGGGTGCCCCGTTCATGGGTCCGATTGGTGCGGCCCGCGTTGGCTTTGTCGATGGCGAATACGTGCTGAACCCGTCCGTCGACGAGATGCACGACCTGCGCAACAAGCCCGAGCAGCGGCTCGACCTTGTCGTCGCCGGGACCAAGGACGCCGTGATGATGGTTGAATCCGAAGCCTACGAGCTGTCGGAAGTCGAAATGCTGGGCGCGGTGAAGTTTGGCCACGACGCCATGCAGCCGGTGATCGACCTGATCATTTCGCTGGCCGAGGCGGCCGCGAAGGAGCCATTTGATTTTCAGCCGGTCGACTACTCGGACCTCTACGCAGCGGTCAAGAAAGCTGGCGAAAAAGCCATGCGCGCTGCCTTCGCGATCACCGACAAGCAAGAGCGCACCAGCGCGATTGCAGCGGCGCGCGAAACCGTTCGTGGCAAGCTGAGCGAGGAACAGCTGGCCGACGAAAACCTTGGGTCTGCGTTCAAGAAGCTGGAAAGCTCGATCCTGCGCGGCGACGTCGTGAAAACCGGCAAGCGTATTGACGGGCGTGACACCACGACCGTCCGTCCAATCACATCTGAAGTCGGTCTTCTGCCCCGGACCCATGGCTCTGCCCTGTTCACCCGTGGCGAAACTCAGGGCCTCGTGGTGACCACGCTTGGCACCGGCGACGACGAACAGATGATCGACGCGCTGCACGGCACCTATCGGTCGAACTTCATGCTGCATTACAACTTCCCACCGTATTCGGTCGGCGAAGTTGGCCGCTTCGGGTTCACGGGTCGTCGTGAAATCGGCCATGGCAAACTGGCATGGCGCGCGCTTCAGGCAGTTCTGCCTGCGGCCACCGATTTCCCCTACACCATCCGCGTCG
This sequence comes from Paracoccaceae bacterium, assembly GCA_024642725.1. GTDB lineage: Bacteria > Pseudomonadota > Alphaproteobacteria > Rhodobacterales > Rhodobacteraceae > JAHEAO01. Next base: position 1,334 of record JAHEAO010000004.1, on the reverse strand, counting down.
TGTCCGAGATCACCGAATCCAACGGCTCGTCCTCGATGGCGTCGGTTTGCGGTGGTTCACTGTCGATGATGGATGCGGGCGTTCCGCTGAAATCAGCCGTGGCCGGTGTTGCCATGGGCCTGATCCTTGAAGATGACGGCAAATACGCCGTTCTGACCGACATTCTGGGCGACGAGGATCACCTCGGCGACATGGACTTCAAGGTGGCAGGAACCGAGAACGGCATCACCTCGCTACAGATGGACATCAAGGTCGCAGGCATCACACCCGAGATCATGGAAACCGCCCTGTCGCAGGCCAAGGACGGCCGGATGCATATCCTTGGCGAGATGTCCAAGGCAATGACGGGTGCCGGCGAATTCTCGATCCATGCGCCGCGTATCGAAACGATGCAGATCCCGACTGACAAGATCCGTGAAGTGATCGGCTCGGGCGGCAAGGTCATCCGCGAGATCGTGGAAACGTCCGGCGCCAAGGTCGACATCAACGACGACGGCGTCATCAAGATTGCCTCGCCCAATGGTGAAGCGATCAAGAAGGCCTATGACATGATCTATTCAATCGTGGCCGAGCCGGAAGAAGGCCATATCTACAAGGGCACGGTTGTGAAGATCGTCGATTTCGGCGCCTTCGTGAACTTCTTCGGCAAGCGCGATGGCCTTGTGCATGTCAGCCAGATCGAAAACCGCCGCCTGAACCATCCCTCGGATGTTCTGAAGGAAGGCCAGGAGGTTTGGGTCAAGCTTTTGGGCTTTGATGATCGCGGCAAAGTGCGCCTAGCGATGAAGATGGTCGACCAGACCACTGGCGAAGAGCTGGCAAAAGAAGCGGCTGACGCGGAAGACTAAGCTTCGCCAGTCTGCAGATCAGGGCCCCGGCGGAAACGCCGGGGCCCTTTTCATTGGCGGCCGGCCCGGTCGCACTCCCACCCCAAAACCCTCTCGCCCACCCCGCCAGGCATCCCTCAAACGGAACCCTTTGGTGAAAATCCGCTGGGCAGCCTTTCTGATCGTCGTTCATAAAAAATATTGACCAATGATCAAAACTGTGCATTTTCGAACTGATCAACGTTCAAAAAAGGGAGAGGGAAAGATGAAGGTTCAATCACAAGCAAGAGTCGTGAAGACAATGATCGTGGCGACAGCGATATCGTTCACGGCGGTCTTGCCGGGCTTCGCAACGACGCTGTCTGACACCTATTCCGGCTATTATGCTTTCGGTGACAGCCTGTCCGATGACGGCAAGCTGGATGGCATCATCGGCTTTGCCGCGCCCAGCGATGCAGGACGTTTCAGCAATGGCCCGGTTTGGGCCGAAACGCTTGCAGCTCAATT
>JAHEAO010000106.1 GCA_024642725.1 Paracoccaceae bacterium | reverse complement strand
GACAGGCCGCGCCCGACGAGCGCCGTTCCGATAGACCGGATGCGCGCCGCGCCTTCGCCGTAGCTGGTTTCATGCCAAGCTCCGCCTGCATCCCTTTCGGCGATCCATATCCGGTCGGGCACCTTCCCCGCCCAGTCCATGAACCGTTCGGTGATGCAGCGCGGATACGGTCCCAAAGGCTCTTCCTGCCAGACAAGCACGCTGCCGTCGGTGCGCGTCTCGCTGCGCACGCTGGGCGACCAAAGGGCGACATCTGAGAGATCTTCGGCCATGTCTCCTCCCGATACAGAGCCGAAGCTACGTTGACTCGAATCGCAAATTTTGTCTACTAGGAAACATTATTTGGGCCCGGCAAGGGACCGAACAGGAGGGAAAGCATGGACGGATCGGCCGAGCAGAACCTTGTCAGCTATGAACGTCATGGCGCTGTTTCGGTCATCGGACTCAACCGTCCCGAGAAGAGAAACGCCATCAGTGACCGGGTCGTCGAGGCACTTGCCGACGCGGTTGAACGGGCGACTTTGGAATCGCGCGCGGCCGTGATCCATGGCGCCGGTCCGCATTTCTGCGCGGGCCTCGACCTGGCTGAACATGTGGAAAAGCCGCTGATCGACGCGGTCAAGGGATCGCGACGCTGGCATCGTGTCTTTGACCTGATCGAGCGCGGCGCGATCCCGTTTGTATCGGCGCTGCGCGGGGCGGTCGTCGGCGGCGGTTTCGAGCTTGCCGCCTCGACGCATATCCGCGTTGCCGACGACACCGCCTTTTTCGCCCTGCCCGAAGGCAGTCGCGGCATCTTTGTCGGTGGCGGTGGGTCCGTACGGATTGCCAGGCTGATCGGCACGGCCCGGATGGGTGACATGATGCTGACGGGCCGCGTTCTTCGGGCCCGCGAGATGGAGCAATGGGGCGGTGTCAGCTATGTCACGCCAGATGGCGCGGCGCTGGACAAGGCGATTGAAATCGCGGAACGCACTGCAAGCAATGCCGAATTGTCGAACTACGCGATCCTGAACGCGCTGCCGCGCATACAGGATATGTCCTCTGAAGACGGTCTGTTCCTTGAATCGATCATGTCGGCCCTGACCTCTGCCACGCCTGAAGCCGAAGATCGGCTGCGGGCCTTCCTTGAGAAACGCGCGGCCAAGGTCGAGGCGCCGAAAGATGCGTGATGCGCCCGAAACCACGCGCACCAAGGACGCTGTCCGCTTCGGGTGGCTGTCCAATTCGCTTGGGTTCTTGTTGCGCCTGTCGCAACTCGTTTCGTTCCGCGATTTCTTCGGGGACCTCGGCGAACTGGGGGTGCGGCCCGGAGAAGCCTCTGTGATGATGCTGATCCGTCTCAACCCCGGTATCCGGCAGGGCGTTCTTGCCAGGCAGCTTATGATCAAACCCGCGCATATGGCCAAGATGATCCGCGCGATGGAGGATGCCGGGCTTGTAACCCGCACCGTGCCTGACGATGACAAACGCGCAATGGAGCTTTGGTTGTCGGAGGCTGGCGTGGCGGAGGTTGAGGCGCTTCGGGTCCCGTTCTTTGACCATGAACAGCAGCCCGCGCGCAAACTTACCCGATCCGAAGATGCGCAGCTCAAGCGGTTGCTGCGGAAATATCTTGGATTGCCCGAGGAGGACGCCGAATGAATTTCGACGACCTTGTGGCCTTCGACTTTCACACCCATGCCGAAGAACCCTGCTGCGGCACGCGGGACGATGGCTATGACGAGTTTCAGTCGGGCATGGCGGCCTATTTCAAGAACCCGGCCGGTGCAGAGGGCATGCTGCCCACGGTCCAGCAGACCGCGGAGTATTTCCGCGCGCGCAAGATTGGCGCGGTGATCTTTCCGGTCGATGCAGAGCGCGAGACCGGGTTCCGCCGCTATTCCAACGAAGAGGTCGCCAGAATTGCGGCTGAAAATTCCGACATCCTGATCCCGTTCGCCTCGATCGACCCGGCCAAGGGCAAGGCGGGTGCGCGCGAGGCGCGGCGGCTGGTTCGTGATTTTGGCGTGCGGGGGTTCAAGTTCCACCCCACGATGCAGGGCTTTTTCCCGAATGACCGCATGGCCTATCCGCTTTACGAAGCCATCGCAGAGGAAGGCGCGATTTCGCTGTTCCATACCGGTCAGACGGGCGTTGGATCGGGGATGCGGGGCGGCATGGGGATGCGGTTGAAGTATTCCAACCCGATGCATGTGGATGATGTGGCCGTGGATTTTCCCGACATGCCAATCGTCCTTGCCCATCCGTCTTTTCCATGGACGGAAGAAGCGCTGGCGGTCGCGCAGCACAAGCCGAATGTTTACATCGACATGTCAGGCTGGTCGCCCAAGTATTTTCCAAAAATCTTTGTCCAGTACGCGAATACGATCCTGAAAAAGAAGATGCTGTTCGGGTCGGACTGGCCCGCGATCACACCGGATCGCTGGCTTGCCGATTTCGAAAGCCTTGCCATTCGGGACGAGGTCAAGCCGCTGCTTCTGAAAGAAAACGCAAGAAGACTCTTAAGGCTCTAAATCCATGTCAGCGATCAGGGAGGAACGATCATGACACGACTGAAGCATACTTTCGCACTTGCCGCGGCTCTGGGCTTTGCCCTTGGCGCTGGCGCCGACGCGCGTGAATTGCGCATCGCATCCGGCGCGCCGCCGCCGCATCCGGCGACGAGCCATCTGTACAGCGGCCTTGCCGAATATCTGCCCGAGGAGTCAAACGGCGAACTGACCGCGATCATGCTTGGGCCAGAGGTCGTCAGCCTCGGCCAGATGAAGGATGCGCTTCAGACCGGGCTTGCCGACGTCGGCAACCTGCTGCCGCTCTATTTCCCGGCTGAACTGCCGAACTTCGCTCTGGCGGGTGAACTTTCGCTGTCGGCGAAGGATCCCCATGCGATGGGGGCCGCGCTGACGGAATACACGGTGAACTGTGCAAGCTGCCAGCAGGAGATGTCGAACTTCGGCATCGTTTTCCTCGGGTCCGGATCATCCGACCCTTACGTGCTTCTGACCAAGACGCCGGTCAAGACGGCCGACGACCTGAAGGGTATGCGGTTGCGGTCCGGCGGTGCACCCTATTCCCGCTGGGCCGAGAATTTCGGCGCGGTGCCGGTTTCGATCAGCGTGCTCGAAACCTTCGAGGCGATGAGCCAGGGCACGATCGACGGGTCGATGGCGTCGATCGGCGACCTGCTTGCCTTTCGGCTGGTCGAGCTGACCAAGGGTGTGACGGCTGTGCCGCTGGGCACCTATTTCTCGACCTCGAACTTCGCCACTGCAAAGGCGACTTGGGCTGACATGTCGGCAGAGGAGCGCACCGCGCTTGCCAAGGCCGCAAACCGCGCCAATGCGCATTTCACCCAGCGCTGGGGGTATGAGTTCCCGGGCATCGCGCAAAAGGCGGCGGAAGACGCCGGCATCGAATTCGTCGATGCGGATCCGGCATTCGTCGAGGCTGCCGCAGCTTTCGATCTGGCCGACCGCGCAACCGCAGCCGCGATTGCCAAGGAACGTTTTGCGATGGAGGATGCCGAGGCCCGCGTCGCGGAATTCATCGCGCTCGTTGCCAAGTGGGAGAAGATCTCGGACGAGGTCAACCACGACGAGGCCGCCATGGCCGCGCGTGTCTGGGACGAAGTCTGGAGCAAGGTCGACTGGTCGACCTACGGCATGTAGCATAAGGACCGGCGCGTGTCCGCGCGCCGGTTCCCTGCCTTGGGGAAGCTCCGATGGAACTAATGGAACGCGCGGCTGATCGCGTCGCTCAGGGTCTTGCACTGGTGGGTTCGCTGGGCGTTCTGGCGCTTCTTATCCATGTTGTTGCCGATGTCGTCATGCGCAACCTGTTCGATCAGCCGATCCCCGCCACCAACGAGATCGTGTCGCGCTATTACATGGTTCTGATCGCGTTCTTGCCGCTTGCCTGGGTTGAACGGCGGCAGGCGATGATTTCCGTCGAGGTGATCGACGGCCTGATGTCGCGCGGCATGCGCCGGTTTTCCGACATCCTCGTCACGCTGCTGGCCACGGTGATCTATGGCGCCATTGCCTGGGTGACCTGGGCCGATGCCGTCAAGAACTGGCGGATCGGGTCGTTTGTCGACGTGCTTGGATATCCGGTTCCGGTCTGGCCGACCTATTTCCTGCCACCGGCTGGGTTTGTGCTGGCGGCGGCGGTCACATTGCTTCGCACCGTCAGGGGGATGAGCGGGACTGGTGAACGATGAGCGTTGAAACCGGATTCTGGGGTATCGGGGTTCTTTTTGTCCTGCTCTTCCTGCGCGTTCCGGTGGCACTGGCGCTGGTCGCCGTGTCATTCGGAGGGATCGTTTCTCTGCTTGGGGTCACGCCCGCGCTCGGCATTTTGTCGAACACGCCATACAGCTTCGTCGCAAGCTGGACGATGAGCGCGGTGCCGATGTTCCTGCTGATGGGGTTTACCGCCTTTCATGCCGAACTCACCTCAGGGCTTTTCGATGCCGCGAAAGCGGTCCTGAGGCGGGTCCCCGGTGCGTTGGCCGTGTCATCCATCTTCGCCTGTTCGGGGTTTGCTGCGGTCTGCGGATCATCACTGGCAACGGCGGCCTCGATGGGCCGCATTGCGATCCCTGAAATGGTCAAGGCAGGATATTCGCCATCCATCGCCGCGGGCGCCATCGCCGCGGGCGGCACCATCGGCGCGCTGATCCCGCCGTCGATCCTGATGATCCTTTACGGCGTCTTTGCCGAAACCTCGATCACCGACGTCTTTCTGGGCGGCATCGTCGTGGGGCTGCTGACCGCGCTCAGCTACGTCATCATCGTGCTGATCATCGCGGCTTTGCGTCCCGATCTGGTTCCCCGACAGCCGATTGACGAAAAACAGCTTTCGGCCCGTGAAGCGCTGCAACGGGTCTGGCCGGTTCTGCTTCTTGTCGCGCTCGTCTTCGGGGGGCTCTTTTCCGGCTTTTTCACCGCGACCGAGGCCGGCGCCATTGGTGCCGCAGGCGCTTTCATCTGTGCCGCCGCCGTTGGCAGGCTCAATCTAACCGTTGTCAGGCAAGCGCTGCTTGAAACCCTGATGACAACCGCGTCGCTGCTGATCATCGGGATCGGCGCATCCATGTTCACCCGGTTCCTTGGCATCACCGGGCTTTCGGGTTTCATTTCGTCTCAGGTCAGTGCCGCAGACATCGGGTATTACCAGCTGATGTTCCTGATCGTGATCGTCTACCTGCTTCTTGGCATGGTGATGGAACCATTCGGTGCGCTGCTGGTGACGCTTCCCGTCTTCATCCCGCTTCTGAACGCCGAAGGCATCAGCCTCGTCTGGTTCGGTGTTCTGGTGGTCAAGCTTTTGGAGATCGGGATGATCACGCCGCCGGTCGGATTGAATGTCTTCGTCATCCGCAATGTCGCGCAGAAATATGTATCGACGCTGCAGATCTTCGCCGGGGTGGCACCGTTCTTTGTCGCCGACCTTGTCATAACCGCGATCATTATCGTCTTTCCGTCGATTGTAATGTTCCTGCCTTCGCTTTGGTAGCCGGTCCCGACAGATCAGCTCTGCGACCCGACCGGCCAAGCTGACGGACGAAGGCACTACTTTCACGGAACACGTCATTGTTCATCATTGTTCATCGGGCATTCACGCATACGCGCGTAGGGTGACGAGGTCCGGCGGCCTTGATTATCTGAGCAGGCGGCGACGTCCAAGACATCGGGTCGAGCTGGATGCATCCCTTTTGGGGCCTGTGCCAAGATTTTTCAGGAAGTGGTAGCAATGAGACTGGTTCGCCAATTTTTTCTTTCCCTGTCGCAATACATCAATGAGGCAAAGGCCAAACGTCTGCGCACCCATCTCGACTGGCGCAAATCCGATGAAAAGGGAAATAACCGGCGCACAAGAACCGGTTGATCCGGTCGTGGCCCGACGGTCAGGCGGGTTTTCGGGCCGCGCGAAGTTTTGTCGCTGCGGCCGACGTCAGGCCCGAGGTCCCGGAAATGGTGATTTCTACGCATAGTCCGCCGAGCTCAGGAGAGGTCAGCAGTTGCAGGTTGCCACCGTAGGCCTGCAGCAGGTCGCCTGCGATGGCCAGGCCAAGCCCGCTTCCCGGCACTGAACTGTCCAGCCGTCCCCCGGATCTGAGTGCTTCCCGGCGATCGGCCTCGGGGATACCCGGCCCGTCGTCCTCAACCCTGATGATCACAAGGTCGTCGTCTTTGCTGCCGGTAACCAGGAGGCGGCTCTTGCTCCACCGGAATGCGTTTTCGAGCAGGTTGCCGAGGATTTCCTCGATGTCCTGCCGGTCAACCGGGACGCTCAGTTCGGGCGGAATCCGCAGGTCGAGCTGCTTTGCATTGAACTCTGGCATGCGTTGAAAGAGCGAGGCCAGCCGTTCGATGGAATGGGATACGTCGGTCTGAAGCTGCGCGCTGCCATGACTGTTCGCGGCGCGTATTCGGGCGAGTGAGCGTTTCAGCTGCCCATCGATCCGTGTCATCGCATCCAGGGCCTGTGAAACATCGACATTCTGTCTCGCCAGCGCCTCCAGTTCATTTCGCAGGATCGCAGACGGAGTCTTGAGGGCATGGGCCATATCGGCAGCTTGCCGTCGACCTCTGGCAACAATCTCGCGGTTCCGGTCCAGAAGCGTGTTGATGTCCGACACAAGCGGAGAAACCTCCGATGGGTAGTTGGCTGGATCAATGGAGGTCTCCATGTCCCAGCGATGGGCGACGTCCTGACGCAGCTTTTCGAGCGGCCGCACGACGACGAGAGTCTGGAGCATGGCGCCGGCGATGCCCAGAAGGCCCACAAGTGCGAATATCAACAGAAGGTTTTTCCGGATGTCCCTTTGTTCCTGGCGCAGCGAGGTGAGAGATTCCGCTGTATCCACGATCCAGGTTTCACCGGATTCCAAGGTAATCGATCGGCGCACGCCGCGAACCGAACCGTCGGGTCCCGCCCCAACCCAGAATTCCACATCGGCGGGCCCTTCGGAGGGTTCTTCGAGGAGTGTGTCGAATAGAGACCGCGAGGCGATGACTTGCCCGTCCGGGCCGGTTGCCTGCCAGTAGCGGCCGGAATAGGGCCTTTCGTAGGCCGGGTCATTGATCAGCTCGTACATCGTTTCCGGGTCGCCGCCGCTGTTGCTGAGGGCGATGACGATTTGCAGATGACGGTCGGCCAGCGCGCGGTCAAACCTGTTTTCGGTCAATGCGTTCAGGTAGGAATAAAGCACTATTGCGCCGATCGCGACGATCAGGACGGCCCAAGCGCTTCCTCCCAGAACGGCGCGTCGCCTGAGCGAACCCATTAGTGTTCTTCGACGACGTAGCCGCGCCCACGCACCGTCTGAATGAGGTCGGAGCCGAGCTTCTTTCGCAATCTGGTGACGAAAACCGCGATCGTATTGGAATCCCGGTCGCCGTCGTATTCGTAGATATGCTCTGACAATTCAGTGCGCGACACCAGCCGTCCGGAGTTGTGCACAAGATAGGAAAGCACCGCGATTTCCTGGGATGTCAGATCAACCGGGACTCCATTGTCGGTTGCCCGCCCGCTTCGAAGATCGAAGGCAATGGACCCTTTCTGGAATTGCGGGTTCGAACGGCCTGACTGACGGCGAAGCATGGCCCGGACCCGTGCAGAGAGTTCGGGCATGTGGAACGGTTTGCTCATATAGTCGTCGGCACCGGCATCCAGACCATCCACACGATCGGTCCAGCCGTCGCGGGCAGTCAAAAGCAGGACCGGAATGCCGATATTTGCGGCCCTCCATTCCTTGAGCACGGAAATGCCGTCGCGCTTTGGCATTCCGATATCGAGGATGATCATGTCATAAGGTTCGGTTGAGCCCAGAAAGGCGGCTTCCTCGCCATCGTGGGCAAGGTCTAC
>JAHEAO010000105.1 GCA_024642725.1 Paracoccaceae bacterium | reverse complement strand
GTTGACCTTTGGCAAGCAGCTCTATCCGCTCACCTGTTGCAGCAGTTGCAAGCCGGCTGGTCGCCGAATTGTACTGCATCTGAATGTTTGAATAGTCTCGATTCAGGCCATCCAGAACTATAGAGTTTTCGGGCGTTCGGTCTATTGTATTGGCGATCCGATCCTGCTCGGTTTCTGCTTCGGTTTTCTGTGTTTGCAACTGCTCAAGGCGCGTGTCGATTTCGACAAGCTGCAAATCCAGAAGCGTCTTTGGAGTCGCTGCAGAAGACCCGACACTCGGAGTCGCCCCAATTTGGGTCTCCAGCTGCGCTATCTGGGCTTGCAGTACCTTGATGCGGGGATTCTCGGGGGAATAGACGACCAAAGCACTGTTCAACTGACTTTGCAGTGCAGCAAGTTGCTTTTCTTCAGGTGACAGGTTTTCATCCGCCAGCCCTGCGACCCGACCGGTCGCTTCGAATATCTCAATAAGTCGCTGCCTCTGCTCCCGCAGACCGGAAATTTCACGGGAGATCGAGGAAATACGTTCCTGAATCGCCGTTTGCTGACTAAGTCGGTAGGGGAGAGTCTCGGGCAACGCATCCGAGTTCGCATTTTTGAAGCTGATGATCTTTTGACTTTGTGCTGCCAGCTCCGCATCTAGCCTTTGTACTTCCTGCTCAAAGAACTCCAACGTGTCTGTCGCTCTTTCGGCGCGCATTTCCAAATTGTCCCGCAAGAGCAAAGTCACGTACTCATTAACGACACTTGCAGTGACCACGGCCTTGTTGCTTTTGAACGAAATCGTCATCAGGGTCGCCTGCTCGCGGCCGCCTGTCCTTCGAATTGTGGTTGACTGCCGCATTGCCTGAACAATCTCATCAGCGGTCATCGAACCGCTATCGTCGAACACATTGAATTTTCGGGCAATATCCAGAAGGTTTGAGCGTGTCATCAGTCGTTGCTCAATGATCTGCAATTGCTCGATTGACGTTGTGTCAACTGTGGATTCGACAAGATTGTCTGGTATCTGCGACGATTCAACCAAGAGTGTCGCAGTGGCATCATAGCTTGGAGGCAACAAGCGCGCCAACGAGATGGACGCAACGGAAACGACGCCGAAGACGAACAGGAAATAGTGGAGTCGCCTTAGGAAAATCGCGAAGTAGAACTGAATTTCCTGTTTCATTAATCGAGTTCTCCAGATGCGATCTCGGCGCCGAAAAAGACCCCATCGTCAATGACTGCCTGGACGACCTTGCTGTCCACGATTCTTGAATCCGCACTCCAAGCGTAAAGAAGTGACATGTCGCAGATTTGGTTTACAAGTCGAGGAATTCCCTGCGCCACTTCGTAGATAAGCATTCTTGCTTTCTCATCAATCTCTTCGCCGGTGCCGCCTGCAACACGTAACCTGTGAACGATGAAATCATGGACGGCGCTTTCTGACAGCGGGCGCAAGTGGAAACTGGCCGCGATCCTCTGCGCCAGTTGGCGGAGCTCTGGCCGCTTGATCATTTCTCTGAGTTCGTTTTGACCGACAAGAACAAGCTGGATCAGCTCATCCTTGTTTGAATTGATATTCGTCAGCATTCTAAGTTCTTCAAGACTGTCTTTCGAGAGATTCTGAGCCTCATCGAAAATCAACACTACGCGTTTGCCGTCTGCGTAGGTGTTTATCAGAAAATCCTGCAAAATCTGGAACTGAGCAACATAGCCAATCCCAGGATCGAACTTAACGCCCAAAGAATGCAAGACCCACTGAATCAACTCGCCTCGGTCGCCTTGCGCATTTGAGATAAGGCCAACGACAGAGTCGGATTCGAGAGTCTTCAGGAGTTGCCGCAGCAGCGTGGTCTTGCCACACCCGACCGCGCCGGTCACCATTGTGATGGGGGCTCGGGAGAGGATACCAAATTCCAGGACTGAGAAGGCTCTCTTGTGCTGTTCGGACCAGTAGATAAACGTTGGATCGGGGACCAACGTAAATGGGCGTTCGCTGAAGCCGAAGCTCTCGAGATAGAATCCCGGAACGCTTTCGGACGATTGGTGCTCGTCAGGCGCGATCTTCTTCAAAGGTCTGAGCCTTTTCATTTCTTTCGATACCCACATACTGCGCGAACTGGTTAATACTCTCTCGAGGCAATTAGTTCACCCCTCAAATGATCAAAGATTCTGGCTATTTAACGGCAACAAGGTCCCCATTTGGTGAGTTTGTCAATCAATGCTTCGCAGCTGCGGCAATTCACCAAACGATTCGCAGAAGCACTTTAGAATTAGGACCATTTTCGTTACAGTGCTTCGTAGATATCATTATAGTCGCCAATTCTCGAACAATCTGAGGCGGGGCCTGCCGGAGTGGGGCACACGCATAGCGTGCAATGCGTTAATTTTGTGGCGGAATCCCGGCTTTTGGTGGGGAATCGGAGCGCGCTCGTTTGGTTCTGATTTGGTCGGCGGGCATTTACCTGCTATTAATGATTTATAAAATGACGTCTGCTGTTGCCTGCCATTCTTTCCATTCAGTTGGTCCTGAAGACAGAGGCTTTGTCGTAAGAGTGTTTTACGGAGGTGTCCGGATTTTCCGGGAGTATATTATGACTATTCATTTTGACAAAATTGACAAAGATTTGGAGTCCTCAAGCGCGCCTTTTGGACTTGTTTTGTTGTCCGATCGTGGCGGCTTTTATCGGAACGGACCGAAGCGCGCTCTTGATCTTTTTCTGGTTCTGCTGGCTGCACCCATTGTGGTGCCGCTGGTGTTTCTGTTGTCATTGATCGTCGCTGGCGACGGATATCGGCCTTTCTATTGGAGCAAGAGGGTTGGCAGGAACGGAGAAGAGTTCTCCATGCTGAAGCTCAGGACCATGGTGCCGGATGCGGAACATCGCTTGGAGGCGCATCTTGCAAACGACATGTCAGCAAGAATTGAGTGGGAAACCACTCAGAAGCTCAAGAATGACCCCCGGACGACGCCAATCGGACGCGTGCTGCGGAAAGTTTCTTTCGATGAATTGCCGCAACTTTGGAATGTCTTGACGGGAGACATGTCGCTTGTCGGGCCCAGACCGATGCTACCCAATCAGCGTTCCATGTATCCTGGCCTTTCCTATTATGCTTTGCGCCCGGGGATAACCGGCCCTTGGCAGGTTTCTGAAAGAAACGAGAGCGAATTCGCGAAACGCGCGGATCACGATAAGCAGTACGATGAACAGCTTTCTTTCGGCACGGATGTGAAACTCATTGTTAAGACAATCGGGGTAGTGCTCAAGGGAACGGGCTACTAGTATCATCCCAACCAAATGCTGAACCGGTCTTCGGGCGGCAGCGTAGTTGAAGAGGCTGCTCTGTGATTTCAGGGCAGTTTCTACCTGAAAGAAGGGGATGAACGTGAGACTCCAGAGATTTTTTCTTATCATAATTTTTGCGTTGTCTTTCGGTTTCCTTGCAGCATGCGACACCGCGGCGGAGCGTGCGGAGAAGCACTACCAGTCTGCGCTTAGTTTGCTGGAGGAAGGGGATCTGGACCGCGCTGTGGTCGAACTTCGCAATGTGTTCAAGTTGGACGGGCAGCACCGCGATGCCCGTAAGACTTTTGCCAAGATTCAGAGAGACCGGGGCAATATCCGAGAGGCCATTGGCCAGTACCTTCGGTTGGTCGAGCAGTACCCTGACGATTTGGACGGCCAGCGGGCACTAGCCGAATTGCAGCTGAGCGTCAGCAACTGGCCGGAAAGTGAGCGTCACGTTGACGCTGCATTGGCCCTGGAACCCAATGATCTTCCGTCTCAGGCCATCCGACGCGTTATTGATTACGGGCAGGCCCTGGAAGCCAAGGATGAGGCCGCGATAGCGGCGGCGGTCAAAGCGGTTTCGGACTTGAAAGAAAAATTACCGGACAACCTGCCACTTCGACAGGTGATCATCGACAACTACGTCAAGAAATCGGATTTCAGCGCCGCGCTTGAAGAACTTGATGCCGCCATAGAGCTTGAGCCCGGCAACAAAGAGTTGGTCGGAGTACGAATATCGATTCTTGCTGCGCTTGATGACGATGAAGCGGTCGAAAAACAGTTGATCGATTTCATGACCCAGTTTCCCGACGATGAAGCGGGGCGTGTAACGCTAATACGCTGGTATCTATCGCGCGGGCAGATCGACGATGCCGAGGCATTTCTGCGTTCGAGCGTCCATGCCGATGACGAAGACAACAGTTCGCGTCTGGATCTGGTGCGATTCCTGTCCGAGTATAAGGGCGTCGAAGCGGCGATAGCGGAACTGGACAAAATTATAGCATCCGATCGCGATGCGCCGGTTTTTCGAGCCTTGCGCGCTGGTCTGACATTCGATCAGGGAAACAGAGACGCTGGGATTTCCGATTTGCAAGCCATGCTCGCGGAAATGGAGCCGTCGGATGAGTCTCGTAATATCAAGATAGCCCTGTCGCGGATGCTGATAGCAACCGGGAATAGCGTTGGAGCGAGAAGCCTTGTCGAAGAGGTGCTTGCCGAAGACGCCGGGCATGTAGAAGCGCTCAAGCTGAAAGCAGATTGGCTGATAGATGACGACCAGGTCGGCGAAGCCATCATCTCATTGCGGGCCGCGCTGGATCAGGCGCCCGATGATGCGCAAGTCATGTCCCTGATGGCACGAGCCTATGATCGGGAAGGAAACCAGGAACTTGTTGGAGAGATGCTCTCCTTGGCTTTCGATGCCTCGAACAAGGCGCCTGATGAAGCCATTCGATACGCCCAGTTCTTGAGCAATCGGGAAAAGTTCGTGACCGCCGAGACCATACTGATCGACGCTCTGCGACTGGCACCGGACAATGTACTTATCCTTGGCGCGCTCGGGAACCTCTACCTCGCCATGGAGGATTGGGGGCGGGCAGAACAAGTCGCCGCAACACTTGAGAGAGCGGCGACAGAAGACGCGGTTGCTACCAGCAGAAACCTTACGACAAGATTGCTGCAGTTGCAGAACAAGACGGGTGAGGCGATTGCCTATCTCGAAGGCCTCGTGGCCAAGGGTGATGTCGGACTCGCCGCAAATATCGAGATCATTCGATCAATGCTTTCAACGGGTGACATTGCTGGCGCAAAGCTCAAGATCGATGGGCTGTTGGCGCAGAATCCAGAAGATGTGCAGACTAAGTCGATCAAGGCCGCAGTGGATGCCGCGACCGGCGACCTTGACAGCGCAGAGGCGATATATCGCGAGTTGCTCTCGTCTGACGACAGCAATTCCGAAACTTCGATCGCGCTGTTCAGGCTATTGGACAGTCAAGGCAGGAAGGATGAGGCCCGAGAAACGATCGAGAAGGCCCTGTCCAAATCTCCAGACAATTTGACGCTTCAGTGGATCCACGCCGGAATCTTGGAAAAATCCGGAGACGTGGATGGAGCAATCGGAATCTACGAAGCGATGTATGCGAAGGACAGCAGCAATCAGATCATAGCGAACAACCTTGCCAGCCTTCTTGCCGATCACCGAACCGATGAAGCTTCTCTTGAGAAAGCCTATACAATCGCCAAGCGGCTGCGCGGCAGCGACATTGCTCCGTTTCAGGACACATATGGCTGGATAGCCTATCTCCGTGGTCAGAACGATGAGGCCCTTGAAGCGCTGGAACCGGCAGCCAAGGCACTATCGGACGATCCAATGGCTCAGTATCATTTGGCCAAACTGTACCTGAAACTGGAGCGTAAAGAAGATGCGCTGGCCCAATTTCTGAAGGTTTCGGAAATGACGAGCGAGGCAGATACCCGTCCTTTCGTTCAGACCGCACGGGAAGAAGTCAGACGGCTGATGTCCGAAAAGGATGCTGAAAAGAGCGAGTAATCATTTTGGCATGTGCGCGCATTTTTGCGTCAGGTATGAGCATCTTGCCCATTGGCCAGAATGAGGCATTCTTTCGTGGCGATTGGCAAGATTGAATGATACCGGCGAAACTGCCCTAGATGAGCGCATTCGAGCATCCCCTCCGGCGCATAAACATCGCCCCTGTGCTTATTGGCCTGGCGGCAATGAGCATTGCAATAGAGGTGATCCTGCAAGGCGCCGATCTGTCACTGTGGGGAACCTCTCAGTGGAGAAGCCTCGCCTATCAGAACGGGGGCTTCTGGATCGGACTGCTCCACAACTGGCGCCCGAATTACGCCTACCAGCCCTATCTGATGTTTGCGACATACGGCTTCCTGCATGGCGGTTTGGCCCACCTGGTTGTGAATATGCTGACGCTTGTGGGGCTCGGAGTCCCGATCGTGGCCCGAATTGGATCCGCGCGGTTCCTGTTGCTCTATGGGCTGTCAACTGTCGGTGGGGCCGCAGGCTTTGCACTTCTTTCGAATAGCGTGCAGCCAATGGTCGGCGCATCAGGCGCTCTGTTCGGCTTGGCCGGTGCCATCGCCGCCTGGGAATACGTCGATCGCTTCACAGCCAAGATGCAGCTTTGGCCGGTTCTGCGCACCATTGTTTGGTTGATCGGCCTCAACCTGATTCTATGGTGGGCGATGGACGGCCGATTGGCTTGGGAAACCCATCTGGGCGGCTTCATTTCCGGTTGGATTGTCGCCTTCATCATCGACCCAAGATCACGCCCCTATGGCGATGAAAGCGATTCCTGAAGCCGGGCTAGTACCTAAAACTTGAAAGATTAAACCCGCCTTCACTCCGCCCTGATATTCAGGCTCCGGGTGAGACAAGAGGTGGTGGTATGAGCGCGAAATCAAACGCGCCGGTTATTATCAAGCGGAAGAAACTCGTTTCCGGCGGCGGGCACCATGGCGGCGCCTGGAAAGTTGCCTATGCCGATTTCGTTACCGCGATGATGGCATTCTTCATGCTGATGTGGCTACTGAACGCGACAACGGAAAAGCAGCGCAAGGGCATTGCCGACTATTTCAGCCCGACCATTCCCATCAACCGCATATCGGGCGGGGGTGAAGGCTCATTTGGTGGAGACAGCGTGTTTTCAGAGGAAACTCTGGCACAGAATGGCATAGGGGCAAGCCAGAAGAGACCAACTGAAGCGATGGCAGCCAAGGGCAGCACCGGCGTCGACGCAGTAAAGGATGGTGGTCGCGCCGAAGCGGCGGCCTTCGCGGAAGTGGAGCGGGCGCTCACCGCCATGTCGGGAGAAAGCATGGTGGCCAACCAGGCCCTCCGCCATATCAACACGCGCTTGACCGACGAAGGTCTGATCGTGGAGATATTCGACATCGACGACGAGATGCTTTTCGAAGACGGGAGCACCGAGCCGACCGAACTCTTGAACGAGATCGTCAAGATATTTGAAAAGGTCTTTGCGCCGGTGCAGAACCAATTGGCGATCAGCGGTTTCGTCCGGTCCTATCCGGTCGTCATTGCCCAGTCGCCGGTGTGGAACCTGTCGTCAGAGCGCGCTGACATCGTCCGTAAACTGCTCGAACAAGAGGGAATGCCTTCGAAGAGGATCGAGCGGGTAACAGGTTATGCCGACAATCGCCCGGCGGCAGCCAACCCGATGTCCAATCGAAACAATCGGCTGGAGATTACGCTGCTAAGGGACCCGGCATAGCAGGGAGGTTGAACGTTAGGGCCCTGTTAAGCCGCACGCCGTAACGTCAGGAAGGACTAGGGGCATTAGCAGCAGAAAGGCGCTACCCATGACAATTTCTTCCTCGCTCAACGCGGGCGTGGCAGGCTTGAATGCCAATGCCACAAGATTGGCCACAATCTCCGACAACATCGCCAATTCGGCAACCTATGGCTACAAGCGAGCGACTGCAGATTTCCATGCTCAGGTGATCAACGGAAGCGCCGCAGGCCATTATTCCGCCGGCGGTGTCCGCACGTCGACGCAGCGGTTGATCGATGAGCGAGGCCCGCTGATCTCGACCTCGAATCCCACCGATATTGCCGTCAGCGGAAGAGGCATGATCCCGGTGACAACTTCGGTTTCGCTGAACTCTTCTACCACTGATTACCCGATGATGCTGATGACGACCGGCTCGTTTCGCCCGGAT